>DAHXND010000103.1 GCA_027366675.1 Acidimicrobiales bacterium
GGCAGATGCGTATAGCTCAGCTATGTCATCATCGCTTACGCCGGAGACGAAGCGGAGCGACTCGCCGAGGCCGAGCTCTTCGATCCTCCGGCTGACCGCGCTACCCGGACGAGGATTCCCTATTACCACGAGCTCGACGTCGCGCTCGGGTCGCAGCTTGGCTACCGCCTCGAGCAGGAAAGTCAAGCCCTTCAGCGGGACGTCTGCACTGGCCGTCGTCATGATCCGACCGGGAACGCGCCGTACCCCGGGATAGGGACGGAACACCTCGTGGTCCACCCCCACGGGGACCACGGACATGCGCTCCGGATCTACACCCATCTGTGCTGCTATATCCCTCAGTGATGAATTAGATACTGTTACTATGCGGGGAACCTGCCTCGCCACGCGCCGCTGCATCCGGAGAAAGCCGTACCACCGTCGCAGGGTCATGCGGCGCCAGGGACCGGGAGCGTGCGCGAGCTCCAGATCGCGGTCCACGGTGATCGGGTGGTGCAAGGTAGCGAGCAGCGGCCAGCCGTCGCTCATGAGCCCGAGAAGGCCGCTTCCGAAGCACTGGTTGTCATGCACCAGGTCGAAGTCGCCACGACGAGCCGCGAGAAGCTTACGCACCCGAAGGCTGAAGGTCAGTGGCTCCGGGAAACCCGCCATCGCCATAATGGCGAACTCCCGGACATCTATAGAGGTGTGGAACTCACGCAGCCTTGGCACTCGAAACGGATCAGGCTCTCTGTAGAGGTCCAGGCTCGGAACTGGCGTGAATCTCACCCCCTGATCGAGCACCGGATAGGGTGGGCCGGAGAAGACCTCTACCTCGTGCCCCAATCCCACCAGCTCCCGGCTCAGGTGACGCATGTACACCCCCTGCCCGCCACACCGTGGGTTGCCCCGGTAGACGAGGCAGGCTATTCGCAGCCGGCCGGTCTCGTATGCTTTGGTGGACGCCGGCTCTGATCCCGGGGCGGACGCCCGTGCATGAACCGGGGCATCGGACACGAGAGCAGGAGCCAGACGGCCGGGTAGGGCCGGCCGGGGACTGGCCCATGACGAGCTCGAGCCCATCTCGGCAGTGGATCCCCCCGGGCCCGACGTTGCCGGCTTCTCTAGCTGGCTAGCGGTGACCATGAACGCCAAGCCTTCCCCCTGAAGGGCACCTGGCGCAAGAATGGCGCAAGAATGCATGTGTGGGAACCGCCCAGGATGCCGGGGAAGGCCATTCCCAGGACGACGAGTCTCGCGACGACCCGGCGGGCAGCGTAGCGACAGCCACCGGCGGGCAGCGGCGCCTTCGCCGGTCGCCTGGCGTAATGGCGGCCGCCGGAGGCATCGGCGCAGCGGTCCTCGTTCTCGTCATCGGAGCGGTCGTCTCAGGCGCTTTCTCCACGAAGGCAACGTCGGGCTCATCTGGTGAGCCGGCCTGCCACGTGTCAACCGTCACCACCGTAGAGACCGGCAGGCCCGCGCCCGCATTCACCTGCCCGAGCCTGGATCCCGGCCAGGGACAGGTGAGCCTGGGTGGCCGTCCGGGAGGGCCGGTCATAGTGAACTTCTTCGCCTCCTGGTGCCCGCCGTGCCGGAAGGAGCTACCGCTGCTCGCCGAAGCCTACGATTCAGAGCTCCCTGGGCGAGGCTCCAGGTCGGGAAGCTCAGGAGCGGTTAGACCACCGGTCGAGTTCATAGGTGTCGACACAAACGATAGCGCAAGCGCGGCACGAGCTCTGGTAAAGGAGTCGGGGGTACGCTACAGGATTGCCTTCGACCCGTCGGCCACCCTTGCCAACGGCCCATACGAGCTCTTCGGCCTGCCGGACACCATCTTCATCGCGAGAGATGGCAACGTAGCGCACATAGAGAGAGGCCAGCTCACGAAGGCAGTTCTGGACCACTGGATGTCCGTGATCGAGGCAAGCCGGTAGAAGCGGCCGGTTAGGGTGCGGACCGCGGCGACCCGGGACTACTGACCGGAGACGGTGACTTCTCCCCGCCCTGAAGGGCCGGGAGAAGTCACGGCCGGGGTCTCTGGCGCGATCTCGCTAAGCTCCTAGCATGCTCCCTGATTACGCTGAGTATCCCCAGGCAATAGGTCTCGATTGGTACGAAGTCGATCCGAATCTCGCTCTCACCCTCGATCGGCTCCTGCCCGACCCCGAAGATCGCTCATTCGCAGAACGCCATGTAGCAGACTTCGGTGCACTGATCGGCCAGGTCTTGGCAGAGCGCGCCGAGCTGACCGATAAGAGCGGCCCGGTGCTCCGCCGCTACAACCGCTTCGGTGATGACGTGGGCGAAGTCGTCCACCATGCCACATGGACGGCCACGAAGGCCGATCTCGTGCGCCATGGCTTCACCGGGCTCTCCCTGCTCGCGGAGCGCTCGGTTCCTGCAGTGCTGTCGGCTGCCCTCAGCTACCTGCTCTCCCAGAGCGAGACTGCGGCACTGTGTGCCCTCGGCATGACCAGCGCCGCCGCCGACCTGGTAGAGCGCTACGGACCTGACGGGATACGCGACGACATAGTTGCCCGGCTGAGGACGAATGACCCGGGCAGCGCCTGGGAGGGAGGGATGTTCCTCACGGAGCGGCAGGGAGGCAGCGACGTAGGAGCGAACACTACCCAGGCCATACCAGATGGTGACGAGTGGAGGCTTTACGGGGACAAGCACTTCTGCTCGAATGTGGATGCCGACGTGTTCATCGTGCTCGCTCGCCCGGCTGAGGCGACGACCGGGACACGAGGCCTGGCAACCTTCATCGTCCCGCGCCACCTCCCTGATGGGTCGGCGAACGGCTTTACGGTAAAGCGCCTGAAGCCGAAGCTGGGCACTGTTGGAGTACCGACGGGCGAGGTCACCCTCGCCGGAGCGAAGGCCTGGCTGGCAGCCCCGTCACGCGGGGCAAGCGGGAGCCAGGCAGGCAGCCAGGCAGGCAGCCAGATCCCCGATGGTGACAGCAGGACGGCCAGCTCTCAGGCTGGCACCAGGGAAATGGCCACCTCTCAGGCTGGCGCCAGGGAAGAGGAGCCCTCGGAGACAGATCCGCTGGCATTGGCCAGGGACGGTAAGGGAATCCACCGGATGATGGAGATGGTGAACGGAAGCCGCTTCGGCGTGGCTCTCATGGGACTTGGAATACACAGACGCTGCTTCCTGGAAGCGGCGATCTATGCAGCGAGGCGAGAGCAGTTCGGGCAGAGGATAGACCGCTACCCGCTCGTGCGCGAGACGCTGGTCGACCTCGCTGTCGGGCTCGAAGCCGGGATGGCGCTCACCTTCGAGTGCGCATCTGCCGTGCGCCTCGGCGACGATCCAGAGGAAGCCCGGCGCCTGCGCCGGATCCTCATACCACTGGCCAAGCTGCGCACCACGAGAACCGGCCTCCTCGCTGCCATCCAGGCATTGGAGGTGTTCGGCGGGAACGGCTACATGGAGGACTTCCCTATGGCACGCCAGCTACGTGACGCGCAGTGCCACACCATATGGGAAGGGACCGAGAACATCTGCTCGCTCGATGTCCGCCGGGCGATGCGTAGAGAGGCTGGGCAGGAGGCCCTCTTCGCCAGGGTCCGTGCTGCCTTGGACGCAGGTGCCGGCTGGGAAGGGCTATCTGGGCCCATAGATATCGTTGCCGCCAGCCTCCAAGAGGCCGAGGAGGCCGTTGCCTACCTGGAGAAGGCCCCCGAAGAGATAAACCTCCTGCACTCGAGGCGCCTTGCAGAGCTGCTGGCCGACCTGGCTGAAGGTGCCTTGCTGGTAGAGGAGGCTGCCTGGTCCCTGAGGGAGCGCTCTGATGCCAGGAAAGCCCTGGTCGCCCACCGCTTCGCGACGACGAAGCTGGCAAGCATCCCCTGGCACGGCATAAAGAACCCGGACCGTTCCCCCCTCGATGCCTTCGAGCCACTCGTACGCTACGGAGCGGTGGAGGAAAAGGAGGCATTAGCGCTGACTGGCCGATGAGGAGCCATTAGCGCTGGCTGGCGGATGAAGCTAGCTGGTGAGTCAGGAGGCCTCCTTCGCCAGCCCGTTCCAGCTTGGGGCCGCTGAAAGGCGCTGGATGTCACAGGCAGCCCATCATGGCTCCTTCGGCACCCAGCTCCCCTGCCCGACTGCAGCGAACGAGTCTTCGGTCTCCTCCACCTCGCCATGGACCTCGGTCACCCATGGCAGCCGATCGCGGAGGATCCTCTCCACTCCCTGGGTCAGCGTCACCGAGCTGATAGCGCAGCTGCTGCACGCGCCCTGTAGAGCCAGCTCTACCACACCACTTCTGGCATCTGCGCTCCGCAGCAGGAGGTCACCACCGTCCGCCTGGACAGCCGGACGCAATATCTTCATAAGCTCCTCCAGAGCGTGAAGCCGCCGCTCCAGCTCACGGTCATCCACTGACCCACCGTCTTCTGGCGGAGCTGGCTCTTCCGGCGGCACATGCTCTTCTGGCGGCACCGGGTGACCAGAGGGACTGCCGGGCGCAATTGAATCTGGTATCTGTGAAGCCACTCCTACAGTCTGCCCGCTTCAGCCGGTCACCGGCGCGAAAGTACCCGGATATCCGAGCATGGCTGGCAGGGCCGAAGTGCCTGGCCACTTCGGCCCTAACATGGGATCGTGACGACTCTCGTGATTCTGGCTGCCGGGATGGCCCGGCGTTTCGGCGGGTTCAAGCCACTGGCACCTGTAGGGCCGCACGGGGAGGCAGTCATAGACGTAACCGCCGACCAGGCCAGCAGAGCGGGCTTCGATCGGATCGTGATCGTGACAAGGCTCGCCATGGAGGGGGCTCTTTCCTACCACGTCGCACGGTGCTGGCCCTCGGGCATAGAGGTCACCTTCGCCGTCCAAGACGGGGATCCCGCTATACGTGATTTCGTAGAAAAGCATGGCAAGCCCCCCGGTACCGCACACGCCGTTCTCGTCGCGGCGAAGCACCTGGAGGGCCCTTTCGGCGTCCTGAACGGTGACGACATCTACGGTCTCGAAGCTCTGGGCACTCTCGCCGGCCATCTATCCTCCGATGGATCACATCACGCCCTGGTCGCCTACCACCTCGGGAACACCGTGTTGACCGACCAGCCGGTAACGCGAGCACTATGTGCAGCAGATGCGACCGGGAACCTGACGCTCATAGATGAGCGAACGGTCAGACGGCAGCCGGACGGCACGTTCTCGACAGCCCCCATTGGCCAAGGCGATGGACCAGCCAGCCAGGATCCCGGGCACGCAGCCGACCCGCTCGAGTCGGTAGGCCCGGACGTCCCGGTATCGGTGAACTGCTGGGGATTCCAGATGGCCATCATCCCGTTGCTCGAGGAGGCGGTCGATTCCTTCATGCGCGCAGCCGGTACGGATGTGGCCGGTACGGATGTGGCCGGTACGGATGCAGCCGGAACGAACGTTGCCGGTACGCATGTTGCCAGCCGGGCAGGCCAGACGGAGGTCCTCCTGCCGGAGGTCATCGGGGCCGCGCTCGGCAAGCACGGATCCCTCCCGGTACGCGTCCTGCACACCGAAGATCGCTGCATCGGGGTCACCCATCCCCAGGATCTCGCTCTCGTCCAATCAGAGCTCGCTTCGCTCGTAGCTACCGGCGCCTATCCAGAGCAGCTTTGGCAGGGATCCAGAATCTCGACCCACCAGCAGTGGAGACCAGGAGAAGCTACGGCACAGCCGTTTACCAGGATCTCGCGAGGATTTCCGGGCAGCTGAGCGAGACGGAAGCTATGAAGAGCGCGACCTATCAGCCCAGGGGAACGCCTGATGGCCGCGTGCGCATGATAATAGCTCTCGCGATCAACGCGGCCCTCGTAGCGGGCCTGCTCGTAGCAGGCGCCCTCGCCCGCTCGCTCGGCCTCTGGTCCCAGGCAGGCGAGAGCTGCACCGACATAGCCGCTATAACCGGGGTGCTCGTCGCGACTCGATGGGCATCGAGACCACCCACTCCCATGCACACCTATGGGTTCCATCGGGCAACGATTCTAATAGCCCTGGGGAATACCCTACTCGTGGCAGGATGGACAGTGTTCGTTGCCTGGCAGTCGGTTACGCGTCTCCTCCACGAGCGACCGGTGAACGGCGAGGTGGAGCTCCTGGTCGGGGTCGCTGCTCTGGTGGCAAACGGCGCAGCGCTCTACCTGCTCCGCGAGCACGGCCATAGCCTGGCGGAGCGCGCCATACTCATTGACCTGGTAGGCGACGTAGCGACCGCGGCCCTCGTATCGGTGGCAGGCCTGGTGATACTGGCCACTGGCGGGAACGTATGGATAGACCCTGCCGCAGCTCTCGTCGTGAGCATCGCGGTCGGCTACCAGGCATGGCGCCTGCTCCACGAGAGCATGGACATCCTCCTGGAAGGTACGCCGAGCGGCATCGACATGAGAGCCCTTGGGAACGCCATGGAGGGCGTGCCGGGAATAGGTGAGGTTCACGACCTCCATGTCTGGAGCCTTTCGAGCGATCTACGGGCCCTATCTGCACACCTCGTGCTCACGGGTCATCCCAGCCTGGAAGAGGCCCAGGCTGTAGGCACCGAGGTCCGGCGGGCCATCAGGGAGCCCTTCGGGATAGGCCACGCCACGCTCGAGCTCGAATGCGAGCGCTGCGTAGACACACCCGATGACCCATGCGACCTGCCGGGATCCGTTGACACCACGCCGGACGAAGATTGACGCCACGCGGGACGGACATGCCCCCGCCGGGAGCAACGCTCCGAGACCCTGTGACTTCTCCCGGCCCTGAAGGGCCGGGGTTTTCGGCGCGATCAGGCTAGGCTCCTCCCTCGCTCCCTGCCTGGCGAGCCAGGAGCTCAGGACCCCCGGCGAGCCCGCGCCAGGTGAGCGCACCGAGGTAGCGGCTCAGCTCCTCCCTCGGGAATGGGGGCTCAGCCTGCTCCACCCACCATCTCTCGGCGAAATGGACCATGCCGACCACCGAGAATCCCCAGACCTCCGATGGAACCGGGTCAAAACCGCCCTTCTCCAGCGCGTCCCGCACCACGCTCGCGACGAGAAGAGCCATGTGCCGCTGGAAATCCTCGATGGGCTTACGGCTATCAGGGAGCACCGTCGGCGCCGTGTAGGAGAGGAACCGGTACAGGGCGGGATCGCGCTCCACGAACTGCAGGAACGAATCCACCCCTACGAAAAGCAGCTCGCGAGTGGTCGCTACCCTGGCAAGGCTCCTCTCCATCTCGTTCGTGAGATCACCGAGCACCGCCTCGGCAATAGCGGAGCAAAGGCCACTGCGATCTGTGAAGTGCCGGTAGAGGATGGGCTTCGTGATGCCTGCCTCCTGGGCCATGCGGTCCATGGTTACCCCTGGACCCTCCTTACGTATGACTCTGATGGCGGCCTCTATGAGCTCACGCCGTCGCTCCGCCCTTCGCGCCTCCCGCTTCCCTCCAGCCGGCGCTCCATGACGTGAGGGCTGGACAGGATCAGTGCTCTCACCAGCTTGCACCCACGCAGCATCGCACACCTACCCAATAGCGGCAAGTGACGCGGACGTCAGTCAGAGCTGGAGCGAGATGACCACACTGCGAGCTCTGGCCGGGATCTCTGGCCGCGGCCTCGCCGTGCGGCAGGCGTCAGAGCCTCGTCAGGTGAACTGCCCGAGGAACCACTCGGCAGATCGGGAGATGGCCTCCTTCGCCGGGCGCGAGCTGTAGCCGAGCTCGGTGCGGGCTCGCGAATCGTCGAAAACCATCTTCGTGGTCGACATCCAAGCTCCTTCCAGGGGCACAGACGGGGAGCGCCGGAGCATGCGGCCCTCTACGAGCTCAGATCCGTATGCGGCAGCTATGGCCAGGCGCTTCGGGACCTTATGCCTGGGAGCTGGCCTGCCCGTACAGGATGCCAGCACCTCGAAGATCTCGGCCAGGGTGAGGTTCTCGCCGCCCAGGATGTAGCTCCGTCCCGCTTGACCCCGGGTGAGGCCAAGCACATGCCCTTCTCCGACATCGTCCACGTCGACGATGTTCAAAGCTGTGTCTACGTAAGCAGGCATCCTGCCTCGTATGTAGTCGAGCACTATCTTGCCTGTCGGTGTCGGGCCCAGATCGCCCGGACCGAGCGGGGTGGTGGGCTGCACCAGGACGACGGGAAGCCCCCGGGCGCCTGCGCGTAGCACCTCGTGCTCGGCTACATACTTGGAGCGCTTGTACCACCCATGGAGACGTTCCACCCGCGCCGGCGAATCCTCGTCAACGGGTCGTCCTCGGGGATCGAGCCCTATCGTTCCTACCGTGCTCGTGTAGAGCACGCGCTCGCAGCCGTAGCGGAGCGCTGCACGAAGGACATTGACAGTTCCCCCGACGTTGACCGCGTAGAAAGCCTCAGGGTCGCGTGCCCAGAACCGGTAGATGGCCGCCACGTGAACCACTGCCCGGCATCCCTCTACGGCATCGCTCACGGACCTAGCGTCCCGCAGGTCCCCCTCCACCACCTCGAAGCCCCCTTCCCCAGACAGCGCCCTGAGGGACTCGAGGTTCCGGGGATCGCTTCCGGGCTCCGCCAGCGCCACCGTGTGAACGCCCCTCGCCAGCAGCGCACGCGCCACGGCCGAGCCTATGAATCCCCCTGCACCCGTCACCAGCACACGATCGCCCGGCAGGAGAGAGAACAGCTCCCCAGCGCCAGCAGGGCGAGAAGCTGCCGGAGGACGCTCATCCTGGCCGGCTCCACTCCCTCCCATCGCGGCTCCGCCGTCTCTCATAGAGGCTCTCATAGAGGCTCTCATAGAGGGTTGCCGTTCTTCATGATTTTCCCGAACGGGAGCTCGGACGTTAGCACAGTCACCGTCGCTCTCCTTCACCTGGGGGAGCGACGCAGGGCGCTCTTTACCATGGGCTTCCCGAAGCTCCTCATGATCCCGGTGAAGGATCCTGCATCGTCGAGGACATCGGAGAAGGCTTCAACGAACATGTCGATCTCGGTGTCCCCTGCTATCAGAGGAGGGAGCAGCTTTACGACATTCATGTTGTCGCCGGCCACCTGAGTGAGAATGTGATGGCGATGGAAGAGCGGCACGACTATGAGCTGCGAGAACAGCCCGGAACGGGTCAGCTCGATCAGGCGCCAGCGAGACCTCTGGCTGAACGAGCTCGGCTGCCCGAGCTCCAGCCCTATCATGTACCCCATCCCGCGAACGTCGACCAGGAGCTCGAAGCGCTCCTGGAGCGCGCGAAGTGCCTTCATGAACCTCTCTCCGGACTCGCGCACGTGCTCGATCACGTGCTCGTTGTCGAGCACGTGGAGGGTAGCGAGACCTGCCACCATCCCGAGCTGGTTCTTAGCGAAGGTCGAGGAGTGGACGACCGCCCGCTCTATCGAGCTGAACACCTTGTCGTGCACAGCCGCCGTGCACAGCATCGCCCCTACCGGAACGTAGCCAGCTGACAACGCCTTCGAGACGGTGATGATGTCGGGTTCGAGCCCCCAGTGCTGGTGACAGAAGAATGCGCCAGTCCGGCCCATGCCTACCTGGACCTCGTCCATCACGAGTAGCGTGCCGTAGCGCCGGCACAGCTCCTGGACCTCCTCCCAGTAGGTGGCGGGAGCCTCGTTCACGCCCTTGCCCTGGATAGGCTCCACTACGAAGGCCGCCACATCACGGCGG
>DAHXND010000104.1 GCA_027366675.1 Acidimicrobiales bacterium
GGGTGACTCCGAGCTCGCGGGCGACTCCGGCCACCCGGGCCAGCTCATCGAAGTCGAGCAGCTCTGAGCGTGGGAGGAAGGTCACGCCTTCGGCAGGAAGGCAGTGGAGGCAGCGGAGGTTGCAACGGTCGGTGATCGAGAGTCGCATGTCTGTGTGGACTCTCCCGAAGCTGTCCACGAGCGGCCCGGACAATGGCATCTCCCTGGCCAGTGCAGGAGTGCTCAGTGCAGGGGTGCGCCGCGGCCCTATCCGTACCAGAGCGGTGCTCCCCGCATCAGCATTCACGAGAGGTGATCTCTGCAAGCTCACGGTTTCCTGGTCACCACGATCCAGGGTAGTGAGCGAGCTCGCTTCGCCCAGCCACGCAGGTTCCCGGGTGACCAAGGGTCTCGAGCAGGGCAGGACTGGCATCACTCGCAGCCAGCCGGCCGAGCACGGATTCGAGGATAGGGTCTTCGTCGAGCAGGGCACCACACCTCGGGCATGTGGCCGAGCCCCCGGTGCGCTCGATTGTCACCGCTCCGGCAAGGATCATAGGTAGGTCTATGCCCCGTACCGCCGATACCGCTTCCTCCGGGCACGCGATCACGCAGCGGTTGCAGGCATTGCACGCGGCGGCGTCCACGCTGAGGGCACCCCCAGCATCGCTCTGGCTGATTGCCTGGGTGGGGCAGGCAAGGGCGCAGGCCCCACAGAAGGTGCATCTGGCACTGTCGATTCTCACTATGGCGAGAGGAGCGGCCTCGTCGGGCATCACCGTGGGAGCGGCTGGCGAGCCAGGCTCCAGGCGAGCCAGTAGTGACCGGAGCACAGCTATCGTAGACGCCGGCTCGCGAAGCGAAAACAGCTCTCTCTGGGTAGAGCAGGTGCGATCTGGCTTCGGGTCACCCTCGTGGCGATGTAGCAGGTCCAGCGCGACCTCGCCTGGGCCCCGCCCAGCCGGCTGTGGGGTTCCGATCCCGTCCATCAGGTATTCGACACCGAGGGCGGCAGTGACACGGCTGAGCAGCTCCACCGTGCCCGCGAGGCGTCGTGTGCTCGGACATGTGGCGCATGGATACACGCTTACTGCGGTTCCGGCAGTGACAAGGCCCAGCAGCAGGCCAGGTCCTACCATCGCGGCGCAGGGCAGGTCGACGATTGCCGCAGACAGTCCGGTCTCTTCCCCGGCATCCACTTCACGATCACACTGATCGTGCTCGCAACGGAGCGCGATCAGTGTGATGTCCGAAGTGACAAGGGCTGTGATCTGGTCAGTAATGGCGCCAGGGGGTGATCCTGGAACGGTGATGGCCCCTGCAGGGCAGGCGAAGCTGCACGCGCCACAGGCCGTGCATGCACTCGGATCCACTGCGAGGTCCCCGCCGTTCACCACCAGGGCGGAGCTCGGGCAGGCAGGAATGCAGGCGCCGCATCGCTTCGGACCCGAGCAGAGGGAGGAGTCGATGACGGAGGAAGTACGCGCCACGCGGCGCCAAGGCCGGAGCAGGGCGCGCCTGTCCATCCCACTCGCCAGATGCCGGCGCTCCACCCCGGCATCTGGCGAGCCTGCGAGGGCGCTGGCCCGATACGCCGCGCCCGATACCGTTGCCTCCAGCAGGTGGAGCGCACGCTCGTCTGGCTGATGGGGTCCCCTCGTGGCCCTGAGAGCGGGTCCGAACGATGCCATCGTGCTTCTTGCGCTGTCTATGCCGGCATCTCGGATCTCAGCGAGAGCTGCTCGGGCACACGAACTGTCACATCCGAGCACGACTAGTGGCATTGGCCTGTGCATCATGGCCAAGTGTGCTGCTCGGTCCGGGCGACGGCAGAGCGCATCTACCACTATCACCGTCTCAGTGGAAGCGCTCAGAAGGGCAGAGCTTGCCAGGTACTCGCGCTCGGGTGAGCCGAGATGCTCTCCGCAGCACAGAACCAGAGGGCCATCACGACCGCTCGCTGCACGCAGCGTCTCTGCCGGGTGAGCCCGCAGTAGCCTAGGCAGCCGGCGGCGCACCAGGGGGCGGCTCCGGGGAGCTCCAGATGGAGGCGACGACCTCCATGTACGGAGTCCCTGACTCGACGGCAAGGAAGGCAAGCAGGAACCCGGCGAAAGCAGCGTAGGGGTCTTCGGAAGCAGCTTTGCCTACTGCGTCACAGATCTCCGGGGCGAAGCGCCCTAGGTGCTCTGACAGAAAAGCATGCTCGCTCGAGCGCAGCTCCTTGGCGACTTCGATGTCGCCAGCCCCCCAGGCGGCTGCCTCCTTGTCGGTCAGGTAGCACATCAACTCGATCTCAGTCGCGATATGATCGACCATGTCAGTGTGCTCTGCCGTGCGGGCTAGTCCGTGCCTCGCATAGGCCTGCTCGACGGAAGCCATGGATGGCCCCCCGAAGATGGGCCGTCCGGAGTCGGGGTCCCTGTCCATCCAGACCGATTCGTAAGGCTGCGCGGGGGGCTCACGGATTGGGCCTATGAAGAGACGGGAATACTCCACCTCGAGGTCCTGCTGGACGGATGCTGGTTTACTCGTTGCCCGGGAATCGACGTAGCGGCCGAGGAGATCCAGTGCAGGATCGAACATCTCGCGATCGCTGTCCAGCCAGCTTATGGATGCACGCAGGTCGCGGCCGACGTCTCCCGCCAGAAGGCTGTTCACCCAGTCTGCGGTGGGATAGTAGAACGACTCTGCCAGGCGCCGCCAACCGAGCGACCGGCGAGATGACGTTTCCCGAAGGAGCTCCCAGGCTCGGATGGAGCCTGCTACGGGGGTCTCCTCGCGCGTCCTGTTCGTCATGAGCTGAACCCGTCGATATAGATCTGCATCCATGGGGGCCTTGTATCCGACATATTCGACATCGTGGGCGGAGCAGCTTCGGATGTGGCAGCACTGCTCATAGTGGCAGAGATAGGCAGGCTTATCGGGCTGTCCGACATAGTGTGACCGAGAGCTGGGCTCGGGGAGTCGCTAAGCCGTATGGGTGCCGGGGATCCTGCGGGTGCTGGTGCTGGAGCGATTCTGGGAACCGACAGGGGTAGGTATCGTATCCCTGCTGCCACCAGCAGCCCCCAGAGCGCGCATAATCCGACGACGATTGACCACTCGAGCCAGGTGGGGGCGTAATGAGCGACAGGAACGAACGGGGAGGCGGTGGGCAGGAATGGCTTCGGGCCTGCGGCGCCTGCGGTGGTGAGCGCTCCTCCCGTTGTCAAGCCCTGGGGGGTGCCGAGTGAGATGCCTGGCTGGTAGCCGAGATTCGGGTATCTCAGTCCTCCGACGATGAGCTGGATGCGCTCGAGCGCTACGTTGATCAGGATAAGGACAGATGCGCCGGCCACGGACACTCGGCTCGCACGCCCCCGAGGTGTGATCACCATGGCTAGAGCCACTATGCCGGTTCCCACCTCCGTCCAGAAGATCCACGCATAGGAGCCAAGAGTGAGCTGGGCGAGTCCTGCCCAGTCGCCAGTGACGCGGCCTTCGGCTATCGTGATCACCTCTGCGATGATGATGAAGAAGTTCAACAGGATCGACACGGCCAGGAAGCCGCCCAGCCACCGTCTGGCGTCAGCGCCCATCTCGAGCCGTCCGAAGCGCTCCAGGCCGAGCAGGACGAGCAGTACGAGCGCCACTCCAGAGGTGAGAGCTGAGCTTATGAACAGCGGCGCCATGGCGGTCGAGTACCAGTAGGGGTGCGAGGGCTGGGTTCCGATGATAAATGCCGTTATGGAGTGGAGAGCGAAGGCGAGCGGTAGGGCGAAGTAGGCGAATCCGAGGATCAGCCTGGCATCCCTGGCGGCGTTCGGATGACCCGAGGTGTCCCGGCCGAACGCCAGCCAGTGGTAGCGGGCCTCGAGATCGCTTCTCGTGTGGATCCATAGGTACGCCAGATTGAAGAAGCCGTAGCCCAGCACGACTATCACGTCCCAGATCATCGGTGAGGTCCAGTTGGCGTAGGCGAACATGTGCCAGAAGCGCTGTGGCTCACCCAGGTCAGGAAAGATCGAGAGACCGGCTACCGTTATCGTGGCAAGCGAGACCATGATCGCATAGCGCGAGAGGTGCGCGAGCTTGTCTATGTGGAAGATGGTCCCGATCGACGCCACGATCATCCCGCCGGCACTCGCTCCGACCAGGAACATGAAGAGAGCTATATAGGCACCCCAGATCTGGACGTCGCGCATGGCGGTCACCGCGAGGCCATTCGAGATCTCGTAGCTCCATGCCCACAGCCCGTAGATGGCAAGGGCGAGGAGGGCCAGCACGACGGCACGCCCAGCCGGCGAGAACTTTCCTCTGGCAGTGTCCTGCATGGTCGAAGTGCCTTCTATGGTCATGGGCGGTCACCTCTTCTCGTGATGGTGGGGCTCGTGGTGGTGGGGCTCGTGATGGCGGGGCTCGTAACGGATTCCCCGAAGGTCGGCATCGGTGAGACGGCCGGGATATGGACGCACTCCTGCCTCTGGTTCCGGGTGGTCCTCATGAGCCCGGCTTCTCTACGGTTCCGGAGAGGTAGCGGCGTTCCGGGTTCACGAACAGGGACGTGATCTGCTCGCCCTCAGTGCCACCACCCCTCTGCTTGGGCGGGATGTAGTAGACCTTCGGCTCAGTTCCGAGGTCGGCGCGCACCTGCGTAACTGCTCCATGCGCCACGAGCTGGGAGACGTCGCTGCTCGGGTCGTTCAGGTCCCCGAAGAAGCGTGCCCTCGCCGGGCACACCTCTATGCAGAATGGCTGCATCCCGTTGTCCACCCTCTGGTAGCAGAAGTCACACTTCTCCACCACGCCTTTTGGTCGGGGGGGCTTGGCGGGGGAGCCAACGTGATATGTGGTGCCGGTGTCGACGGGATCATTGGCGGGCACCTGATCGGGAACGCCCCAGTTGAACACACGCATGCCGTAGGGGCAGGCGATCATGCAGTAGCGACAGCCTATGCAGCGGTCCCAGTCCACCATCACGATACCGTCCTCGCGCCGGTAGGTCGCTGCCGTCGGGCAGACCTCCGTGCATGGCGGGTTGTCGCAGTGGAAGCAGTTTACCGGTAGGTAGGAGAGCGTAAGGTGCGGATACTCGCCGAGGGGTTCATCGATGCCGCCGGTAGTGCGGATGTCAAGCCCGGACGGGTTCTCACCGACCGTCAGTATCCGGTTCCACCACAAGCCGAGGGGAACGTTGTTGTTCGACTTGCATGCCACCGAGCAGCTCCAGCAGCCTATGCAGCGGTCCTGGTCGATCACCATGCCCCACTTGGCCTTGGGATATGGCGTCTCCTTGTGGCGCGCGTAGGCATTCGTCGGGTAGGTGCGGTCGGTCGTTCCCATCTCACACCACCACCTTTCGGACCTCGACGAGGTTGTCGAAGTATGCACCGTTCGCGTTCCGGTAGTTCAGCCAGTTGTGGGTGACGTCGGAGAACCCGGTGTCGTCCCTGGTCTGGAAGCGTTGCCAGCCCTTCGGCAGGTTCACCTGGCCCGGGCGCATCTTCCCCGTGACACGCGCCACGGCGACCGTTCTGCCGTAGTCGTTGAACACTTCGACGTAGTCACCCTGGGCGATGCCGCGTGCCTTGGCATCGGCGGTGCTCAGGTCCACGTAGGGCTCGGGGTTCACCTCGCGCAGCCACGGCTGATCGAAGTAGGTCGTATGGACTCGCCAGCGGGAGTGCTCCTGCATATAGGCGAGCGGGTACTTCTTGTACAGCGGGTTCTCCGGCCACGCCTGAGCGGGCGGTTCCCAGAAGGGAAGCGGGTCGACCCCGGCGCTGGTCGGGATCCAGCCCCCCGCCGGGTAGTTCACCTGAACGCGTTCGGAGTACGGCTCGAGGCGCCCGGTCGGGGTCTGGAAGACCGGGCCGGTGTTGCCTACGTAGCCCGGGGCGCTGAAGCGGACCGCGCCGGTCTTCTGGTAGGTCGCGAGGAGAGCGGCACCTGCCGGGCCGAGCGCGGCGGTGCTGGCCGCAACGATCGAGTCGGCAAGCTCCTGCTCGCTCTTCGTGAAGTACTTGCCGAAGCCCAGCTTCTGGGCGACGAGGCCGAAGGCCGCGTAGTCCGACTTCGCCTCGAAGGGGGGAGTGATCGCCCGCTCCGAGCGGAAGACATAGGGGTGGGTAGGCCCGCTGACCACATCGTCGTTCTCGAACCAGTGCGTGGTCGGCAGGATGAGGTCGGCGTAGCGCACGGTGTCGGTCGGCATCGAGTCCGAGACCACGACGAGCTCCAGCTTGGACTCGTCCTCGAGCAGGCTGAGAAGCCGCTTTGTCTGCTGCCCGTTGCTCACCATGTTCGCCGTGGTGAACCACACGGCCTTGAGGGGCCACGAGACCTCGACCGGGTCCTTCGTCACGCCGTTGGCCGGGTCCTTGCCGTCGAGCGGCACGAGCATCTTGACCCTTCCGGTGTCGATGGCGTCGTAGGCAAGCCAGGGGTTCAGCGAGGCGGCCGTCGTGCCAGTCGGGGAGGCCGGCGAGATCAGGTACGGGCCACCACCGTTGATGCCGAGCGCCGCGCCATGCCGGCCGAAATTGTGGGTGATGGCTGCCATGGTTGCGATGGCCCGGCCGGTCAGGTCCCCGTTGTTCCAGCGGTCGAGCCCCATGTTCGGCCAGATGTAGGAACGCTT
>DAHXND010000120.1 GCA_027366675.1 Acidimicrobiales bacterium
TAGGATGAGCCCCACCTGGCGTGGTGTGGGTGACTCGATCTCGCTGGCCTCCAAGCCAGTCAGCATGGTGAGGTAGGCAGGCACCAGGGGCAGCACGCACGGCGAGAGGAAGGAGACTATCCCGCCTCCGAAGGCTGCCAGGTAACCGACGTCAGGGTTCAAGCTGCCAGCCCGCAAGTCCGGTGGGTGGCTGCCGTGATTGGCGCGCAGGCGTCGCCAGGATCTATCACGCATACCAAGTATGGCGCTACAGGGGCCGGTGCAGCCAGCCGGAGAATGTAGATTCGCTCTATGGGAGAAGCAGACCTCGACGTCGGTTCGGCCCGGTCCTTCCTGGCGAGCCACCATCACGCGGTGCTCATGACTACGAGAGAAGATGGCCGACCTCAGGCAACGCCCGTGGTAGCCGGGAGTGATGCCGCGGGCTATGCCGTCGTGAGCACGCGAGAGACGGCGCGTAAAGTGGCGCACCTCCGCCGCCGGCCATTCGCCGCTCTGTGCGTGTTCACGGATGCTTTCTTCGGCCCCTGGGTGCAGGTGGAGGGTCCTGTCGAGATAGTGGCACTACCAGGAGCCATGGATGGACTCGTAGATCTCTACCGATCAGCAGCCGGGGAGCACCCGGACTGGGAGGAGTTCAAGGCAGCGATGTGGCGTGAGCGCAGGGTGCTTCTCAGGATCGCGATCGAGCGGGTAGGTCCCACGCTTTCCGGCTGAGGGGCTGGACAAGTCTCATAATTCTGACTATAGTGATCGTGTTACTGGCAATTAGGGGATCTGACCGCAGGTCCTACGTTCTCCAAGGGAGCACTCGTATGCACGAACGCTTGAAGCAGTTGTTCTCCTTCCCGAACCCCGTGAACGAAGTCTCCACGCGACTGACTGCTGGCGGCGTCGTGATCATGTCAGCGCTTGCCATAGTGCTGGGCCAGCCCTGGATACTGGCAGTCATCGCCTATGGCTTCGCAGCGCGCGTGGTCGCAGGGCCGAGCCTGAGCCCCTTGGCCCAGTTCGTGGTGCGCGTGGTGACCCCAGCCCTGCCGTTCGAGGAAAGACCGGCTCCTGGCCCGGCGAAGCGCTTTGCTCAGGGCATCGGTGCTCTGGTCACTACGACGGCAGCGGTGGCCAGCCTGGGCTTCGGTCTCACCGATGTGGGTTGGGGGCTGGCAGGCATGATCATCGTTTTCGCGCTGCTCGAAGCAGCCCTCGGCGTCTGCGTCGGCTGCAAGCTGTTCGCTGTGCTCATGAGGCTGCATCTGGTGCCAGTGGGAATCTGCGAGGAGTGCTTGGACCTGGCCCGCCATCATCCACAGCTTGCCGGATCCGGGGAGTGACGACTGACTACGATTCCACTGATATCACGGAGAGATACGTAGCGCTCGAGGGCGTCGGCGTCATGCGTGACGACCAGCCCATCCTGGAAAAGATCACCTGGAGCGCAGAGCAGGGGCAGCGGTGGGTGGTTCTCGGGCTTAATGGCTCGGGAAAGACGACCCTTGCCCGGATCGTGGCCGGCGAGATCCGGCCAACGACTGGAGCGGTATGGCTGCTCGGCTGTCCACGCCAGGGAAGCGACATGCGCGCGCTTCGCCGCCGCATCGCATTCGTGAGCGACGCACTCACCCGGACCTTCAGACCGGGTCTCGATGCACTCGGTCTGGTCCTTACCGGTAGGGATGCAGGGCTGGAAACGTGTTGGTACAGCTACGGCCAGGCAGACAATGATAAAGCATTGTCGATCATGGAGCAGCTCAGACTCCCGAGAAGCATCGCTACTCGTAGTTTCGGGGACTGCTCGCAAGGCGAGCGCCAGCGACTGCTTCTGGCACGTGCCATGATGTCGCTGCCAGAGGCAGTGGTAATGGATGAGCCCATGGCGGGACTTGACATTGGTGCCAGAGAGGCGCAAGTGAATGCATTGGGCACTATGGCGGCGGATGCGGCTATAAAGCTCATGGTCCTGGTAACACACCATCTAGAAGAGATACCTTTCGGATTCACCCATGCACTACTCATGAAGTCCGGACGGATTCTGGATGCGGGTCCCCTGGATGCGGTGCTACGGGATGATTCGCTGAGCGAGTGCTACGACGTTCCTGTCAGGCCTCGTCGGGTCGGATCGCGCTGGGCACTTATTGCCGAGGGCTAAGAGATATCTCGGAGCGATGTGGTCTCACACGCTGGCCCCTATTCCTGGTGGCGTGCAGCCTCGCGAAGTGTGGATATCTGATACGAGAGAGCCAGGGAGAAACCCCAGCTCACTGGCACCAATTGAAAGGGGGGATGTGGGGTGCTAGAAGCGTGGTGGGTTTTCCCGCCGCTAGGGGGTATCAGAGAAAGGGAGGGCGATGCCATGTGGTTCGGCAGGAAAGGATCCACCACTTGCGCTGTGCTTTTGGCTACGCTGATTCGAAACGGGGAAGGGCAGGTCTAGGAGAGTGACATTGGTCGTCATACTGTTCCTCGCAGTCGTGTGGGCAATCGTGCTGGGGCCTATGCTGCTGCGCAAACGAGCGGCGCAGCATGCGGATGACTCCGTGGTTGCCTTCCACCGCCAGCTCCGGGTCCTACGCCGGACGGGACCCGCTCTGGTGAGCCCCGTCAATCGCCTGGCGCAGCCCTCCAGAGCGGGGATATCGCTGCTCAGTCCCGTGCGGGCTGCGCACGACTCATCAGAGGATTCGGTCGCCTACGATCGATTTGACTCGCTGGAGGAAGGTTCCGCGGGTCGCCTGCTGCACGCTGTACGCGATGATACAAGCTGGTACGAAGCCTCCCATGAAGAGGACCACTCATCGCCTCCGGCAGGAAATCCACCGCTGGGAAATGCAGGAAATGCAGACAGCTACGAGCCTCATGTCTACCAAAGCGCGGGATCGGTTGGTGACTACCATGTCGACGATGGTCCCTACGGTGGCAGTGCTGTATATAATGGCAGGAGCGTAGGACGGCACGCAGGTACCCACGCAGGCACCGCAGTGCCCCGGGGATTGGCCGCCTTTCGCATGCGCCAGAGGACCCTGCGTCGGAGACGCAACGCTCTCTACGGGTTTTCCGGTGGCACCCTGGGTTGCCTGCTCCTCGGTGCTGTGCCGCATCTGCAGGCCTTGCTCTGGCTGGGAGTGGCTGGCGTCTTCGCGACAGGAGCATATGTTGCAGTACTGCTGCACCTCCGTAATCTCGAACTGGAGCAGGCGCGCGCCGCCAGCCTGCCTGCAGCTTCCGGTCGTCCAGGCGCCTATGGTCCTGTGTCTCGGCAGGTCGGAGAGACTGACCCGCCGCGGTACTCGAGCTGGGCTCACGTCGATGAGCGAAGCCGTGATTACGACCCAGATGGAGCATTCGAGCAGCGAGTCGCTGCCAACTGATCGTGTAGCGAATAGATGGCTTTAGGTCTGGGCGATGCTGCCAGTCCGACCGCATCCTCAGTGCATGTCCTCGGCGAGCAGGCGCGAATCCACCTGGAACTGGCCCACAGATCCAGGGAATCAGGACTGCGACATTGCCGCTCTGTGATCCGAGCCTGCGGCATGGCAATCCGTGCTGTACACCGGCAGGATCGCGAGCGCTATGCAGAGCTTGTCAGTGAGGCAGGGCGCGAGCTCAGGGCTGCCCAGAGCGCCCTCGATGCTTACCCGAGGGTCCGCCACGCTGGGTTTCTCCATGATGCAGAGAAGGAGTATGTCGAAGCGAGGCTGACCGCAGCGTTCGTGGATGGAGATGAGCTGGCAGGGCCGGATGCGCTCGGAGTCGAGGTGCCTGCATGGCTGAACGGCATGGCGGAGGCAGCCTCGGAGTTGCGTCGCTACTTGCTGGACCGGCTGCGGGAAGGCAAGCTCCCGGAGGCCGAGTCGTTACTCAGGTCCATGGAAGAGGTATATGACCTGCTTGTGACCCTCGATTACCCGGATGCGCTGACTGGAGGGCTTAGGCGGGCTACTGATGCGCTGAGGGCTGTCCTGGAGAGGAGCAGGGCCGATGTCACTACGACGGTCCTCCAGGCCCGCCTGCAGCGGGCGCTGGAGAGCAGGGGTATCTAGGGAGGTCGGCGTTCTACACTGACGCGCCGGTGCCGGGGGCGCTGCCGGGGGGCGCTGCCGGTGCCGGGGGGCGCTGCCGGTGCAGGCGCTGGACTCGCATGGTCGAGCACTCACCGACCGACGCTGCGATCCTCGGGTGCCGAGCCTGGCGGCAGGAATCGCTAATCTTGGGGTGGCCGATCGCCATTTGCAGGCCAGGTACTTAGAGCCCAGGCAGTCTGGGGGTGTAGCTCAGCTGGTAGAGCGCTACGTTCGCAACGTAGAAGTCGGCGGTTCGAGTCCGCTCACCTCCACATGGACGTCTTCACGTTTGGAGACGTCACCACTTCACATTTGGACGCCAGCTTATTGTGCCATGACCGTGTGACACGTCGTCTGGGGCGCCAGGACGTGAGCTGGGCGTGCTGGGAGCGCGCTCGGACAACCCCCGGTGACCGGGAGAGATCAGGCCGTTTCCGCCATCGGGTCCACCTCGACCTCCGCCGGTGGAGCATTGGCTCCGGCCAGATCGGCCAGGGTCTTGCGCCGGCGCTTGCGTGTGCGGAGAGGCTTGCCGAGTAGGGCACGGCGAGCGTTGTCGGCTTGGCGCTCCTCGAAGGCGTCGATGACCGCCAGGTTGGCCACGACGAGACCACAGGCGAGGAAGAGGCTCATCGGCGCCAGGCCCATCAGACGGCACCATCCCCGGGAGATGTCGGTCGTGGCGGGGTCCCTGATGCGCGAGTTGGACCGCTCGACGCCAGTGCGTCGCCCGTAGGAGATGCGGTGTGCTTTGGAGGGGTAGTCGTGCTTCTGGCGGGTCTTGGCGTTGACCGTAGGTGGCACCGTGACGGTAGCCTGCATGCAACAGGTCGGTGGATGCTCCGGGGCTGAAAGAACCTCGGGACGATCGAATGAGAGCGCCATCGACTCGGGGTGCAGCGGGCAGCGAATCTTGCCGTCGAGAGCCGGACAGGAAACCCGGTGGTATCCGTCGGCGTCGTCTTTCGAGGCGCGCACAAGCTTGTAGCGGGAAAGCTCGGCGGTCTTCTCGTCGTGATCTTCGATCTCCTCGGAGCTTGCCGACTTTGGCAGCGGTTCCACCTCGAAGAGCGCCTCCGGCGTTGCCGGGCAGTAGAGGTTGCCGTTGAAGCAGGTTGCTCCGGCAAAGGTTCCCGCCTTGCCACGATCGGCCGGGTGCAAGTCGGTCACGATATTGGCGCCCAGCATGCGCAACGGGATCGCCCAGTTGGATGCGATGCGGTATGCCTAGCCCGAATCGGCGAGTACGTCGCCCAGGGAGACTCCGGAGCTCACCAGTCTTTGGAGCACAGGGACGAAGGCGGGAACCGGATCGGTAGAGCAGGTGGTGAGGGACATCGCCCGCACGACCTCTGGCACCTCGTCTCCCCCCTCGTCGGAAACCATGGTGGCCAGTTGGCCGTAGTAGCCGAAGAAGAGCTCGGTCTTTCCCCCTCTGCCCCCACTGTTGCGGTGCCCCCAGGAAGCCTCGGGGTCGGCTCCGCCGACTTCCCCCTTGGCCACCGGGGAGGCGAAGGTCTCCACGTCGGTCCAGTCGATGGCATACGAGGTGGAAGCATCCTTGTAGAGCGCTGGTATCGAGGCTTCGAGAAGGTGACCCACGACGACGCTCAGCGTTTCCGAAGGCTCCTCATCTGGAACCTTCTTCGACAGTGCTGTAGCGACACGGGAGAAGGTGTATTCCACCTGGCGGTAGGTGAGTTGATGGGGCACTCCGTGGAAGTCGCGGACGACGCCGAGGCGGAGACGATCGTGCTCGGACAGAGAGACAAGAGCCCGATGGACGCGCGACAGATGAGCGGGCCGGCTGTCGGAAAGTGCAAGGAGCATCCCGATCACAAGGGTGCGCGCGGTGAGCTGGCGGGGACGAACACCGATCGGCAGGGCAAGCTCGAGCCTCTCGGCGACACCTGAGGCATCGACGAGGCTCTCCAGGCGGGCGAGGCTGGCCGGATCGATCACGGCAAACCGCTCAGAAGCTCGATGGACCGCTCGGTGGACACGAGGCGAAGGTGGGAAACGATGTCGCCCAGCCTTTGCGAGCAGTCCACCCCGGCTGCAGCCATGAAAGCCTGCAAGCCAATGGCATCAGCCACAGATGTCAGCCACGTCGAGCGCAACCGGCGCATCGATAAGGCGGGAAGATCGGTCCCACCGGCCAGTGAGGCGACGAGAGCCGAAGTC
>DAHXND010000122.1 GCA_027366675.1 Acidimicrobiales bacterium
GCAGGCCGCAGTGGGGGATTCACGCGGTACACCGGGTCGTAGCCGGCAATGGCCGCGTCGGTCAGGCTCAGGTGATGGGGAGTCACCTCTGCCGTCACGCGGGCGCCATCTGACCGCGCATCTCTCACGATTCCCAGCGAACGACCGCTCGAGAGATGCATCAGGTGCAGCCGGCCGCCGGTCAGCCTGGCGAGAGTGCAGTCCCTCGCGACCAGGAACTCCTCCGCCTCTGCCGGAACCCCGGGCAAACCTAGGCGATCCGACCAGGCTCCCTCGTGCATACATCCCTCGCTGGCGAGACGAGGATCTTCGCAGTGCTCTGCTATCGTAATAGGAAGGTCAAGTCCGTACTCGAGAGCTCTGCGGAGCAAGGCTGGATCCTCTACGCAATTCCCGTCATCCGTAAAGAGCCTGACACCCAGTGCCGCCATCTCGGCCAGGGGAGCGAGGCTTCCTCCTGCACGTCCTGCCGTTATGCAACCAGCGACCGCTACATGGACAGGCGCTCCGGCTGCGATCGAGCGAAGCTCGCGGACCATCCCCGCATGGTCCACAGGAGGGTTCGTGTTCGGCATGGCTACCACAGCGCTGTAGCCCCCCTTTGCTGCCGCGCGAGCACCCGAGAGCACTGTCTCGGCGCGCTCGAACCCAGGCTCGCGAAGATGACTGTGCAGGTCCACGAAGCCCGGAGCCACGACACTGCCTCCGGCATCAAGCACCCTGGCGCCCTGGGGAATGCTCAGATCTGGTCCCACGTCTTCTATGGTCTGACCGCAGATCATTACATCGGCGCGCCGGTATCCGGCGGCGTCGACCACGATCCCGCCCCGTATAATGGTGACCCGCCTACTCAACGGGCTGCCTCGCACCGCTCGCCATCCCGGATCACGGCCCGGACCACAGTCACCCGCCTACGCAACGGGCTGCCCTTCTCCCGATAGCTACTCACCTGGCACCTCGAGGGCTGAGGGTATGTCAAGATCCTCATCTTGGCCACCGAGAAGCTCGTAAAGAATCGCCATGCGAACTGCCACCCCGTTCGCCACCTGGGTGGTGACGAGCGATCTCGGATCCTCGGCGACGGCTCTGTCGATCTCCACGCCTATGTTCATCGGTCCTGGATGAAGAATCAGCCCATCTCGTGGCATCGCAGCGAGGCGGTCCAGGTTCATCCCGTAACGGTACGCGTACTCCCTCAGTGTTGGCAGGTCCCTCTCGCTGCCGCGCTCTGCCTGCAGGCGTAGGCAGTAGACGACAGACGCCTCGGGTAGGACGGCGTCGAGGTCGGTGCTGATTCTACAGCCCACCCAGCTTTCCGGCGCTACTGGCAGCAGCGTGCCTGGTCCTACCAACGTAACATTCGCCCCCAGGGTGGCGAGCACTGCCACCAGCGACCGCGCTACCCTGCTATGCCGCACGTCCCCCACGATCGCCACTGACGAGCCCTGGAGATCGGTATCGGCAGGTGTCTGCCCTAACGCGGTTGCCAGCGTGTACACATCCAGCAGAGCTTGGCTCGGATGCTCGTGCCATCCGTCTCCGGCGTTCACCACGGGCACATGGAGCCAGCCAGCTATCTGGTGTGGAACACCCGCGGACGCGTGCCGCACTACCAGGAGATCGGCACCCATGGCTGCCAGCGTCTCCACGGTATCGCGGAGCGACTCCCCCTTCGATAGGGATGAGCCAGCAGACCCGAAGGTCATCACGTCCGCCGATAGCCGCTTCGCAGCCGTCTCGAACGATAGCCGTGTACGTGTCGAGGCCTCGAAGAAGGCGGTGGCCACCGTCTTGCCACGTAGCGCCGGCACCCGTGGAATGGCCCTCCGGCTCACCTCTGCGAAGCTATCGGCAAGCCCCAGCAGACGCCGCAGATTATCCAGGGAGAGGTCGCATGCACCAAGAAAGCTGCGGCGCCCGGCGGCAGGGCGCTGACCGGCTTGGCGCCTGTCGGCGGAGCGCTCCCCTCCATCTACCCAGCTCCCAGCTCTGCGAACATCCGCCTGAGATGCCTGGATGCCTGTCACCGGTCGGTCCCTTTCGTACCGAGCCATACCCCATCGAGCGTCGCATCGACCAGCTCATCGCGACGCGTGGGGAGGTTCTTCCCGACGAAGTCTGGGCGGATGGGGATCTCACGGTGTCCACGGTCGATCATTACTGCAAGCTGCACGGCGCGTGCCCGACCGTAGTCACTCAACGCGTTCAAGGCCGCCCGGATCGTGCGACCGGTGAAGATAACGTCGTCCACCAGAATGATCGTAAGACCTGTCGTCTCCACTGGAATGCTGGTGGGGGCTTCGGGGAGCACTGGCCGTAGCCCGATATCATCTCGATAGAACGCCACGTCGAGGCTCCCGACTGGAACCGCCTTCTGCGAGATCTCTTCCAGTAGGAGAGCGAGGCGGTGAGCGAAAGGTACGCCGCCTGTCTGGAGACCCACTACCAGGAGGTCATCCACCCCCCTGTTCCTCTCCACCACTTCGTGGGCCAGGCGAACGAGCGCCCTGTGCACGTCGCCCGCAGTGAGGACCTCGGACTTCGGAACGAAGGTGCCACGCGTCGGATGCGCCAGTCTCCGTTCACGCTCGGCCACGCCATCGCTCCTGTCTTCCGTGCGGGCCTCGCCGGACCCGCTTCACGGTCGCTACGGCGTCTATGTTATCAGACCGAGCGAGCGTGCAATGGATGCCAGAACGCCGTTCACAAAGGCTCCTGATGCCTCCGTCGAGTACTCGTTAGCCAGGTTCACGGCTTCGTTCAGGGCAACTGCGGCGGGCACCGGGTCCAGAACCGGCTGCCCGCGCGCTGAGGAGGCGCTGCCCGCGCCAGGATCTCCGCCGCCAGATAGCCCTCCTCGCCGCGCGCAGCCACCGGTTTCACTCGCTCCGGCCAGCGCCAGCAGCTCCACTACGCCCAACTCGAGTATCGCGTGGTCAACGATGGCGATACGCTCTGGTGCCCAGTTCTCGGTGTGCTGAGCTATGAGCGCTTCAGCGAGAGTTGCCTTCTCGTGGCACGCGGCGATAAGAGCGGCCGTGTACTCCTGCGGAGCTACTGGAAGGTTGTCCACGACCTTCACGAGCGAGATTCCCTTCACTTTCGCCTCGTAGAGGAGCGAGAGAGCCTGCTCGCGAGCCTGGTGCCGGCTAGCTTCCATGCGACGGAGCCGGCATCCTGTAGCCGTTCAGCCTTAGCCCTGCGCGCGGGTAAGGTACTCACCGGTCCGGGTGTCCACCTTCACCCGGTCTCCGGTGTTCACGAACAGCGGGACCTGGAGCACGAGACCTGTCTCGAGCGTGGCGGGCTTCCGCGCCCCTGACCCCCGATCTCCCTGAACTCCTGGCTCCGTATCGGTTACGGTGAGCTCCACTGCTGCCGGCAGGTCCACATCAATCACCTCGCCGCCGTAGAGCTCGAGCACGGCGCTGTCGCCTTCCTTCAGGAATGGTGCAGCCGATCCGAGTGCGTCATCTGCCACCTGGAGCTGCTCGTAGCTGCTCGAGTCCATGAAGACGAGGTCAGATCCGTCCCGGTAGAGGTATTGCATCTCCCGCTTGTCGATGATCGCCTGCTCCAGCTTCTCGTCTGCCCGGTAGGTGCGCTCGATCACTGCCTTCGAGCGGACGTTCTTCAGCTTGGTACGCACGAAAGCGCCGCCCTTGCCGGGCTTCACGTGCTGGAACTCCACTACCGAGAACAAGCCCTCAGGGAGATCCAGTGTCATACCGTTGCGGAGGTCGTTTGTGGAGACTGCAACACTCATTTCCGGTCAGTGGTTCCTTTCGGCGTGTCTGGATACTGGATATATGTGCGTCTCATGGCGCCTTCGTGACATGCGTCAGGATATCGCATCCGCCCTTCCTGACCACCACCGTATCCTCTATGCGGACGCCTCCGACACCTGGGAGGTACACGCCTGGCTCGACGGTCAGCACCATGTTCTCCTCCAGGAGGTCGTCAGCACGCTGGGCGACGGGTGGAGCCTCGTGAATGTCGAGTCCCACACCGTGCCCCGTGGAATGGGTGAATGCATCGCCCCATCCTGCAGCCTCTATCACGGCTCGGCACGCCGCGTCGACGGTCGCGACCGGCACTCCAGGAGCTACGGCTGCCAGTCCGGCCTGCTGGCTTTCCGTCACGACAGCAAGCATCCGCTCGATCGTCGCATCTGCCGGGCCACCTGGGCACCACGTGCGCGTGGTGTCGGAGCGGTATCCGTCTACGGTCGCGCCGAAGTCGACCACGAGGGTCTCTCCAGCACGTATCAGCCGTGGGCCAGGCTGCGCATGCGGCTTCGCTCCGTTCGGCCCGCCGGCCACGATGGTGTCGAAGGCCGGTCCGCTCGAGCCGAGCCTGATCATCTCGTAGTCCAGCGCAGCCGCGAGCTCAGCCTCGCTCGCGACCGGTAGCGAGGGCATGTCGCCGGAGGCCCCGCCGGAGCTGTCACCGGAGGCACCGCCAGAACGCCCGCCAGAGCGTAGACCGGCGCCCTCGCCGGAGGCACCGCCAGAACGCCCGCCGGAGCTGTCACCGGCACCGGAGCTGAGGTGCTCCTCCAAGATGCTCCTGATGTGCTCCAGCGCGTGGTCAGCTACCGTCGCTGCAGCACTGATCCTCGCGATCTCTCCGTCGTCCTTGACTCGCCTGAGCATCTCGACGCTGCCACTTAGAGGGACCAGGTCCGCCTCCGGGAGCTGCTCGGTCAGGCGCCTGAGCTGGCCCACGCTCACATGGTCCTCCTCGAAGCCGATCCGGAGATTGCGGCCGGGCAGGCTTCCCAGGGACGTTACGGCAGACCGGATGGCTTCCATCTGTGTAACGAGGTTCCCTATGACTGCGTCCCCGGTGAGGGCGTCCATCCGAGAAGCGGCGAGCTCCTCGGCCATCTGCTCACCGTAACGACCGTCCGATGTGATCACCATCGCGTCAGCCGATATGAGGAGCAACGCAGCCGACCCGCTGAATCCCGATAGATACCTGATGTTCGGGAGCTCCGTGATGAGCAGACCATCCAGGCCGGCCCGCTCGATGGCAGATCTCACGCCGTCCGCCCGCTTGCGAAAGTCCATCGGCGTCGACAGGGCACGAGCCAGGAAGCCTTCCTCTCCACTCTTCACGGTTCGCAACCTACCGACAGGAGGACCTCCATCACCACGCTCTCGGGAACATCGCCTACCGCCTCAGGTCCCTGCGGGCCGTCGAGCACGAATGTCAGGGTCCGGCCCGCCTTCTTGTCCCGCCGCATGTACGTCACCAGCTCGCTGGCAGAGCTACCTCGCGGTATCTCGGTCGGCAGGCCGAAGGAAGCGATCAGATCCTCGTGAAACGCGCGGCGCTCATCACCTATGCGCGCCAGATGCGCCGCCAGGCGGGCAGCGAACACGATCCCGATGGCTACGCCCTCGCCGTGGCGCATGCCTGGGCCCTCGCCGTGGCGCATGCCTGGGCCGGTCACCCCCTCTCCACTGCGGGCCAGAGCTGCGCCCTCCAACGCGTGCCCCAGGGTATGACCGTAGTTCAGCACCATGCGACGGCCACTCAGCTCTCGCTCGTCTGAAGATACGATCTCTGCTTTTACGGCGACAGCCCGAGCCACCTGCTCCTCCAGAGGAATGCCTCTCAAGTCCCCTGCTCCCAGGAACGCGTACTTGGCAAGCTCCCCCATGCCGCTCCGGCACTCTGCATCAGGGAGTGACTCGAGGGCACGGATGTCGCACAGCACGGCCAGCGGATGCCAGAAGGTTCCGGCCAAGTTCTTGCCCTCGGGTAAATTGACCCCTGTTTTCCCGCCAACAGCAGCGTCCACCTGGGCAAGCAGGGTAGTCGCCACGTTCACGAAGCGTATGCCCCGGTGGTAGATCGATGCGAGGAAGCCGCCCACATCCGTCACTACACCGCCACCGGCAGCCACGAGCAGGTCACCCCTGTGCATACCCAGGCGTGCCATCTGTCCAGCGAGATCGCCCACAGTTCCGAGTGTCTTTGCACTCTCCCCCTCGCCCATGAGCAGCCAGTGGCATGTGACCGGCCGCCCGGGGACCTCGAATGAATCGAGCGCCTGACGCAACGCATCTATCGCACCAGAGTCCATAACAGCCTGTTGAGTCAGGACAGCTATCGTTTGCGTCTCGGGCGGTACGTGATCGCCAACCTTGGCCATCACGCCCTCGCCCACCACGACCGGATAGCTCCTGCCGGCGGCTGTCACTGCTATGGTCGTCACCGACAGCGACCTATCGCCCAGCCCAGACTCCCTGGCGACCCCGCGTTTTCCGCCGACGGCCCCGCGCTGCCCGCCAGCACCTTAGCGCTGCCCGCCAGCACCCTAGCGCTGCCCGCCAGCACCTTAGCGCTCCCCGCCGGCACCTTAGCGCTCCCCGCCGGCACGCTCGTTCTCAGCACTGGCCCGTACGGACCGACGCGTGCGCCTCTCGAGATCTCGTAACGAGATCTCGCATGCTGTCCCCGCCGAAGCGCTGGATAGCCTCCCCTGCCAGCACCAGAGCCGTCATCGTCTCGGCAACCACCCCCATGGCGGGAACCGCGGTCACATCCGTCCGCTCCTTGAACGATACCGTCGAGTCACCGGTCGATAAGTCCACCGTCTCGAGAACTGGCCTGTTCAACGTCGCAAGAGGCTTCATGAAGACATGCGCCACTATCGGTTCACCGGTGGATATCCCGCCCTCTACGCCGCCGGAGCGCCATGTCCGCCTTCGAAGCCTCTCGCCTGCCGCATCTACATAGATCGCGTCGTGCGCCTGCGAGCCCCTGCGGGAGGCTACATCCAGCCCGGCCCCTATCTCCACGGCCTTCACAGCCGGGATGCTCATGAGAGCCTGGGCCAGGCTCGCATCGAGGCGCCGGTCCCACTGGGCATAGGAGCCAAGGCCCGCTGGCACCCCATGGCAGACAACCTCCACCGTCCCACCGAGGGAATCGCCCTCCTTCGCTGCCGCCTTTATCGCGGCGACCATGGCGTCCCCTGCTTCGCGGTCGCGGCAACGCACCGGGGACGAGTCGACCACTGCCATCTCCTCGGGCTGGAGAAGGCTCTCTGGCCCTTCATCGAGCCGCACATCCACGGATGCCTCACCGATCGACACGACATGGCTGAGGACAACGGTGCCAAGAGCCCCGAGCAGCTTCTTCGCGAGGGAGCCGGCTGCGACGCGCGCCGCGGTCTCGCGCGCGCTTGCCCGCTCCAGCACGTCCCTGGCATCTTCCAACCCGTATTTCATCATCCCCGCGAGATCTGCGTGACCTGGCCTGGGGGCAGTGAGCGGCTTCGCCGTATGACCGGGGGCCGGCGACATCTCCACCTCCCACTTCGGCCACTCCATGTTCGCTATGGTTATCGCCACCGGAGCGCCGATAGTGCGCCCGTGCCTCACCCCGCCGAGCAGAGTTACCTGGTCCTGCTCGAAGCGCATCCTAGGACCGCGTCCGAACCCGAGACGGCGCCGGGCAAGCTCCGAGCGGACCTCCTCTGCGGTGATCTCCAAGCCGGCAGGCAGGCCATCCACTATCACCACGAGACCCTGCCCGTGTGACTCGCCTGCCGTGAAGAAGCGAAGCATGCAGTGAGCCTACTGCGCTTCCCGCCCGGCGGATCGAGCGGCAGTGCGTGCGGGAAACGCCGGGCGCCTCCCGTCAGGGACGAAGCAACCGGTCCCAGCCTCCCACCAGCGCGTGACCGAAGAGCACCCCCACGACGCACCCGAATGCCAGGTACGGGGCAAACGGTATCGCGGTCTTCCGGTTGGCGCCGAACGCGACCATGAGCACGAGCCCCACCGCAGCCCCAGTGAAGAACGCCACGAACATCCCGGCGTAGACCACAGAGAGCCCCATCCAGCCAAGCGATGCCCCGAGCAGGCCCGAGAGCCGCACGTCTCCGAACCCCATTCCCCTCGGGCTTACCAGGTGAACGACCAGGAAGAACACGAAAGATGCAGCTCCTCCTATCGCAGCGTCCTCGATCCTGGCATAGTGGCCGTCTATGACTGCGGCAACCACGAGCATGGCTCCCGTCACAGCAAGCCCGGAATAAACGAGGACCCGCGGCACGATCCGGTGCGCCACATCGATGAGGGTGACCGAGACGAGCAGCGCGAATAGCGGTAGGTAGGCGAGAAGAGCTGCGTTCTCGCCGATGCGCCATGCCAGGAGGGCGTACAGCACAGCCGTGGCCACTGCAGCGCCGGCCTGTCTGCCCGGTGGAAGAGGCCCGGGGCCATCGCCGTCGTGTTCCGGGCTGCTGATGGCGCGTTCCTGTGGGCTGATCGCCTGGTAGGCCGGAGCTGTACCTGGGTCCGGCTCTGATGGCGGATCACCGCCTGCTGCTGCTCCCGGCGATGGCGGTCTCTGGCGAGGGAAGAGCCCGGCGACCCTGGCCGCAACGTAGCCGGCTGGCAGGCCGCACGCCGCTGCACCTGGTACCAGCCAGACCGCGGCACTCATCAGAGCGCCGTTCCGTGACTGCAGGCCCTACCCATCAGCGGCCCTACCCATCAGCGGCCCTACCCAGAAATGATGTCACTGCCCAAGGATAAATCCCGCAGCCTTGCTGGCTGCGGGATCCCTTCCGCTCCCCGTGCCGGTCCTGGCTACGGCGCGCCTCCGGAGATACGGAGGAGCCGCCTGAGAGCTGGCAGAACCGAGCCTGGACATCCGGACCTGGACATCGGTACCAGCAGGCCTATAAATTGATGAGACCCTAGTCTCACAGCTTGGACCAACCGGGGGAGCAGCCAATATTGAGCACCACAGATGTCGAAGGCGTCGGAGAAGAGCTCAGTCCCATGGGGACCTGGAAAGTCGATGCTCCGCGTTCATGGATAGGCTTCTCTGCTCGCCACTTCCTCGTGAACAGGGTTCATGGCCGCTTCACCTCCGTCAGGGGCACCGTCGTGGTCGCCGACAGCCCAGGAGAGTGTGGCGCTTCAGGAACGATAGATGCAGCGTCGATAGAGACTGGCGACGAGGTGCGCGACAAGCATCTCCGCTCGGCTAATTTCCTCGACGCCGAGCGATGGCCGCTCCTGCACTTCCAGAGCACGGCGGTAGAGCTGACACAGGCTGGCTACAGCGTTACCGGAGATCTCACCATAAGGGAGCTCACCCACCCGGTAAAGCTTCATGTTCACGACCTGTCCGTGGTGAAAGACTCACGGCAGGCGCTCATCTCCCAGGGAGAGCACTCTTGTCCCACTGGCACGCCCGGAGCGTCTACAGTTCTCCGCTGCGAGGCATCAGGAAAGATCAACAGGCACGACTTCGGTCTCACGTGGGCTCCATCCATCGAGACAGGCGGCATAGTCGTCTCGGACGAGATCCAACTTCACCTGACAGTGGTAGCGAGACGTGCTCACGGCTGATCCCGGCCCAGAGCTCTAGGACGCTGGATCGCGATGCACGGCCCGCATTCGCTACAAGCACGCGCTCAGGGCCGATCCGCTCCCTCGTGTTACTTCTTGGCGGCCTCGAAATAGGGATCTGTGCCGCTGGCATGGTCGGTGACGTCGACAACCGAGGTTACCTCGGGGACCATATCGCGGATGGCAACCTCGATCCCCTGGGAGAGCGTGACCCTCGCGAGACCGCACCCCTGGCAACCGCCACTCAGGGCAAGGTAAGCCACTCCGCTCGAGTCATCTATGGCGACAAGGCTGGCTGCGCCACCGTGCATCGCGATACCTGGGTTCACCTGCTCATCGAGTACAGCGATCACACGAAGGGCCAGGTCGCTGCCGAGGTCCGTGCTCGCACCCTCTGGCAGGCCGCTCAGGCCGGCTGGCGACCCAGCTACAGGGCTCACCACCGGCGCCGTATTCGGATTGGACACGACGAGGTCGGCATCGTCACCCTCCCCCGACACGTCGAGTGTCGCCCCAGCCAGGGCGGAAATGCTTCTCTCGGGCACTATCACCGTGATGTCATCATGATGGATCACGGCGTCGCCCGGCCTTGCGTCGGAGCTTGCCTGGAAATACAGGTCATAGGACCATTGACCGTCCCTCGGTGCACCCACCTCCAGCCAGAGGGCCAGGCGCTCCGCATCCGGCTCTGCCGCTCGGGCATCGATCACCATCGCGCGGGCCGCCTCGGTCACCTTCAGCACTGGCATGGCCGCAGGAACCCTATCCTCGAGATTGCTTGCCTCTTCACTCGAGCTGCCATGCGTTTCGGGGTTATCTGCCATCATGGACCATGATAGGCCCGTGACAACCTCTGCGGGCATCCGGCGGGTCTGCTTCCTGTTCCCGGCAAATACCTATCGCGCTACTGCGTATCTCCGGGCAGCGGCAGCTCTTGGCGTCGAGCCCGTCGTGGCAACCGACGAACCGCAGGCGCTTGCCGGCGTCGCTGGTGAGCGGGTACTGGAGATGAACTTCGACGAACCCGAGAACGCAGCGGCCGTGATCGTCGCGCACGCCGCCAAGGTCCCATTCGACGCTCTCGTGGCTACCGACGACGCCACGGTGCTTCCGGGGGCGCTGGCAGCGTCCGCTCTGGGACTGCCCCAGCACCCGGTGGATGCCGTGCTGGCGACCCGCTCGAAGAGCCTGCTCCGGTCCCGCCTCGCCGCCGCCGGGCTCCCGCAGCCGCAGTGGGTAACGCTCGGCGAGCACGAAGATCCTGATCTGGCCGCTGGCTCGCTCCCGTACCCGCTAGTGGTAAAGCCGATCCACCTGGCAGGGAGCAGGGGTGTCATCCGGGTGAACGAGCCGGGACATCTCTCTCGCGCCATGGCTCGGGTGGGCTCGATCCTCGGCGCTGCGCAGCCTGGTCCCTCTGACGCAATCCTGCGATTGAGCCGGATGCAGGCGGCGGGCAACCAGGTGAGTGGCCCCCGCTACCTCGCCAGCATGCAGCACGGCCTTGGGGCTCCCCGCCAGGGCGAGGGCAGGCCCATCCTTGTCGAGGTATATGTTCCGGGCCAGGAGGTAGCGGTCGAAGGCATATGCATGGGAGGGCGGCCACAGGTTCTCGCCATATTCGACAAGCCCGACCCGCTGGATGGTCCATTCTTCGAAGAGACCATCTACGTCACGCCGTCACGCCTTCCCGTGGCACGCCAGGAGGAGCTGCGCTCCGCCTTCGCCGATGTCGTTGCCGCCGTGGGGTTCCGGGACGGGCCCGTCCATGCCGAGTTCCGCCTGCCGCCTGACGGCCAGCCCGTCTGCATAGACGTCGCTGCACGCACCATAGGAGGGCGCTGCGGCCAGGTCCTCTCCTTCAGCAACGGCCGGAGCCTGGAAGAGCTCGTCATATCTGTCCTTCTCGGCCGGCACCCGCTCAGATCCTTCCGCCTGGAGGGAGGCAGGGGTGTGCTGATGCTCCCCATACCCAGGTCAGGCACGCTGGCTGCCGTGCATCACGGAGATGAAGCCCTTCGGATCCCCGGCATAACGGGAATCGAGATAACGGTTCCGATCTCACGGCAAGTGACCGCTCTCCCCGAAGGTGACCGCTACCTGGGCTTTGTTTTCGCACAGGCTCCCTCTGCGCAGGAGGCAGAGGCAGCCCTGCGAGCATGCGCAGCGACCCTGGAGGTCGAGATCAGTTGATGACCGGGCCCCAGGGGTTGTCAACCAGTGAGATGTTTGCTGATGGTTTGGGGAACGGGAGTGCGCCATCCAGCCTGCATGCGCTGCCACATCACCACCTAGCCTGACCCTGTGCGTGTAGGCCTCTTCTCCACCTACGAGCTGGGCCAGCAGCCGTTGTCATTGGCCGCGGCCGCTCGGGCACTGCTCGACGCGGGGCACGACGTCAGATGCGTGGATCTCAGCGTAGAGCCTCTGCCTTCACAGATACTATCCTGGTCCGAGGTTATGGCATTCTCCGTGCCGATGCACACAGCCATGCGTCTGGCCATTCCTGTTATGCGCCTGGCAAGGGCATCGAATCCCGACGCGGGGCTGGCGTGCTTCGGCATGTATGCACCGATAGCGCTCGACCCGGCCCTCGGCCTCCACCCGGACCTCGTGGCGGCGAGAGATTCAGAGATGGCACTCGTCTCCTGGCTGGCGCGCCATGTTGCTCCTGCGATCGCGGGATGCGAGGCTCCTGCGAACCGCCTCGCATCCCGCTGCGATCCTGGCCGCGTAGCTGAGCCCACCGGGCCTTCCCCGGGAGCCCCCGCGCGCTACCTACTTCCCCCGCTCGACCGCTATGGACGATTCCTCGACGAGCACGACGGAGGCTCACCGAACCTCGTGGCGAGTGTTGCGGCATCGTCAGGATGCAGGCACCGCTGCCGGCACTGCCCGGTCGCGTCTCTGTACGACGGCCGCATGTCCGTCGTGGCCATTGACCGGGTCATCTCAGATGTGGACCAGTGCGTGGCACTCGGGGCCAGGCACATCAGCTTCGCTGACCCTGACTTCCTGAACGCACCCATGCACGCCCGGCGC
>DAHXND010000123.1 GCA_027366675.1 Acidimicrobiales bacterium
CGAGAACCAGGCAGTCGTGGGGTCGGTGAATGCCAACCGCCGCCACTACGAAGCAGGCGCCGAGGCGCTGGCGAAGGCTGACCGTGCCTGGCTCGCGAAGCTCATCTCACGGAAAGTGCCTCTGGACACCTGGCAGGACGCCTTCAAGCGAGGAGAGGACGACGTGAAGGTCGTGATCCAGATAGCACCCGAGCAGTGAGCGGAGCCACCATCACTCGGCTCGCTCCGGGAGTCGTCCAGATCGACACCCTGCTGGGCGGCTGGAGCCGAGTCACCGCCGGGTACCTGCTCGAAGGACCGGTACCGGTGCTGGTCGAGACCGGAAGCCAGACATCGGTGCCGACCTTGCTGGCCGCGCTGCGCGACCTGGGTGTAGGAGCCTCGGATCTGGCAGGTGTGGTCGTGACCCACATCCATCTGGACCACGCAGGAGGGGTCGGTGACGTCGCCAGAGCCTTCCCCCGGGCCACCGTCTACGTGCACGAGAAGGGGGCGAGGCACCTAGCCGATCCGGAGAAGCTGGTCAGCTCCGCCTCGCGTGTGTACGGGCCCCTGCTCGACTCCCTCTATGGCCGGTTGGAACCTACGGATCCGCAGCGCATCCACGTGCTGGCCGATCGCGAGGAGATCGACCTGGGTGCTTCGCGCAAGCTCGCAGCCATCGACTCCCCAGGACATGCGAAGCACCACTTGGGCCTGCATGACTCCAGCTCCGGCATCCTCTTCGCTGGTGATGCCGTCGGGGTGCGCCTGCCCGATGTCGGCGTGCTCCGCCCTGCCACCCCGCCGCCCGACTTCGATCTGGATCTGGCACTACACTCGCTCGAACGCTTCGCAGAGAGAAGGCCATCCGGCCTGGCGCTGGCCCATTACGGGCTCGTCACCGAGGCGGAGAGCCTCATAATGGAGGCAGAGGAGACCCTGCGTAGCTGGGCTGCAGTGGCCGAGCAGGCATGGCGGGAGGGACGGGACATCGCCCAGGCATTCGCTGACAGCTTCGCGGCTGAGCTGTCCTCGGCTGACCCCGCCGAGCGGGAGAAGCTCGAGACGCTGAACGGGGTCCACTCGAACGCCGCGGGTTTCAGACGGTGGCTCGAGACCAGGCAAGGGCCACCCGGAGGCAGTGCCGGTGTGCACAGACCAGGCAGCTCGTGACACCATATCTGCCATGAACGAGACGACCATGACATCCCCGGCAGTGCCTGCTGCCCCGGCAGTGCCTGCTGCCCGTCCGGCTGAGACCTCCACGCGCCAGGGTCCGCCTCGGGCCGGTCGCCGGTCACGGCTTCCCAGGCGTGCCCTCGGTATAGGGCCCAGGCGTGCCCTCGGTATAGGGATGGTGCTGGTGTTGGGGCTCGTACTGGTAGCTTGCACGAACGAGGACAACGCCCCGTACTCGAAGCCAGTAGGGCCTACAACCGCCGCCGTGAGCCACCCGGCAGCCGTGGTGACGATCGACTACAACAGCTTCGAGCCGTTCACGGTCACCATCCACGCGGGGCAGGCGGTCGAGTGGAAGTGGACCGGCCTGACCGTTGCCTACAACGTAACCTTCCCCGGGTTCGCCAGCCCGACTCAGATGCGCGGCACGTACTACCACACCTTCGACACCCCCGGCGTCTTCCACTACCAGTGCACCGTGCACCCGTACATGGCCGGTACCGTGGTCGTGAGGCCGAGGCGCTAGCGGCGGGCCGGCTGGAGCAGGCCCGGCCCGGAAGACCCCGCAGCGGAGGGAGTGGGATTCGAACCCACGGTACCCTTGCGAGCACAACGGTTTTCGAGACCGTCCGATTCGGCCACTCTCGCATCCCTCCAAGGCGAGAGACTAGCCGATCAGCCTCAGCCGGCGCTGCGCCGGTCGCTGGCAGGCCCAGCTCTGCGCCGGTCACCGCCGATCACCGGCAGGCCCGTCACCGCCAGGCCCCACACGCCGAGAGCCGAAGAACTCCTTCAGCAGGGCCGAGCTCTCTGCTCCCCTCACGCCCCCTACCACCTCGACCTCGTGGTTCAGCCGCGGATCGGCCAGCAGGTTATAGAGAGAGCCGCACGCCCCTGCCACGGGATCAGCTGCTCCGAATACGAGCCTATCCACCCGGGCCCCCAGCAACGCTCCAGCGCACATGGGGCAGGGCTCCAGCGTCACCACCACCGTGCAGCCCGCAAGGCGCCACTGCCCGAGCACCCGGGCTGCTTCCTGTAGGGCGGCTATCTCGGCGTGGGCCGTCGGGTCGCGGAGGGCTTCGCGCCGGTTCCCTGCGCTGGCAATCACCCGACCGGCCCGGATGACCACTGCGCCGACCGGGACCTCGCCTGCCGACGCGGCGGCGGAGGCCTCCTCCAGAGCCATGGCCATGGCCCGCTCCTCGTCGCTCGAGGCACCCGTGGGGGAAGCTGCACCGGACACAGCGGAGAGGGGGGGATTCGAACCCCCGGTGGGTTGCCCCACACACGATTTCCAGTCGTGCCGAATCGGCCGCTCTCGCACCTCTCCAACAACCGCTACTAGTACTCCAAAAGCCGTGGCAACTGCTCCGCCGGCCGCTGCAACTAGCCGCTACTACTGCTCCGCCGGCCGTGGCAACTGCCCGTTGCAACTGCGATGCCCGTTACCGTCATGCTGGCCGGCTCGACAAGGCTACCCTGTAAAGCGAGTCCACCGGGCAGAGTGGCGGTCGGGCCCTGCGCAACGGTCTCCCGTGAACCGAGTCAGGGTCGGAAGGCAGCAGCTCTCAGCGGGTCCGGCCGTGTGCCGCAGCCAGCCTGGCCGCCGCTCAGTCCGGTGGGCCATCCTCCATCACCCACGTCTCACAGACCAGCTAAGGTGCGCTGCGTGGGAGCTAACGACGGACCACCCGTATCCCTCTATCGCAGGTACCGGCCTGGCCGCTTCGCAGAGGTGGTTGGCCAGGACCACGTCGTGCGCGCCCTCCAGAACGCGGTAGCGAGCGACCATGTAGGACACGCTTACCTGTTCAGCGGGCCACGCGGCACGGGCAAGACCTCCACTGCCCGCATACTCGCCAAGGCCTTGAACTGCGCTGAGCGCCACGACGGGGAGCCGTGTGGCACCTGCCACTCCTGCGTGGCGATAGCGAGCGGTGCTTCCTTCGATGTGCTGGAGCTCGACGCCGCCTCGAACAACGGAGTCGATGCCATGCGCGAGCTCGTGTCGCGAGCTGCCACGGAGAGCCCCGGCCTGTGGAAGGTGTACATCATCGACGAGGTGCACATGCTGAGCACCGCAGCATCTAATGCCTTGTTGAAGACCCTGGAGGAACCACCCCGGCATGTCGTGTTCATTCTCGCTACGACCGATCCGCACAAGGTCCTACCTACCATCCGCAGCCGCACCCAGCATCTCGAGTTCCGGCTGCTGCCTCCGGCGCTCGTAACAGATCTCCTGGAACGTATCAGCTCCGACGCGAAGCTCAACCTGCCCGAGCGGGCGATCACCTATGCCGTCCAACGCGGGCGAGGCTCCGCTCGAGACGCGCTCAGTGCTCTGGAGCAGGTGACTGCCGCCGGGGAGGTGGAAGAAGGCGTGCTCGGGATCGCAGAGCTCGCAGACGACCTCGCCTCAGCCGATGCCCCGAAGCTGCTCGCCTCTCTTGATCGCGTTCTTCAGGGTGGCCTCGAGCCTGACCGTGTTGCGCTTGAACTGGTGGAATACCTGCGCCACGGGTTCTTGACGCTGCTCGGTGCAGGCACAGGCGGTTACGGCGAGCAAGCCAGCGCGAGCGATCCGGAAGGTGGGAGCGAGGGAGCGAGCGAGAGGGGGCCCGAGGCCGATCGTCGCGAAGCCTGCGCCAGGAGCCTGGGCTTGGCCGGCGTCGTGAGGGCGATGGAGACGATAGGGAGGGCAGGTGTGGAGTGCCGGGATTTCCCCGATGCCCGGATACCCCTGGAGCTGTCGCTCGTCCGCCTGGTGGATCCCCGGCTCGACACGGACTCCACTGCCTTGCTCCAGCGAATAGAGCGCATCGAGGCACGCTTGGGTGCGGGAAGCAGCCAGGCCCAGACAGCCCCCGGAAACCAGACTCCATCTCCAGTCCCGGGAACGAGCGTGCCCCCCGGACCAGCTGGCACCCCTCAGGTCCCTGCCGGATCCAGCCCCGTCCCTGCCGGATCCAGCCCCGGCCCTGCCGGATCCAGCCCCGGGCGTGCTGCATCGCTGGGGGCATTCCGGCGGGCGCAGTCCCCGGCGCGACCGGTAGCCGCGGCCCCTGGTGCCGAGGACGCTCCGAGACCGGTCCCTGAGCCCACTGCCCGCCCGGAACAGGCATCGTTCCCGAGCAGGGACGATCTGGTCACTGCCTGGGGAGATCACATACTCCCCCAGCTCCGCGGCCGTGCCAGGGCCCTCTACCGAGCAGGCAGGTTCGTGGCCGTCGATGGGAACGAGGCCGTCTTCGCTCTTCCGAGTGCCGTACACCGCTCTTACTGCGAGCCTCTATGCACCGAGGTTCAGGCCGCCATCCAGGACCATTTCAAGATCCATGTGCCGCTGCGCCTGGTGGTAGAGGACTCCACGGAGGGTCCGAGCGCCCAGGCGAGCGACCCTTCACCTGCGTCCCCCCCAGATACAGCCTTCCACGATACAGCTCCTCGGGATATACAACGGATAACTCCCCTCGGATCGGCACCCACGGCAGCCCCTGGCTCCCCGGCAGCGAGCCCTGAAGCGTCCTATGGCGCCGGTGCCGGAGCGACCGCCCGGGAACTGTCGGAGGAGCTGGCGAACTCGTCCTGGCCGGAATCAGATGACGACTCCTACGGAGGCAGCGCAGCACCCATCACGCCAGAGGCCCTGGTTCTGCAGGTCTTCCCTGGAGCGGAGGAGGAGAAGTGATATACAGCCAGTCAGTACAGGCACTCATCGAGGAGCTCGGACACCTCCCTGGCATAGGGCCGAAGAGCGCCCAGCGACTGGCCTTCCACATCCTCCGGATCCCGGAGCCGGACGCCAGGCGCCTTGCGGCTGCCATCGTGGACGTGAAAGAGCGCACCACCTGGTGCACGCGTTGCTGGAACATCTCCGACGGGCCTCTCTGCGACTTCTGCCTGGCTCCTGAGCGAGATCCCACCCTCCTCTGCGTGGTCGAGGACCCGAGGGACATAGTGGCTGTCGAGCGCACCGGAGGTTTCTCTGGCCGCTACCACGTCCTGCACGGAGCCATAGACCCGATCGGCGGCATAGGCCCTGAGCAGCTCAGGGTGAAGGAGCTCCTGGCCCGGCTGGAGCCGGAAGGCGTAACCGAGCTCATCGTATGCACGAACCCGAACCTGGAGGGCGAAGCCACGGCCATGTACCTGGCAAGACTGATCCGGCCGCTCGGGATCACTGTCAGCCGGCCAGCCAGCGGCCTCCCCGTCGGGGGAGACCTCGAGTACGCGGACGAGGTGACCCTGGGTCGGGCGCTCGAGGGCCGCAGAGCTATGGAAGCCTGAGCTCGGGAAGGCCACCGGCTGCGGGAGCCATCTGCGGGGCCCGGCGCACCCGGAGGTAGCGAGTGCCCTGTCCGAGCACGTCGGCTTCCCGGCTCGGCTCAGGCCAGGAGCAGGATCCCGTCGCCCTGGCCGCCACCTCCACACAGTGCTGCCGCACCGAGACCACCTCCGCGGCGGCGCAGCTCCAGGCAGAGAGTCAGGGCCAGGCGCGCTCCGGACATGCCAACCGGATGCCCGAGAGCTATGGCTCCACCGTTCACGTTCACTACGTCGTCACTTACGCCGAGGTCGTCCATCGAGGCTACGGCGACAGCAGCGAAGGCCTCGTTTATCTCGAACAAGTCGACATCGCCGAGTGACTTGCCCGCACGCTCGAGCGCCTTCTTTATGGCACGGGAAGGCTGCGTCAGGAGCGAGGCATCCGGACCGGCCACCTGGCCGTAGCCGGCCACCTGGCCCAGAGGCTCTATGCCCAGGGCCTCAGCCCGCTCACGAGTGGTAACGATCACCGCAGCAGCCCCGTCCGATATCTGGCTCGCATTGCCGGCCGTGATCGTCCCCTGCGGGTCGAACGCGGGCCTCAGCTTCGCGAGCGACTCCACGGTCGTCCCGGGGCGCACGCCCTCGTCGGTGTCCACCACGACTGGATCGCCCTTCTTCGAGGGCAGGGTGACAGCTACGATCTCCTCGGTGAAGCGCCCATCCTTTATCGCGCTCGCGGCCCTCTCGTGGGAAGCCGCTGCGAAGGCATCCTGGCGCTTACGGGTGATGGTCCCGACCTTCGTCGCATAGCGCTCTGTCCCCAGGCCCATGGCGCACTGGTCGAAGGCACAGGTCAGCCCGTCGTACATCATCGAGTCGACCACCGTCGCGTCCCCGAGCCGGTAGCCAGAGCGTGCTCCTGGCAGCAGGTATGGCGCCTGGCTCATCGACTCCATTCCACCCGCGACCACCAGCTCCGCCTCGCCTGCACCGATCATCATGTCGGCCAGGTAGATGCTGTTCAGGCCCGACAGGCAGACCTTGTTCACGGTGGTCGCCGGGACGCTCAGAGGTATCCCGGCAGCGAAGGCAGCCTGGCGAGAGGTGATCTGGCCCTGCCCGGCCTGGAGCACGTGCCCCATGAAGACATAGTCCACCTGCTCGGGTGCCACCTTGGCCCGCTCCAGGGCGGCGCGTATGGCTATGCCCCCGAGGTCCATGGCACTAAGGCCAGAGAGCGCGCCGGCGAGCTTGCCGATCGGCGTGCGAGCGCCGGACAGGATCACAGAACCAGGCATTCAGTTCCCTTCCTCTCTAATACCATCTGGGCGAATCTCGGGAATCTGGGTGGATCTCGGCGCCCCCTCACGAAGCGCTCTGACCCAGGCAGCCAGCGAGGCGCACTGCCGGCCCAACGTCAAATGCTACCACGGGAAGCCTGCGGCTAACATCTCGCACATGCCCGAGATACTTGATGCCGTGCTCGCAGGTGCCCCCGGCGACGACCTGGCGAAGATGCCGCTGCCGGACTCCTACCGTGCTGCCCTTGTCAAGAAGGACGAGGTGGGAATCTTCGCTGACGTTCCCTCGCCCGAGAAGGACCCCCGCCGCTCCATGCACGTGGAGGAAGTCCCCCTCCCCGAGATGGCGCCCGACGAGGCATACGTGGCCGTCATGGCTTCTGCGATCAACTTCAACACAGTCTGGTCGTCGGTCTTCGAGCCCCTTCCTACCTTCGGCTTCCTGGAGCGCCTCGGGCGCGAGAGCCACTGGGGAGCGCGCCACGACCTGCCTTACCATGTCATCGGCTCCGATGCCTCAGGCGTGGTGCTCCGCGTAGGCTCCGCCGTCAGGAGCTGGAAGCCGGGGGATCGCGTCACTGTCCACTGCAACTACGTAGACGACCAGGACCCGATGGCACATGACGACTCCATGCTTGCCTCGAACGAGCGCATCTGGGGATATGAGACGAACTTCGGCGGCCTGGCTCACTTGGCCCTCGTAAGAGCCAACCAGCTCATGCCGAAACCGGCGCATCTCACCTGGGAGGAGGCAGCTTGCAACGGCCTGACCAACTCGACTGCCTACCGCATGCTCGTCTCGAGGAACGGTGCTCGCATGAAGCAGGGAGACATAGTGCTGATCTGGGGAGCGAGTGGCGGCCTCGGGGGTTACGCCGTGCAGTACGTGCTCTCGGGCGGTGGCATCCCTGTCGGAGTGGTGAGCTCCCCTGAGAAGGTGAAGCTGCTCGAAGAGCTCGGCTGCCGGGCGGTCATAGACCGCAAGGCCGCCGGGTACAGGTTCTGGAAGGACGAGCACACGCAGGACGAGTCCGAGTGGCGCCGCCTCGGTAAGGATATCCGTGCCCTTGTGGGCGAGGATCCCGACATCGTCTTCGAGCATCCGGGCCGCCAGACCATGGGAGCCAGCGTTTTCGTGGCCAAGCGAGGCGGGATGATCATCACCTGTGCAGCGACGAGCGGCTACATGATCGAATACGATAACCGCCACCTCTGGATGAAGCTTAAGACGATAAAGGGCAGTCACTTCGCGAACTACCGTGAGGCGTGGGAGGCCAATGGCCTGATCTGTCGTGGTGCAATCCAGCCGATCCTCTCGGCTACTTACCCCTTGGAGCAGGTGGGCGAGGCCGCATACCAGGTCCACAGGAACCTGCACGAGGGGAAGATCGGGGTGCTATGCCTCGCTCCATCACAAGGGCTCGGGATAGACGATCCCGAGCTTCGGGCAAGGATAGGCGAGGACCGTGTCACGACCTTCCGGCGCCTCGGAGCATGATGGGCGACGCTGTGCCGACCGGAGTTCACGCTGCGCCGTCTCCAGGAGCTGCGCCGTCTCCAGGAGCTGCGCGCTCGGAGCTCCTCTTGGAGATCGACCATGTGGCTATCGCCGTGGCTGACCTGGAACAGGCCATCGCCTGGTACTCCGACATCTTCGGCGCCACAGTCGTCCATCGGGAGATAGTAGGCAGCGACGGCGTCGAGGAGGCCCTGATAAAGGTCGCAGACTCCTACATACAGCTCCTCACCCCGACAAGCGACGACTCTCCGGTCGCGAGATACCTGGAGGCAAGGGGCGAGGGTCTCCACCATGTGGGCTACAGGGTCAAGGACTGCGCTCAGGTGCTCCAGATGATAAAGGCTGCTGGATATCGCGTTATCGACGAAGCACCGCGCCCTGGGTCGAGGGGGACGACAGTAGCATTCGTGCACCCTAAGGCGAGCTTCGGAACCCTCATAGAGCTCGTTCAGGAGTAGGCTGTTAGCCTATCCTGTCCCGATCTGGATGCTGGAATCTAGAGACGGCCCGTCGTCGTGATGTGGTGATGGGTGGCGACGGCCGCGATCACGATGATCGTTGCCACGATCGATATTGCCCCTAGAACGATACCTGCGATCGCCATGCCGTTCCCTCGGGTAATCCCGCCAGATGCCCTGATCCGGTTCCTGGCGAGCACACCACAGATAATCGCCGGCACCCCCGCGAAAACACCGACCACGACTATCGCTATGCCTAGAACCAGCGAGGCTATGGCAAGGTTCTCCGTCTTCGGCCTACCGCCGTATCCCGAGGGGTAGCCGCCGCCGTAAGGGCTCGGACCACCGTAGGGACCCGGTCCCCACTGCTGGCCGTAGGGACCATGGCTCGGCTGGCCGTAGCCGTACTGGCCTGGCGGTCCATACTGGCCTGGCGGTCCGTACTGGCCTGGCGGTCCATATGGCGCATAGGGCCCACCCTCGGGTGGCTGGCCCCCGCTGGGACCCGGATACTGGCCGCCCCCGGGATACTGGCCTGAGCCTCCCGGCGTCCCAGGATAGGGTTCGCCAGGATAGGACGATCCGCCTGGATGGCTATCTGAAGATGATGGTTCGGAGCCGCTCATAGTCTGCATCGTTTCCTGATCGAAGTGACGCCCTCGCCTGCAAGAGGCCCCACGCCATGCCCTTGCCCGAGATGCCCTGCACAGCCGCTGGCCTCGACAGCCGCCGCATAGCGCAACCAGGAACAAGCCGCTCTGCTCGAGGCCTGATAACAGCATATCCCGTGATGGCAGATGCCGGGCGTCATGTACCTCCTGTAGCCTTGGGCACCATGGATCACACCATGAAAGAGCGCATTGCCATCCTGGGTGAGCGCAAGGCAGAGGCTCTGGCCGCCGGCTCGCCACGTGCGGTGGAACGCCAGCACGAGAAGGGGAAGATGACAGCCCGGGAGCGCCTTCACTACCTGCTCGACGAGGGCTCCTTCCAGGAGCTCGACATGCTCGCCCGGCACAGGGCACACGGCATGGGCTTGGAGGAGCAGCGCCCCTACACGGACGGGGTGGTGACCGGGTTCGGCACGATCGACGGGCGCCGCGTCTGCGTGTTCTCGCAGGATTTCACCGTGTTCGGCGGAGCATTGGGCGAGGTCTTTGCCGAGAAGATCCACAAGGTCATGGACTTGGCCGCGTCTACCGGTGTGCCGATGATCGGCTTGAACGACGGGGCCGGGGCCAGGATCCAAGAGGGTGTGGTCTCGCTGAACGCTTACGGTGGGATCTTCTATAGGAATGTGGCCTCATCCGGAGTGATCCCGCAGGTAAGCGTCATCATGGGCCCCTGCGCCGGTGGCGCGGTCTACAGCCCGGCCATGACCGACTTCATCTTCATGGTGGAGGGAACGAGTCACATGTTCATCACGGGGCCTGATGTGGTGAAGACGGTGACTGGCGAGGACGTCACGCTGGAGGAGCTCGGGGGGGCCATGAGCCATGCCACGAAGTCAGGGGTGGCGACCTTCGTCTACCCGGACGAGAAAGCGTGCCTCGATGCTGTGCGCTATCTCCTGTCCTTCCTGCCCTCGAACAACCTGGAGCCCCCGCCGGAGGTGGAGCCCGTAGACGACCCGGAGCGCGGGCTGCCCGAGCTTCTCGATCTGGTGCCGGCAAGCCCGAACCAGCCTTACGACATGAAGAAGGTCATAACGGCGGTGGTGGACGACGGGGACTACATGGAGTACTTCCCGCACTGGGCACGGAACCTCACCTGCGGCCTGGCCCGTCTCGACGGGCATGTCGTGGGGATCGTAGGTAACCAGCCACAGGTGCTCGCCGGCGTCCTCGACATCAACTCCTCCGAGAAAGGAGCGCGCTTCGTCAGGCTCTGCGATGCCTTCAACATCCCTATCATCACATTCGTCGACGTTCCTGGATTCCTCCCGGGAACCGACCAGGAGTACGGGGGCATCATCCGGCACGGAGCGAAGCTACTCTACGCTTACTGCGAGGCGACCGTGCCGCTCGTGCAGGTGATAACGCGGAAGGCCTATGGCGGGGCCTACGTCGTCATGAGCTCGCGCTCCATAGGTGCGGACCTGGCGTTCGCCTGGCCCTCGGCCGAGCTTGCCGTCATGGGCCCCCAGGGCGCCGTGGAGATCGTCTACCGGAGGGATCTTGCCAGTGCCCCCGACCCTGCAGCCCGGCGGAAAGAGCTTGTCGAGGAGTACATGGAACGCTACGCGAACCCTTATGTGGCAGCGGAGCGCGGCTACATAGACGACGTGATTGATCCCTCGGATACGCGGAGGGTGCTGATCAGGAGCCTCGCCATGCTGGTTTCGAAGCGCGAGGAGCTGCCGAAGCGCAAGCACGGGAACGTGCCGCTTTGATGGCGGCGCTACAGGGATCCGCCATGCCGGTGGCAAGGGCAGCAGAGGAAACCGAGCTCGAGGCTCTCGCCGCCATCGCTGCTGCCGCGAGCCTTATCAGGAGGCGATCTGTGAGCAGCAAGCGCCATCGACATGATAGTGGCGAGCAGCGGCCCTCCGAGGCATGGCGTTTCTCCGGGCGCTGGTGGGCTGTCCCGCTGCCAGCTCGCCGGGACCGGCCCTGGGTTTCCCGCTGAGCTGGGATGCGTGGCTGAGCTGGGATGCGTGGCTGAGCTGGCAGCTACTCTCCAGCTCTAGGCTCTGAGAGCTCCATTCTTAGCCTCACGATATGCAGACGCGAGCTCCATGAGGTCGCCCATTAGATGGGCCAGGGCGAAATCCTTCGGCGTATAGGTAGCTGCCACGCCCTTTTCCTTCAGGATCACCTGGTCCTCGGGCGGCAGTATCCCCCCTACGACCACAGGAGCTGCGCAGCCCGCTGCACGCAGCTTCGCCACGATCTCCGGAACCAGCTCCAGGTGGCTGCCCGAGAGTATGGATATACCGACGACGTCCACATCCTCGTCCAGGGCCGCAGCGACGATCTGGTCGGCAGTGTTCCGGATTCCCTGGTAGACGACTTCGAAGCCGGCGTCGCGCGCTGCCACGGCGATCTGCTCGGCACCGTTCGAGTGCCCGTCCAACCCGGGCTTCGCCACGAGCAGCCGCGGCGGCCCGCCCGCCAGGCGCTTGGCCTTATCGCTGAGGTACGACAGCTCCTTGGCTCGCCGACCCACGCTCCTCGCTACCCCGGTAGGCGCTACATAGCTCCCGAAGACCTCCCTCAGTGCGCCCGCCCACTCGCCCGTGGTGCCACGGGCCGACGCGAACGCGATCGTCGGCCCCATGAGGTCCGCCGTCCCGTCCCTGGCGGCCCGGCGCAGCTCATCGAGCGCCAGCTGGTGGGCTCTCGCGTCCCTACCCTCCCGCCAGCGTGCTATCGCCTCCTTCTGCTCCTCTTCCACGAGCGGATCCACCCTGAGAACAGCAGCGCCCTCGTCGAGGCCAGCCAGTAGTGGGGAGGGCTCCGCCTCGGTGAAGCAGTTGACTCCGACCACCGGCAGCTCTCCACTCTCTATCCTCCGCGTCCGCTCGGTCTGGCTGGCGACAAGACGGCTCTTCATCTCCTCTATGGCGCCGAACGCACCTCCCAGCTCCTGTATCTCCGTTAGCTCCGCGTAAGCCGCCTCGGCGATCTCCGCAGTCCTCGACTCGATGACCCTCGAACCGTCGAAGATGTCCTCGTGCTCCAGTAGATCGGTCTCGAAGGCGAGGATCTGCTGTATCCGTAGCGACCACTGCTGATCGAATGGACGCGGCAAGCCGAGCGCCTCGTTCCACGCCGGGAGCTGGATAGCTCGCGCCCGCGCGTCCCTGCTGAGCGTTACCCCGAGAGCCTCCAACCCGATCCGGGTTATGTTGTTCTCGGGCTGTTCCTCGGTGAGGCCGAGCGAGTTCACCTGCACGCCGTAGCGGAAGCGACGGAGCGTTGGCTCTTCTACCCCGTAGCGCTCCCTGCATATCCTGTCCCACAGGGAGGAGAAGGCCCGCATCTTGCATACCTCCTCCACGAAGCGGATGCCTGCGTTCACGAAGAACGAGATACGTCCTACTACCTTCGGGAGCTCTGCTTCTGTCACCTTGCCGGAGTCTCTTACAGCGTCGAGCACGCCTATCGCGGTCGCCAGAGAATAGGCGACCTCCTGGACCGGTGTCGCTCCTGCCTCCTGGAGGTGATAGCTGCAAACGTTCATGGGGTTCCACTTCGGGACGTGCCGGAGCGTGTAGGCGATCGCGTCAACCGTGAGTCGCAACGACGGCCCAGGTGGGAATATGTAGGTACCCCGCGACAGGTACTCCTTCACTATATCGTTCTGTGTAGTACCTGCCAGCAGGCCCTCTTCCACGCCGGTCGCCTTTGCATGGGTGATGTAGCACGCGAGGAGCCATGCCGCGGTCGCATTGATCGTCATAGACGTGTTCATCTCACCGAGCGGTATGCCATCCATGAGCTCAGCCATGTGGCCTACGTGCGCCACCGGGACACCTACCTTGCCGACCTCTCCGGCAGCCTCCGGTGAATCAGGGTCGTAGCCGAGCTGGGTGGGCAGGTCGAATGCTATGGAGAGCCCTGTCTGGCCCTTTGCCAGGTTCGTCCTGTAGAGAGCATTCGATGCACGAGCGCTCGAATGCCCGGAGTATGTCCGCATCACCCATGGTCGGTCAATTGCCGCGGTCACGGGTACAGTCTGGCCCATAAGACGCAGTCCGGCAGCTCAGCCCTTGTGATAGTCGTAAAAGCCTCGACCGGATTTCCGCCCGAGCCGCTCGGCGGCAACCATTCGTCGCAGCGTCGGGGCCGGAGCGTAGTTCGGGTCGCGCTGCTCGGCGTAGAGAGCTTCGAGTATGGCGAGGCTCGTATCCAGCCCTACGAGGTCGAGCAGCGCGAAGGGTCCCATCGGGAACCCGCATCCGCCCATCATGGCCGTGTCTATGTCCTCCATGGACGCCACCTGGTTCTCCAGGAGACGCACCGCGTTGTTCAGGTAAGGAAACAGCAGCGCATTCACGATGAACCCAGCCTGGTCCTTCACTATTACCGGGGACTTGCCACAGCCCTCGGCAAAGGCTCGTGCTGCCTCGATCGTCTCATCCGATGCCGTGATGGGCCTGACTATCTCTACGAGGGACATCACCGGCGCCGGGTTGAAGAAGTGTATGCCGCACACACTCTCGGGGCGCGCTGTCTCCATCGCCATCTCGACAACCGGGAGGGTGGACGTGTTCGTGGCCAGGATGGCGTGATCCGCGCAGACCCTGTCCAGCTCGGTGAAGAGATGCTTCTTCACCGCGAGATCCTCTGCCACGGACTCGATCACGAGGTCAGCGTCTCCGAGATCACCCAGGTCGGAGGTAGCCCTTACCCGTGCCAGAGCTTCGTCCCTCTCGGCCGCGCTGGCAGTTCCCTTCTCCACCTTCCGGGCCAGCGACTTCTCGAGGCTGGCGATCATGGCCTCCGCCGTCGACCTGGCCCTCGACCGGATGACCACCTCGAATCCGGCGAGAGCAGCTGCTTCGGCTATGCCGGATCCCATGATCCCGGACCCCACGATTCCCACGCGCTTGATAGACATGGGAGGCTATGGTAGCGCTTCAGAATGAAATCAGCCTCATCCACGAACTTCTCCCGACCTTCTCTGCGAGCGAGCTGGCGTGAGCAGCTCTGAACAGAGCGGTACCGGCGAGCCTCAGGCTGGACCTCCTCAGGCTGGACCTATCGCCCTGGTTGGTGGGGGCGAATGGCAGGAAGGCTGCGATTTCGACGCAGAGCTCGCTGCGGCGGCAGGCGCGAGCGAGGTTCTCGTCCTGCCGACTGCTGCTGCCTACGAGCACCCCGAGCGTGTAGCTGGCGTCGCAGAGCAGTGGCTCGCGAAGCTCGGGCTTCGAGTGCGAGCCCTCATGGTGCTGACCCGTGGCCAGGCGAGCGAGCCGGCTGCCGTAGCCACCGCCAGATCTGCTCGCTTCGTCTACCTCGTCGGGGAGTCGCCCATGCACCTCCGCAGCGTGCTGAAGGACTCCCCGCTCTGGGATACCCTGGTGGCCACTTGGAGAGAGGGCGCTGCCATCGCGGGATCCTCTGCCGGAGCAATGGTGCTTACCGATCCGATGGTGGACCCTCGCGGAGGCGCCTTCACGGTGGGGCTCGGACTTCTACGGGAGATGGCCGTGATCCCCCACTACGGCCACGAGTCGGCAGAGAAGATGCACAGGAGCCTGGCCCTTGCCGGGCCGGACTTCCCGGTCGTCGGCATACCAGAGTCATCAGCTCTCGTGAGAGATCCGGATGGCAGATGGAGATCTGCGGGGCGAGATACCCCTGTCGTGTTCGTGGGGGGACGTCCCGCGGGGCTGGAGGCTCTGCCGGCTAGGAGGAGCTGATCGTCACCTTCAGCATCCGGTAGATCACGTCCGGCGGAGCACCATTGGCGCTGGGGCTCGCGTTCCCGGCCTTGTTTACCTGCTCCACCACATTCATCCCGGACGTCACCTGACCGAACAGCGTGTAGTTCGCGGGAAGGCTCTCTCCCTGGCTACCGGCCACGATGAAGAACTGGCTGCCATTCGACGTGGGAGATGCAGAGTTTGCCATGGCTACAGCACCGAGGGGGTACTGGTGAGAAGGATTCTTGGCAACCGCAGGCTTGCTCCCTGTGTAGTGGTAGCCAGGACCGCCAGTCCCCGTGCCGGTTGGATCACCGGTCTGATCCACGAATCCGGGAATCACCCGCCAGAAGCTGTTGCAGTTGTAGAAGCCGTGGTCTGCCAGGAAGACGAAGTTGTTCACGGTGTGAGGCGCCTGGCTCGCGTCGAGCGTGATCGTGAACGGCCCGAGTGACGTGGTGACGGTCGCCGTGTAGGTCTTGGACGTGTCTATGGACATCGGCGGCGCCGACGTGAAGCTGGGCGCCTTGACCCCGGCCGTGGGGACCCCCGGGCAGCCTGCCTTCACCGCTGCCTCGTCTGCCAGCGCCTGGGCACTCGCGCTGGTGCTCGGTGCCTTCTTCGTCGACACCTTGGCGACCTTTGCGGGCTTCACCGGGTGGCTGGACTTGCCGGTGCTCGTCAGGACCACTCCGAGAACGACTCCTATGACGACGACTGCGCCTATGACGACTCCCCTGCGCCGCGTGGATCGACGGCGCTTCTCGGCTTCGGCCGCGGCTCTC
>DAHXND010000132.1 GCA_027366675.1 Acidimicrobiales bacterium
ACCGGGGCAAGCGTTATGATCCCCCACGACAGGTACCAGGGCTGGACGACAGGACCGAGCGCTACGAAGAGCAGGAAGGTGATGCCCATCGCCCGCAGCCAGGTCTGGTTGTCCGAGTGCCACAGCAGCCACAGCCCTATCACGGCAGCGGCAGCGAGCCCGAGCACGCGAGTCCCTGACAGCACGATGTGTGTGGGCACCATCATCCCGAGCCCGTGAGCCAGGCGACCGAGCAGGAGCCCGGCTGCCGTAGCGGGGGAGAGCCAGGTGCGCACCGTTCCAGGCGTAGCCAGGTTCAGGATCCAGCGCCACCCGAGCCCGACCATGAGCGACGCCCCCTCCATTACGGCCACGGCCACGATTCCTGCCTTGACCAGAGGCTTTATCCTCTCTCGCCAGGGGACAGGCTCACCCATCCAGACCCAGCCCGCGTAGACCACTCCGAGCGCAGCAGGCACCTTCACCGCAGCCGCCAGAGCGCAGAGCACGGCCCCTGCCAGGGGATGCCGGCTCCTCACGAGAGTTATTCCTGCTACGAGAAGACCTACCATCAGCGCGTCGTTGTGGGCGCCGCCCAGGAAGTGCAGCATCGTAACCGGGTTCAGCACGGCGAACGCGAATATCTCGGCAGGCCGGCGACCGAACGAGCGGGCGAGGGCCGGCATGCAGGCTGCTATCAGTATCACCCCTGCCAGGGCAAGCAGGCGCATGGCCACCACAGTCGCCAGCTCGTTGTGAAGGGTCACGTTCGCGAGGAAGCCTGCTATGCCGAGGAAGAGCGGGCCGTAGGGCGCGGGCGTGTTCATCCAGAGGGAGTCGACCGGCGTCACGTACGGCCCCACCCCGAGCACGCCTGGACCGTAGCGGTACGGGTTTATCCCGCGGCTCACCATCTCTCCCTGTGCCGCGTAGCTGTAGACGTCCCGGCTGAACAGCGGTGGCGCCACCAGCAGGGGAAGCGCCCAGATGGCGAAGATGATCACCATGTGGGCTACCGGTATGTGGCGCTCACGACCCAGCCGGACCAGGCTGTACCACGCCCTTATGAAGAGGAACAGCCCCCCGTAGACGAGCACCAGCCCGAGGAAGAGTTGCTGCTGGCTGGTGGTGGCGGGCGAGCCTGGCGCGGCTATGCCGAAGAACCACGCGCCCGGGAGCTTCAGCGCGAACGGCGAGGTGGGCAGGGAGGCCCCGATCGTGATCGCCAGGAGGCCGACGAAGCCGAGTATCGCGGGCCGCATGACAGGCGAATGGGTCAGCTCGCTGAAGGAGATACCTATGGACCCCTGGTAGGAGCGCCTGGCCGCCAGGACGCGATCACGGAGATCGCCGGCGCGAAGGGCTAACCCTTCCCGCGCGTCTGGCCCTTCCCGCGCTTCCGGCCCTTCCCGCGCTTCCGGCTTCCCGGCCTCGCTATCGCGGTTCTCGGGTAGCTCGGCAGCGGTGCCCCCCAATGGCTTCGATGTCTGCACTGTAACGTTATTGTAATGATGTCCCCCCACCTTGCAAGGCAGGGGGACATCTGCGCTGGGTAGCTTCTCAGGAAAAGCTTCTCAGGAAAGCAGGCTCGCGAGGCTTTCCCTGGTCGTGAGCCGGGCTGTGGCAGCGGCTCGGGCCCCGGTGGCGACTCAGGCCCCGGTGGCGACAGGCGCGCCAGGTATCTCTGGAGCCGCACCCTCGCCGTAACCGTAGGCTGTGCCATTGGAGCCCCGGCCATCGGAGCCCGGGCCATCGGAGCCCGGGCCATCGGAGCCCGGCGCGCCGGATATCTCTGGGGCCGTCACCTCGGCCGAAGCGTCCTCCAGGGTCTTCCCCTTCGGCTCCGGGAGAGCCACGATCGTGAGGAAGACTCCGACAATCGATACCAGGGCAAGCATCCCCATAACACCCTTTATGCCCACGGATGCGAGCAGGTGCGGGATCAGGAGGGCCCCGAGGAAGCCTCCGAACTTGCCGCAAGCTGCCGAGATCCCGTCCCCCGTACCACGCACCGAGGTCGGGAATACCTCTGCAGGGTAGACGAACGTGGTCATGTTAGGACCGAACTCGATGAAGAAGTAGCTGATGGCGAATAGCGGCAGGAAGATGCCGAGCGCCGTTGCCCCATCCGGGATCACCCATATGAGGGCAAAAGCAAGCGCCATCACAGCGAAGCCCTGCCACTGGATGCGCTTCCTCCCTATGCGGTCGAGCAGCCATACTGCCACCCAGTAGCCGGGGAAGGCCGCTACCGCGAAGATCCCCAGGGATATGAGCGTATGGGAGAGAAGGCTGCCCTTCGGCTGGAGCAGCTTCAATATGAGCGGGCTCGAGACCGAGTTGCCGTAGAAGGCGATATCGAGCAGGAACCAGCTCCCCGCGGTGCCGATCAGGCGCAGCAGGAAGGGCATGGAGCTGAGCCGTGCCGATAGGCCGTTGGCGGAGCCGTTCGTGCCACTTCCCCGGTTCCCTCCTCGATCCCTGCCCCTGCCACCCGTGGCTGCAGCGCCCAGACCTGCCCCCCGAGTGGTTGAAGCAGCCACCGTGGGAACCCCGCCGGCGGTGGAAGCAGCCACCGGACGGCTTCCGTTGGCGCCGATCGCCGGATGCTTGCCCGTGATCCACGCCACCGTCTCGGCTGTGGTGGCGGCGTCGCCCTGGACGCTCATGGTGTAGCGCGGCGTCTCACGGATCTTGCGGCGCAGGTAGATGACCGAAGCCGCCGGGATGGCGCCGAGACCGAGCATCAACCGCCAGGCCACATCGTTCGGCACGCCGGCGCCGAGGAAGATCGAGGCGATGGCCGGGCCGGCAATCAGGCCGAATCCCTGCATGGCGAAAACAGTCCCGATCAACTTCCCCCTGGACTTCTGGTTCGAGTACTCAGAGGTGATAACCGCCGAGGTGGCGTAGTCGCCGCCGACCCCGTAGCCGACCAGTATGCGGAAGATGAACAGGGAGTCGAAGTTCCACGCCACGGCGCAGAGGATCGCTCCCAGAACGAGTATTGCTACCTCTACGCCGTACATGCGCTTGCGGCCCCAGCGATCCATGAGCTTCCCGAAGGTAAGCGCCCCGGCTACAGACGCCAGGAGCGAGATGGAGTTCAGGAGCGAGATCTGCCCGGTGTTCAGATGGAAGATCGGCGTAAGAAGCACGGTTACCGTGCCGATGATGAACAGGTCGTAGGCGTCGGTAAAGAAGCCCATCCCTGCGGTGAGCACCGTCAGCCAGTGCTTCGGCCCCACGCTCGCCTGGTCCATGGGTCTGTATATCTCGGTTATCGAAGCCCTATCGTTTGGCACCGCCATCTCCTCCTCCAGCCGGTTCCAGCCGGCGCTCAGATTGCCCAGACGGTCGATCCGTCCTCGACTCGCCCTTCACCAACGGGATCATTCTGGCAAGCCGAGGTAACCGGACCGGGAAGGATAGATGTAGCGGAAGTTACAATCTTCTGAACAGTTACCTACCTGTCGTTCCTGTCGTTCCTGTCGTTGCAATGCTGCCTCCGTACACTGCCCACCCCGTGGGCCGTCACGGTGGCAGCGGGCGAGCGCCTCCTACTTCTGAACGTGGTTTCAGGACAATTTCATCGCGTGGCTACTCGCAGGCCACGGTGGATTTACCTGCGTTTTGTAACCTACCTCGCGTACCAAGTGTCGCTGCAGGAAGCCATGTGCTGTCCTGGCCGGCCGAGTCGAGGAGAGGAGTGGCATGGCACGCGTAGAGCTGAAGAACGTTAGGAAACAGTACGGCAAGGACCAGGTGCTGGCAGTCGACGGCGTCGATCTCGCCATCGGCGAGGGTGAGTTCGTGGTCCTGCTCGGGCCGTCGGGGTGCGGGAAATCGACAACGCTGCGGATGATCGCCGGCCTCGAGGCACTGATGGGCGGGGAGCTGTGGTTCGACGATCGCCTCGTGAACAGTGACCCTCCCGATCGGCGCAACGTCGGCATGGTGTTCCAGAACTACGCCTTGTACCCGCACATGACGGTAGAGCAGAACCTGTCATTCGGATTGAAGGCGACCCGCGCGCCGAAGGCCGACGTCCGCCGCCGGGTCACCGAGGTTGCCGAGCTGCTCGGCTTGGACGGCTACCTACGCCGGCGTCCGAAGGAGCTGTCCGGAGGGCAGCGCCAGCGGGTGGCGCTGGGCCGCGCACTGATGCGCCGCCCAGCGGTGTTCCTGATGGACGAGCCGTTGTCGAACCTCGACGCCAACCTGCGTGAGCAGATGCGGATCGAGCTGGCCCGCCTTCATGCCGATCTCGGCATCACGACGGTATACGTCACCCATGACCAGGGCGAGGCACTCACCCTGGCGGACCGGGTGGTGGTGATGGAGGGCGGGAAGATCCGCCAGTGCGGCGCCCCCGCCGAAGTCTACGGCCAGCCCGCCGACACGTTCGTCGCCGGGTTCATCGGCTCGCCGGGGATGAACCTGTGGACGGCGAGCTGGCACGACGACGGAGGGTCGGTGTGGCTCGGCGAGCGAGCATTGCGCCTGCCGCGCTCGTTCCTCCCCGTGCTCGACGAGCTGGGCCCCCTGGTCACCGTCGGGATCCGCCCCGAGCATCTCAGCCTGTCCCGAACCGCCCCCGATGTCGAGGTGACCTGCCGCGCGGAGCTGCTCGAACAGCTCGGTAGCCACGCCCAGCTCCACGGCGAAGTGGCGCTCTCGGAGCGAACGGCAGCTCGCCTGGTAGCGCGCCTCGACGTC
>DAHXND010000135.1 GCA_027366675.1 Acidimicrobiales bacterium
CCATCGACGGGTGGAACGAGGCGGCCGGCGAGCCGCACCCCGGACACGGCTGCCAGCCGAGGCGTCGTGGCCGCGACGCACTCACCCGCTGTTGCGCCGGCTTCGAACGTTGCAGCCGACCGATCTGTGGCAGCCGACCGATCTGTTGCGTCCGACCGGTCTATTGGAGCCGACCAGTCCGTTGCAGCCGACCGGTCTATTGGAGCCGACCGGTCTGTGGCGTCCGACCGATCCGCCGCAGCCGGCCGGTCCATCGTCGTGCTGGCGGAGCCTGGTCGCAGCGACCTGGCTGCCGCACTGCTCGGAGAGGCTCACCGCCTGGCGGCACGCGTCCAGGCCAGCGTGGTCGTCGCCGGTCCCGACCCGGGCGACCCGCATGCACTGTGGCAGCTCGGCGCCGACCGGGTCATCCACGTGATCGGCTCCACGGTGGAAGAAGACCTGGCAGGTGTGTTCGCTACCTGGTGCCGGCGAAGCACGCCGTGGGCCGTTCTCGCACCGGGCACCCTGTGGGGCCGTGAGGTGGCGGCGCGCCTCGCCGCGTCGCTGGGCGCCGGGATGGTCGGCGACGCCGTCTCACTGGAGGTGAACGATTCCGGCCGCCTGGTCTGCTGGAAGCCGGCCTTTTCCGGCCGGATCGTCGCGGAGGTGACCACGTCCTCGCCTGTTCAGGTGGCGACCGTCAGACCCGGGAACCGCCCGGCGCGGCCGTGGCGGGTTGGCGACGGCGCTGCCATCGTGGAGACCGTCGAAACGGCGGGACGCGGCCGGGTGGAGCTCCTCGCCCACCACCGCGACCCGGCTGTTGGCGCGCTGCTGAGCGCCAGGCGTGTCGTCGGCGTAGGCATGGGAGTGCCACCCGAAAGCTACGGCGCGCTGCGCCCGCTGCTCCAGGCGCTCGGCGCCCAGCTGGCTGCCACTCGGAAAGTCACCGACCGGGGCTGGCTTCCCCGAGCCCGGCAGGTCGGGATCACCGGCCACCATCTCACCCCGGACATCTACGTCGCGATCGGCGTGCGCGGTGCGTTCAACCACATGGCCGGGGTCAGGGGTGCAGGTACCGTCGTAGCGATCAACGTGGACCCCGGCGCACCGGTCTTCGACTGGGCTGACATCGCTCTCGTCGGGGACTGGCGCGACGCCGTCCCAGCCCTGGCGGCCGCCATCCGCTCTGCTGCGGGGTTGTCAACTGCTCCCCCTTCACCGCTACGAGCGGCCTCTACCCGTATCGCTACGAGCGGCCTTCACCCGGATGAGCGACCTTCGCTCGAAGGGCAGCTCTCGCCCTGAAGGCGTGGCGCTTCACCGTGCCCTGCGTGCAGGCAAGTACCGACGCTATCTCCGCCTCGCTCATATCGCAGTAGTAACGGAGCAGCACGACCTGGCGCTGGCGATCCGGCAGGTCCGCGACAGCGGAGAGCAGCTTCCCCAGATCGCTGCCCGGGCCCAGATCGCTGCCCGGCAGCAGCCCAGGGTGATCGGACAGCGCGGAGATCTCACCTTCATGGAGGGCGACCTCAGCACGCTGCAACTCGAGCAACCGGGCCTCTGCGCCGCGATGGCGAGTTAGGTCTATGGCGAGGTTCGCGGCAACTACCCGCACCCACGGCTCGGCTTTCTGCCTGACATCCGGCCACCGGACATAGGCGCGGGCCAGTGTCTCGATCCCGACGTCCTCTGCATCCTCCCGCGAAGCCACTACACGGAAAGCCGACCGGTAGGCCAGCACGAACAGCTCACCGAAGCGGGCTTCGAACGTGTCGGGCTCGCGCATCTCCGGCTTCGCCGGGAAGCGCCGGGACCGGGCCACAGCACCGGCATCAGGATCAGGATCAGGATCAGGATCGCGACCTCTGCCGGAGCTGGCCGTCAGTAGCTCCCCGTCGAAGCTCACTGGGGAAGTCCGCCCGGCTGTGTGGGCAGAGGCTGGGCCGGGTTGATCTCGAACACACAACCATTCGGGAGCAAGTCGCGCACCTCGCGAGCCGTGCCGGCAATAGAGGTGTCGGACATGGCATACGGAGTGGAAGTGGGCAACACCGCTTCGCCAGGCACGCCATTCGCTCCTGGCGCCAGCTGGCTTTTCCAGGTCCCATCTGCCATGTCGAACACAACCCAATTTCGTACGCCGTTCGTGCAATAGCCATCGTAGTACGCTACAGTACCGGAGTTTTCCGAAGCCGTGTAGCCGGACGGGGCCGACACCAGCGGGTCTGGTGCTGGATAGAAGGTGAAGTCCGACAGGGGATGGGGCCCGGTCGCGCTCAGGCAGGAGGCCGATGCCGCCTGGGACTCGCCTGGGGCATCACAGCGCATGAGCGCTACTCCCGCACCCCCCGGACCGGTCAGGCATGAAGGGGGCAGCACCCGGCCTCCGAGGTAGCTGGCCGAGTAGCCCATCTGCTGCACACAGGAGAACGGCTTGAGAGAGCCAGGTATCTCGAGCACCCAGCTCTTCAGCGTCTCGCTGAACAAGCAGTCAGGAGCCCCCGCCGCCGACCCTCCTGCGCTGGTTCCTGATGACCCCGCCGACCCTGATGACCCCGTGGAAGCATTCGCGCTGCCCTGACCGACCGGTGGGGAGGGGGAGAAGCCATAGTTCTCTTGCAGGGCTGCCAGTGCCCGCGCTCCGAAGAAACCTGTGCCGCAGGTGAACCGCTGCCCGTCCGCATACACGTACTGCCGGTTCGCGCTCGCTGCCGGAATGGCGCTGCCGGCGGCCCCGAAATCCGAGAGGCTCGTAGCGAGCGTCACCTCGTACCCGTTCGAGAAGCTGGAGGTCGAGGTGGCCTGCACGATCTGACCGGAAGTATCTACCAGCAGGATCACGCTTGTTCCCACGTATCCTACCACCTTCAAGAGAGCCAGAGCCTTCGCCAGGGACCCAGCCTGTTCTCGCGAAAGACCGGGCGTCTTCGCTACCAGGCCCAGGTTCTCGGATAGCTTGTATCGCGTCATGTTCTTGCCACCGGCGAGAACCGAGCCATCAGCCACCGATCCTTTCATGGCCTGCTCGTAGACGTCCAGGTAGCCGTTCAAAGTGGCGCCCGCTATGGCCACGACCGGACCGGCGTAGGCGCCTGCACCCAGCTCGGCGATGCTCATGAAGCTCGCCAGCGGCTGGTAACCCGAGAGCCTGTACGCCGGGTCGGCCACGGTGGGATGAGATGGCTCCACTGCCTGTCCTGGGCAGGACTGGTAGCAGTAGTCGTAGCCGTCGAAGACACCGGGAACGGGGTACGGATCGATCCGGACGGTGGAGCTCGTTACGCTCTCGCTCACCGACAACGCGTAAGGATCCGTGCTCTCGACCCCGCTGCCGCTAACTCCCTGGTAAGTACGCGAGGCGAGACCCCCTGCCCGGAAGGGGCCACGTGTCCCTATCCGGTAGCGCAGGCGGAAGCTCCCCGAAGAGACCGTAGCGCTGAGCGCTCTCAGCACAAGGGAACCGGCCGGGCCTATGCCGTTCGGGAGCTTGCCCGGCACGGGATCCACCACAGGGACCCTACCGAGCTTCTTCGGTGCGGCCCCCCTGGCAGGCGGAGCTGACCTCGTAGCGACCAGCGCGACCGGCACGCCGACGGCGGCCAGGCACACCACCGCCGCCGCCACGACCACGAAACGCCGAGGACGTGGGATACGCCGAGCCTTCCCCGGGCTGCCTGCCTCCGCAGGGGCATCCTCCGCGATCCACGGACCAGGGTCTCTTCCCGAAGCAGCCGGAGCCCTGCCCACGAAAGGCGCTTCCCAGGCTCGCTGCCCGCCCGAGAGCAGCTCGCCGGCTCTTGTCCTCACACGCTCGCGCAGGGCATCCGTTACAGGTGGGACCCATCTATCGTCTTCCATATTATGTTTAACGGCCTCCTGCCCTGGAAGGTTGACCGCCGGCCATGGATCCCCGTGAGAGATGGCGGCGAAGCCCTGATATGACCTGCTCGCGTGATGACCGGGCGGCTATGACGTCTCCGACCGAGATCGGATGGTTCGAGAAGGCAACCAGCTCCGCGAGGCGCGCCAAACGGGACATAGCGTCGAGAATGTCCCGAGAGACCCCTGATGTCCCTTGCACCTCGAGCCTGGAAACGTAAGCGTGCGGGGCCTCGCAGGCCATGCGGGAGGCACCGAGCGACCCCACCAGCCTCTCGGCTGCCTGGTACGTGAGCAGGATCTCGGAAGCCAGATCGCCCGCGCCGTGATCGACCCCCGAGCCCGGATCGATCCAATGTCCCAGTGCTGGCGGGGTGACACTGCCAGGTGGTCCGTCATCCCTCCTGCTCGCCAGCCGGCGACGTCTGGCCACACGGAAACGGATGCCGCCGGATGCCAGAGCCGCACACGCGCAGAGCCCTATGGCGGCCCACGCCCACCAGGGTAGACCCCCGGGCGCCGTGGGCAGGGAGCGTTGCGGGGGAGATGCGCGCGCGGCGCGAGACTTCGTGGCACGAGCAGTGGAGGAGATCTTGCCGGCCGGGGGAGACACCGTCCTCGGGGGAGAAGTGACCCCAGTCGCCGGTGGGATCGCTGCAGTGACCGGCGGCTGGGAAGTCGCTGTATATGCAGTGCTCACGACGCCGAGGGCACTGCCAGCACCGAACGCGCTCGTCGGCGTCGGGTCGAAGGAGACCCAACCATATGGCGAGCCCAGGTACACCTCCGGCCACGCGTGGGCGTCAGCCCCAGTTATCACGACAGCTCCTGATGGCGAGCGGGCGCCTGCGGTAAATCCGACTGCTACACGTGATGGCATGCCGGCTATCCTGGCCATGATCGCGAATGCATCTGCATACGCTTCACAGGATCCATCTCTGTTCAGGAGTAGGAATGCCTGGAGAGGGCCCGTCCCCTGCGGCGGTCGTTGCTCCGACAGCGAATAGCGGAACGCTCCCGAATGGAAGAAGCGCTCCAGCGCCATTGCTTTGGCGGCAGGACCCGCAGCCCCTGCCGTGATCGACCTCGTGAGGCTCTCCACTGCCGGCGACACCTTGGGCACTGCTGTAGTCTGCGAAGATGGCGGCCCGGAGAAGAGCTCACCGGCACTGCCGTCATCGAGCGATGAGCTGGAATAGAATGACTGGCTGGGATAGATAGCTTCTATCCGGTAGCGCTCGCCCCTGCGAAGCGGCTCACGAGCCAGTACGCCCGAGGGAAGGATGCGCGCCCCTCCTGGAACTGCGACCGAAGTCGCGTAGAGGGGCACGGGCAGAAGGGGCCCATCGAAGCCCTTCAGCGTCACCTCCCCGCCATAGCCAGCATGACCAGTGCCGCCCGATGGAGAGAGCGGGGGCTCGTAAGCAGCATCGGTCTTTGGACTGGTCCCACCACCCAGCGCATCCTCCAGGTGCTGGCCGGCTACGAAGCCAACGCCTCTCATGCGATCCAGGACAGCGACCTGCCAGTAGGTCGTAGCCGGAGTCGTAGATGTGAACAACACGGCAGAGGCATCCCTGCGCTCGACGGTGGTCAGGGAGGAGACGAGCGCCAGACTCGTAACATGCGCCA
>DAHXND010000139.1 GCA_027366675.1 Acidimicrobiales bacterium
ACCCCGCCGGTGCAGGTGATGGGGCTCTGGCACAGCAGGTGGCCTCTGGGCGCCTCCGTCGCAGGCGGATCCGGCGGCTGCTCGTTGCCGGGGTGGTGATAGTTGGCGCTGTAGCGTTCCTCCTTTACAAGGGGGCTGGCAGCCTGAACTACTACGAGACGGTCAGCCAGGCCGTTGCCAACCGTGCACAGCTGAAGGGCCAGACGTTCCGGATCGAGGGCAGGGTGGTTCCGGGCACGATACGCCGCGTCGGGAAGGAAGTCAAGTTCGATATCCGCCAGGGTGGGGTGACCGAGGCGGTTGCCGATTCGGGTACGCCATCGCAGCTGTTCGCTCCAGGCGTGAGGGTGGTGCTGGTAGGCCACTTCTCCGGCGACCAGTTCCTCGGCTACCAGCTCATGGTGAAGCACTCCTCCAGCTACGTGGCTGCAGTTCCCGCGAAGAGTCCCGTGAAGAGCGCAGCCAAGGCGAAGGGGGCCAGCTCCACCAGGACCGGCTCGTGAATGCAACAGCGTTGCTTCGTGGCGAGCGGCGAGCTCGTCGTGGGACTAGCTTGACCAGGACCGGCTCGTGAATGCAACGCTTGGCCATGTAGGGCTCTACCTGGGTTTCGCCGCCGCCATCGCGGGTATCGGGGTCCTCGGGTGGGGCCTGTGGCGGAAGGAGTCCTCTGTGCTCCGGGCCGGCCAGCGCTACGCCTGGGTGATCCTGCTTGGGATGGTTCTGTCCACTATCGCCATGGAGCACGCGCTGTTCACGCACGACTTCGCCATTAAGTTCGTTGCCGACAACTCGAGTCGCCAGACCCCACTGCTCTACCTGATAACGGGGATGTGGTCAGCCCTCGCGGGCTCCCTATTGCTCTGGGCACTCGTGCTCTCTATTTTCCTGGCCGCTGTCGCTTTCCATTTCCGCCGCCGTGGTGAGGACGAGCTCGTCGCCTGGGCCACTCTCGTCGTCTACGTGGTGGCAGCGTTCTTCATAGGACTCATGGTGGGTCCGGCAGATCCCTTCGCGCGTGTTGTTGGGGCGATCCCACATAACGGGCTGGGGCCGAATCCTCTGCTGCAGGACAACATCCTCGTGGCGATACACCCACCCCTTGTGTATGCGGGCTTCGTTGGCTTTACCATCCCGTTCGCGTTTGCCATAGCCACTCTCGTAACGGGACGTCTTGGCGAGGGGTGGCTCATGGAGACCCGTAGGTGGGCACTCATCGCCTGGCTTTGCCTGGGTGCGGGGATCTTGCTCGGAGCCTGGTGGTCTTACGAGGTGCTTGGCTGGGGCGGATTCTGGGCCTGGGACCCTGTGGAGAATGCAGCACTCCTGCCATGGCTCTGCGGAACTGCTTACCTGCATTCCGTAGTTGCCCAGGAGCGCCGGGGGCTTCTACGCGTCTGGAACCTGTCTCTCATACTGGCCACTTACGCCCTTACCATATTCGCGACGTTCCTGACACGCTCCGGCGTGATCGAATCTGTCCACGCATTCTCCGATTCCAGCCTTGGACCGGTGCTCATCGGCTTCTTCGGCGTAGTCGTCGTGGTTGGCGTAGGATTGATCGCATGGCGCGGTGATCGTCTCAGGTCGCCTGCGAGCATAGATGCTCCAGTGTCACGCGAAGGCGCCTTTCTACTGAACAACCTGCTCTTTGCTGGCTTTGCTGTTATCGTGCTGCTCGGGACGGTATTTCCCCTCGTGGTGCAAGCGCTGGACAATAAGCAGGTGACGGTCGGCCGGCCGTATTTCGAGACGATGCTGCTTCCAATCGTGCTGGCGCTCCTGTTCCTTATGGCCGTGACGCCGGTGCTTCCCTGGCGAAAGGCCGCGCCCGGTGTGCTTCGCGATCGTCTCTTCCTCCCCGCCGTCTTCGCTGTGTGCACGGTCGTAGTTCTCGTTGCCGTGGGCCTTCACGGGATAGAGCAGCTGGTAGCGTTCGGTCTGGGAGCGTTCGCCGGTGGCAGCGCGATCCGCCAGCTCGTGCTGGGCGTCAGATCATCGACGAGGGTTCCCCAACGCGCCGCCGGGCAGCCGAAGCGTCTGTACCGCCGTGCCTGGCGTGGTTTCGTGGGGCGCTCGAACGGGGGGATGATCGTCCATCTCGGTGTGGTGATCTTGGCGGTCGCTTTTACGGCAGCGTCCTCTTACGGGCACCAGGGTCAGGTTACCCTGCGTCCAGGGCAGACAGCTACGTTCGACGGCTACCGGCTTACTTACGGAGGGCTTCGTGACTCGGTCACCCCTGCTCGCACCGCTCTGCAGCTAGCTGTCTACGTAGATGGGCATGGCCCTTACCTGCCGGCAGTCAGCAAGTTCGGCAATGACGCAGAGCAGGTTGGAAGCCCCGCCATACGATCGTATCCAGATGCAGACGTTTACCTCACGGCGATCAGCTTGCCACAGCACCCCGGTGGTCCAGCGACCATAGGGGTGATCGTCGAGCCCATGATCATGTTCCTCTGGATAGGTGCAGGGGTGATGCTGGCGGGCTGTCTCCTGGCGCTCTGGCCCGACGACAGGGAACGGCGCTTGCGCAGGCGGCTCGGAGTCGGGGGAGTTCTGGCTGGTCGTCACGGAGGGTGGAAGGTAGACCCGGCGTCCGGTGGGTCAGCTGCCGGAGCCCTTGCTGGTCATGGCGGCGCTGCAGCGGGAGGAGACGGTGATGGCCCGGGCGGTGAGGACGCCAGCCGCGAGCTGGTACGGGTGGGAGCAGGCGAGGATCCCGGCGATTCTCTGGCTGGAGAGAGCGATACGGGGGGGACTTTCACGGCGGGCGGGACTTTCACGGCGGGCGGCAGCGGGAGCGCTCCGTCCGCGGCATCCTCGCCTGCCAGCTCGTTAGTGCCATCCCCACATGAGAGAGGGGGCTCAGGCAGCTCGTGATGCTCGAGGAGCCAGCCGTGGAAGGCGACGCCAAACCTTCCGGGAAGGGAGCACCTGGCCGTCGAGGCTGGCGTCACCCGGCGCGGGTCGCAGGGATCGTGGTAATCGTCGTGGCTATATCGCTTTCTGTGTTCTTGGCCACGCGCCCTTCGGCGACGGCGCTCGAGGTGGACGACCCCCTGGTCGGCAAGATAGCGCCACCCATCGTAGCCAGCTCCTATGGGCATCCTGGGCAGGTTGTGAATCTTTTTGCCCTACGCGGCCACTGGGTGCTGATCAACTTCTTCGCGTCTTGGTGCCCGCCATGCCAGCAGGAAGCTGCTCAGCTCGTGGCGTTCGCTTACGATCATCGTGGAAGCTCTGGAGTGCGTATCATCGGAGTTGGCTTCAACGATCCAGCCGAGGACGCTGCAGCGTTCCTGGCCACCACCGGGGCGCATTGGCCCTTGGTGGCCGATACGAGCGGCGACCTGGCTGTTGCCTACGGCGTGCGGGGTCCGCCGGAGACGTTCCTGATAGCGCCGAACAGCAGGATCGTTGCTCATATTGACGGTCCGGTGACCGTGGATCTCCTTGACCATCTGCTTGCTCGCGGGCAGGGACTGTGGGATCGGGGTGCGCTCGGAGCAGGTGACCCCGGCACCCTGGTGGCCAGTGGTCACGGCGTGGGTTCGGCAGCGGTACCGAGATCGTGAGCGCTGTGCAGGGTCTGTCCGGAAGAGTCGCGCGCCACTGGTGGGTTTGGCTGGCCCTCGTGGCGGTCGTTGCCGGTGCGCTCGTTTTCAGTACCACCCGGACTGTGGTTACTCACGAGACTCTCGCTCAACGGGTGGACGCTATAGCGAGCCAGCTCAAGTGTCCGAGTTGCGAGGCCCTCTCGGTGGCTCAGTCGAATGCCTTTACGGCGGTGGCCGTCCGGCGGATAATCGCCTCGCGCCTGAAGGAGGGCGAGAGCGCGCACGAGATAGATTCCTATTTCGTAACTCGCTATGGAACGGACATGCTTCTGCGTCCTCCTGCCCACGGAGTTGATCTGCTTGTCTGGATCATTCCATCGGCGCTGGTCTTTTTCGGGCTGGGCGCGGTGCTCCTCTTCTTCTGGCGCCGCCGGCGGGAGCTCGTGGGGGAGGATCCGGACATGGATGAGATAGACTCCACCACATTGGAGAGCGTAGAGGCCCTCTTGGCACGCAGGCGTGAGCACGATGGAGAGAGTCTCCCTGGACCAGCTTCTTACGGCGAGTCACACGAGGGAGCCGGCGTTAGAGGTTCCTCCTCGTGACTCGTGACGATATCACTGCCGAGATGTCATCCGATCTGGATACGATTCTCAGGTCTCTGGAAGATCTTGATGCGGAGAATGCAGCGGGCGAGATCGACAGTGCAGACTACCTGCGCTTGCGCCAGAGATACCTATCTCTTGCCGCACGGGCTATGGCCGGCGAGGAGCCGCACGCGCGGCCCGCCCGCCCGTCGAAGGCACCAGAAGCGGATGCGTCCATTTCAAAGGTCGCGCAGGAGGCGCCGCACTCCCATGCCATCGAAAGCGGTGGCGCTACCTCTGAGGATCTCCTCCCGCCCGGCGAGCCTGGCGTCCCCGTGGTTTCCGCCCGGAACGAGAGCAGGCCATCCCCCGGCGCTCGGCTCCGGGCCAGGACGGCGCGGCTCTTCACCAGGCTACGTGCGCGCAGGCGCAAGTGGTTGCTTGTTCTGGGAATTGCCTGCCTGGCCGCGGGGGCCCTTGCGCTCGCTGCTTCCGACTCAGGCTTGCGCCTGCCAGGTGAGACCCCGACCGGTGGCGTGTCGCTTGACTCCCAGCAACTGATCGAGCGCTCACTCGCCCAAGCGCAGGTGCTGGCAGACGAGGGGAAGGATGCCGAAGCATTGAAGATCTACAACGCGGTCCTGGCAAAGTCTCCCGACCAACCCGTTGCGCTACTGGCCAGTGGGTGGCTGGAGCGAGAGGCTGGTCTCCAGGTGCATGACAAGAAGCTTGCAGCCTCAGGCCGGGTCGAGGTTGCGAAGTCGGTGAAGCTGGATCCCGGCAACTACGAAGGTCACCTGCTGCTGGGGATCATCCTGGCAGAGGACGATCACGATCCCCGAGCTGCAGCCGCGCAGTTCCGTGCATTCCTGTCGGAGCACCCCGCCAGATCCGTGATCGATCAGGCACGGCCCTTCCTGGTGGAGACCTTCCAGGCGGCTCACGAGCCGCTTCCAGCCGGCCTGTAGCAGCGAGCCGGGCTGTCGCAGCGCGCTTGGCCGGGCTATCGCAGCGCGCTGGGCTAGCGCACGTTCCCGCGTAGCGATCGCAGCTCTGCGAGGACCTCCGGGAAGGCGGTGAGGAACGCATCGATGTCGCTCTCCAGCGTTGACCATCCCACCGAGACCCTGAGAGAGTGATCGGCATCGGCCCCCATGGCGGCCAGGACCGGCGAAGGCTCGAACCCTTCAGATGAGCATGCCGAACCCGAATGAATCGACACGCCTCTCCGATCGAGTCCCAGCACGATTGCCTCAGCCACCACGTCCTCAGCGCCGAAACAGGTTATGTGGGGAGCGCGTACCAGCGGGTCCCCGTACACTTGAACGCCGGGTAGCTTCGTTACCGCTTCCAGTATGGTCTTGGTTAGCTGCTGGGCACGGGCTGCCTCGCGCTCTTGCTGGGGCACCTGGTCTGTGCCGTCGATGCTTCCCAGGAACTCCGAGGTGGCCGCGAATCCGGCTATCGCTGGTAGGTTTTCGATGCCCGCGCGCCTTCCCCGCTCTTGCGTGCTGCCTACGAATAGAGCCGGGATCCTCAGGCCGCGCCTGATCACGAGTGCCCCCGCTCCGAGCGGTCCCCCTACCTTGTGAGAGCTGATAGATACGAGATCCGCGTCGAGTGTGCCGATGTCGAGCGGGACATGGCTTGCCGCGCTGGCTGCATCTACATGGACGAGGACGGAACGCTCATGGCAGAGCTCGACGACTTCGCGAACGGGTTGCAGAGTTCCAACTTCGTGGTTGGCCGCCTGGCAATGGACCACGGCAGGCTGCTCCCTGGTCAGGATCGCTTCGAGCGCGTCGATGTCTATCCTGGCTTTCCCGTCCACCGGGACCTCTATCCAGCGGGCAAGACGGGCAGATGCTGCCCTCACGCTGGAATGCTCGATGGCTGCCCCGACCATGGGCCGTCCCGGGCGCATCTGAGCTGCTGCCCAGACAGCGTGGTGTATGGCTTCGGTGGCTCCAGAGGTGAACACCACCTGCCGTGGTCGTGCCCCCAGCCATCGAGCGACCTCTTCCCTGTATCCTTCCAGAGCGTTGCGAGATAGCTGGCCTTCGTGGTAAATGCGCGCCGCATCACCTATCACGTCCCGAGGGTCCTCACCCTTCACGATCCCACCCGTGGACAGGTACGTCATCATGGCCCGGGCCGCCTGTGGTCGCAGCGGGCTCGTCGAGGCGTGATCCAGGTAGTGCCTAGGAGACATGGGCGGCACCTCGAAGCCCAGGTCTTATGCCGCTAGATGGTGCAGCTGCCTGTTGCATTCCCATGACCGACTTCCAGGCTGTGCTCAGATCGATACCGCACACGCTGGGTCCCCCTGGGCACGGGAGCGTGTGTAAATCGCTGTCGTAGTCGATGCGCCACACAGCTCTTCCAGCATTCCACGGACCATGCCGTGGTCCAGGGCGCACAGGAACGGATGGTCGTATACGGCAGCACCGAAGGGGCATCCGTCAGATACCACGCCCAGCGCGTCGCTGCGTGTCTCCGCGTGGGCCGCGAAACCATGGGCTGTCATGGCATCAGCCACGACCTTCATCGCAGTACGCTCGGAGCGGCGCGTATCGCCATGGGTGATCTGGCTCGCCAGCCGCCTTCCGTAACGTTCACCGACTGATCTGGCCATGCGTTCTGCCTCTGCGGGTTCCAGATGTGCAAGCAGCTCCTGGAGGAGCTCCATCAGCAGTGTCTGCCCCCGACTCGCCAGCGGGGCCAGGTCCATGTCTCGGGAGGCGCGGTAGCGCTTGGCGGGGCGGCCGGCTCCCGATTCACGGTTACCGGCCGATTCACGGTTACCGGCAGTGCCGGCGTCCCTGACAGGAGACGCATCCAGATAGCCGCCGGCGCTCAGGCGGTCCATGTGGTGGCGAGCGACATTCGGGTGCAGCCCGAACGCTCTGGCTACCTCAGCTACTGTCACGCCTTCCCTCCGTGCATTCTCCCGCACGTAGAGGTATATGCGGCGTCTGGTCGGGTCGCCGAAGGCCGCGCTCAGGGCGCTCACAGATGCAGAGAACTCTGAGCCCTCCTCGAGGCGCTTCTCTGTGATGCCCATACCACTAGTCTACGAGTTATGCCTGACGGGGAACCGCGAGAGCTGGAGATGTTGCTGGAGCAGGTTGTGGATCCCCTGACGGGCCGTAGTCTCGGTGATCTGGGTATGGTGCGAAGAGTCGATCTCCGCCGGAACCGGGCGATGGCTCATATCGTGTTACCCGCAGATCCCTATCCGGTCGAGGAGGAGCTGCGCGCTGCGATCGAGAGGTCGCTGGCCGCGGGAGCTCAGGGTTCGGGTGATGGTAGTAGCGGGGGTGGGGGTGGGAACCCAGCCTGGCTTGATGCTGCAGCTCGCGGCCTGAGCATAGAGCTCGACATCATGCCCGAGGCAGACCGGCTGGCGCTCGGGCAGAGGCTTGCGGCCAGCGAGCGTGGCCATGGTGAGGCTGGTAGCGATGCGCATGCGGATAGGCCTCACGCCTTCTCTGATCGGACCCGAGGCGCGCGGGTCCTGGGCATCTCCTCAGGAAAGGGTGGCGTAGGAAAATCGACCGTGACGGTGAACCTGGCTGTTGCCTTGGCCGAGCGAGGCTGGAAGGTCGCCGTGCTGGACGCCGACGTCTATGGCTTCTCGGTTCCCGGGATGCTCGGCGTGAGACAGGCGCCTGCCATGGTAGGTGAGCTCCTCGTGCCCGTAGTAACCCATGGCGTGCGTTGCATGTCCATGGGGTTCCTGGTCGAGGACGACCAACCGATCATATGGCGCGGGCCAATGCTTCATAAGGCGCTGGAGCAGTTCCTCAGCGAGGTCTACTGGGGAGCTCCTGACTACCTGCTTATCGATATGCCACCGGGGACCGGTGACGTGGCCATCTCCATGGCTCAGTACCTGCCACAGACCGAGCTGTATGTCGTTACCACTCCCCAGTACGCGGCACAGCGCGTTGCGCAGCGGAGTGCTTACATGGCCAGGAAGGTGAACCTGTCTGTCCGTGGAGTGATCGAGAGCTACTCCTGGTTCACGGGGGACGACGGTAAGCGCTACGAGATTTTCGGGCATGGGGGAGGTGAGGCTCTGGCGAAGGACCTGGGAGTCGATCTGATTGGACAGGTTCCGCTCGTGCCTGCTGTACGCGAGGGGGGCGACGAGGGTGTTCCCGTGCTTGTGAGTGAGCCGGGGGGGGAAGCAGCCAAGGCATTTCGGGATCTGGCCGAGCGCATGGAGACCCTTGGTCCCGTGAGGGTGTATCGCTCAGAGCTGAAGGTGCGGGGTGGCTGACCGGGATCGGCCGTGACACTTTGACGAGGTGCGCTCCCCGCATTTGCTCTCTGCATTCGCTCCCTGCCTCTCCTCCTCAAAGTCCCCGCTCCCTGCATTTGCGCCCTGCCTCTGCCGCCCCCATCCGCCCCCGGGGCACCCGCTACCAGCATTTGCTCCCTGCATCCGCTGCCCCCATCCGCTCCCTGCAGGCCGCGGATGGGGGCGATGCCCGCTGGTCTTCGAGGGACTTTATGCTTGGGGGATGGTATCGTGGCTGTTCGGTGGCTGCTCTTTGGCCCCTACCGCCAACAGCAGGGGTTGGCGGTCGCCGGGGTCCGCCCGCGCGGAGGCTGGTTTCACTGTGATATATGCACGGGAACCACGACAGCGTTCAGGTGTCATAAATACCCTGTGGCCGTCTTCTGGTGGCCATGCAGCGCATAATGGGAACCACGAGAGCGTTCAGGTGTCATAAATACCCTGTGGCCGTCCCGTAGGGACTGACGGCTGTGAAGGAGGCAGTGGCATAGTGCATGTAGGAGACGGGGCAGGATCGGGGCAGCCAGCCGGTGTGGCCGGTCAGCCTGGCCGGACTGGGGCATCTGCTCATCGTCGTTTCGGGCGATGGCACTGGGAGCTGTGGCTCCCAGCCGTGCTGGTCGTCCTGGCTGGCGGCGCTGCAGCTGCATGGTTCCTGGCCCGTCCTGGGCTGACTCTCGTTCGGCAGAGGGGGGCGCTTGCCAGAGTCCAGCTTTCCGGGGTGGGCGGTCGCCTGTCCGGTGTCCATGTCACGTCCGCCGGCCATCCCCTGGTGGTCAGCCTGGCAGGCGACCGGATCGTCCCGAAGGAGGCGGTAGCTCCGGGAAGCCAGATAACGGTCCAGGCCACGTTGCACGAGCCCGGATGGATATCCTGGTTGACAGGCCAGCGCGTGATAGCCACCGAGCAGACCATGGCCCCCTCTGCTCACCTTGTCGATACCTCTGTCGATGTTTTACCCAGGCAGGAGATCCGTGCCACGTTCGACGTTCCGGTCTCGAAGGTCTTGGTGGCGAGCCCGCTTGGTTACAAGGTCATACCGGTCGACCCGCCTTCTGCAACCGTTGGCGTGGCGACCGGTCTGGCTTCGGAGTCTGCTGGCCAGCTCAGCGTCTCGGCCGTTCCGGAGTCCTGGGAGTCGCCCCCGAAGACAGTTCATCTTACGTATTTCGTATCGACCCCGGGGGTCCCCGTGGCTGTGATACCAGACGGGAAAGGAGCCCCTACGGTATCTCCGGGTGGGACTATAGAGATCAAGCTCTCGGAAGCGGTTTCCACGGCATTTGGTTCCAAGCTCCCCACTCTCCAGCCGGCAATAAGTGGTGCGCTCGTGCCGAAGGGCACCTGGTCGAGTCCGGCTGCAAACGAGCTGGTTTATACCCCTTCAGGACCGTCATTCTGGCCCGGCGAGGATTTCACTATGACCCTTCCGGCACGGGTCGCCGTGGTGGAGGGAAGCGGCCAGGCCACAGATCCGAGCACCACCGTCACCTTGGATAGCGCACCTGGGTCGGTGCTTCGCCTCCAGCAGCTCTTGGCGAGTCTCGACTACCTGCCTCTGGGTTGGACCCCAGCATCCACCGCATCCAACCCTGCTACGCTCGCCGGGCAGGCCGCCCTGATGAACGACCCGCAGCCCGGTAGCTTCGCCTGGCGCTGGGCCATGCCCTATCCTCTTACGTCCCAGTGGCAGGCGGGCGTAGACACAGTCATGACGACTGGGGCGGTAATGAGCTTCGAGGACGTGCATGGACTGGACTACAGCCAGAATCCCCTCGGGAACCCGCTCCTCTGGCCTACGTTATTGAAGGCTGTGATCACCCACAGCGTGGACCCGAGGCCATATGTTTGGGTGGAGGTGACCAAGACTCTTCCCGAGACACTGTACCTCTGGTCGAACGGTCATATAGTCATAACGAACCTTACCAATACGGGAATACCCGGATACTCCACCCAGGATGGGACTTTCACGGTATATCTGCGCTTCGTACAGAACTACATGAGCGGATATAATCCGAATGGTACCTACTATCACGATCTGGTGCACTGGATCTCTTACTTCAACGGGGGCGATGCTGTGCACGGTTTCCCGCGTGCGTCCTATGGTTTCCAGCAGAGTCTCGGCTGCGTGGAGCTTCCGGTGGGAGGAGGGAACTCAGTAGCGCGCCACGTGTGGCCCTACGATCGTATAGGGACGCTTGTCACGGTTCTGCCGGCGGGCGTGCCGACCGGTGCCTGAGTAGTGCCAGCCCGCTAACGGTAAGGATCACTGCTACCCAGGATCCGAGCGTCTATCCATCCCGGCCTTCGGGCCGGGCGTCCCGGCGCGGCTCCGGTGAGCCTGAACTTGGCCAGCGTGTAGCTACCGAGGGGTGTCAGGGTGCGCCTGCAGGTCGATGCCGCGTGGCATGTCGCTCTCCGGCCAGGAAAGCGCTTTTGAGGCTTGTCCGCATGCGAAGCGGTCGGTCATCCCGGCAACGTAGGCAACCGCCTGAAAAGCAGCGTCCCTTGTGGTGGAATCCTGCTCCCAGTCGGGCATCTCGCCTGGATGGGATGCGAAGTGCTCGACCAAGGCGCGGAGCATCCTGATGACGGCCTTCGACTGGTCTACGGATTCGGGCCTCAGGTATATGCGCTCGTAGTTCCAGGCGCGAAGCTGTCCAAGGGCGTCCGCCATGGCGCTGCTCATCCCTATGGCCCCGTAGTCTGAGCTGGTGACCACCACATCGGTGATGAACGCCCGGAGTTGGCAAGACCTGGAGGAACCTGCCAGCTCCTTGACAAGGGGCGGCAGGTCAGATGGCGTGACTATGCCGGAGCGGGCAGCGTCCTCGGCGTCATGGGTGGTATACGCGATGCGATCAGCCAGGGCACACACCTCCCCTTCCGGGGTGGCAGGCACAGGACGTGACCAGCTGTGGTTCCGAATGCCGTCTGTCACCTCGAAAGTGAGGTTCAAGGCTGCAAGCGTGACGTCGGCTCCCCATGGCGCGTGATCGAAGCCACCTTGCACGTAAGGGTCAAGAGCATCCTCGCTCGCATGACCGAACGGCCCATGCCCGCAGTCATGGCCCAGGGCTATGGCTTCAGCCAAGACCACGTTCAGGCGCAGGGCAGTGGCTATTGCCCTGGCTACCTGGGCCACCTCCAGAGCATGGGTTAGTCGCGTGCGCTGATGATCTTCCGGGAAGATGAATACCTGCGTTTTCCCTGCAAGCCGCCGGAAAGCCGTCGCCTTATGGAGGATACGGTCGCGGTCGCGCTCGAAGCAGGTACGCCACGGGTCCGGCTCTTCGGGCCTGGGGCGGTTCCCAGCTCCACGAGCCCGGGTGGCATGGCTCGACATGAGCTCGTCCTCGCTGTTCTCACGTGCCTCCCTGTCCATGACGGCTAAGTCCCCTGCCAGCGTGGGTACGCCGTCATGGGCCTGGCGCATCCCGTCCATCTCGGATCGGTAGCCGTACATGGTTTGCATAGAGCGGCGTGCGGCAATCGTCGCACCAGCTGCGGTGATCCGGTGTGAGCTCTCCATGGGACTAGTCTGCCCTAAGGGTAGGACATCGGTGGCCCGAGCGGGTTACCCAGGTAGCTAGAGCGTGAGGAGCGGCAGGCGAGTGGACGTTCGAATCGGCATAACCCAGACTGGCAAAGAGCTCGAGGTGGAGCTCGGTGACGATGTCGGCCACGATGTGATGGTCGGGCAGATCGAGACTGCCCTGAGCAAGTCCGACGGGGTTCTCTGGCTGACGGATCGGAAGGGCAGGCGCTACGGGGTGCCTGTCGAGAAGGTGGCCTACGTGGAGATCGGTCCGGTGAGCGAAGCTCGCAGGGTGGGTTTCGGGGCACCTTGATGAACCCGATGCCTGGGGTCACGGTGCACAGCGATCTTCACCAGGTCTGATCTCGTGGCTGATCTTCTGGATCGCAGCCTGCTGTTCGTCACCGGCAAGGGGGGCGTTGGCAAGACGACGGTGGCAGCTTCCATCGCCCTGCTTGCTTCACAGCAAGGCAAGCGTGTTCTTCTCTGTGAAGCAGAGCCAAAGGGTGATCTGGCGGAGTTCTTCGAATCCAAGCCGGTCGGCTTCGAGCAGCGCGAGGTCAGTCCAGGGCTCTTCGCCATGTCCATGGATACGGAGGCATCGCTCAGGGAGTACCTGCGCCTGAACCTGCGGATACCGGTGGCAGGTCGCATAGGTCCCCTTGCCCGGGCGTTCGACTTCGTGGCGACGGCTGCACCGGGGGTTAGGGAGATCCTCGTGGTGGGCAAGCTGTGCTGGGAGGTAAGGGAGGGCCACTACGACCTCGTTGTCGTGGATGCTCCACCCACCGGCCACGTGATAGGCCAGCTTGCTGCACCGCAGGCTATCAACAGCCTGGTCCGGGTGGGCTTGATCCGCCAGCAGACCGACTGGATGCTCGACATCCTGTCGGATCCTGTGCGCACAGGACTCTGCATAGTGTCCACTCCCGAGGAGATGCCAGTGAACGAGAGCATAGAGCTGGCATCCAGGGTGAGAGAGGAGACCACGGTTCAGGTGACAGCCGTCGTCGTGAATAGGGTCCTGCCCGAGCTGTTCGGGCGCAACGAGGAGAAGGTATTCGAGCTCCTGGAACGACCACCATGTGTATCGGAGATCTCGCGCATTCTCGAAGGTGATGCAGAGCCCCTCTTCGAGGCCGCACGTCTAGCTATGACCATGAGGCGCACGCGCTCTGGACACCTGGAGCGCCTGCGTGCAGCCATGGGAAGCGATGTGCCCGTCCTCTATGTGCCGTACCTCTTCACGAGGCTGCAGGGAATGCGCACTACCAGGCAGGTGGCTACTGCCCTGAGCGAGGAGCTTGGCTATTGACCGGGTCAGCGGCGGAGCGAAGGAGCGGGGGTCCGGCTGGGGGCAGCGCGCAGGATTCTCTGGGCGGCCACTCGAAGGATCCTGCTGGGAGCCGAAGGAGGGGACACTCACAGCGCGAGTCGAAGGCACGCGGAGACGTCGCCGGAGTGGACCCTGGCGCTGAACGGGATGCGGGAGCCCATGGAAGCCGCTCCAACCGGCCGGGTCCGGGCACGGACAAGCAGCATTACCTGGACGGCCTGGTGGCAGCCAAGGAGATAGTCATAGCATGCGGACCTGGCGGGGTGGGTAAGACTACCACCGCAGCTGCCCTGGCCACGATGGCTGCCATCGAG
>DAHXND010000148.1 GCA_027366675.1 Acidimicrobiales bacterium
GATGGAGCGACCTCGCAGCCCCAGACCTCCCCTCCAGCGAAGGCCAGGAAGGTACGGCGCTGGTTCTTCCGCCGCAAGCGAGATGCGAAGGCTGGTGAGCTCACCACTGCCACGACCGCATCTGCTGGTGACCCACTGATCGAGGCGCTCCTTGCGTCATCTCCACCCCCGCCGGCTCCCGCCGCGCCAGCCCCACCTGCGCCGCCAGTAGCGCCTCCTCCTGCGCCTGCGCCACAGCCTCCCGCCGCGCCTGCGCCTGCGCCGCTTGTGGCTCCGCCGGCAGCTTCCTCCAGCACTCCACCTGCCGCTTCGATGCCCGCTCCCCCGCCGCCAGAGGCAGTCCATGTAGCTACTGCTTCGCGGGAGGCCTCCGCAGAGCTATCCGCTGGCCAACCTCCCCCACCTCCGGGGCATGAGATGCCGAAGCCGTCCGACGATGCCTCCCCGCCGGACTCGATCATCCCTGGGCTCGCCCCCCCGCCGCCGAGTAATCTGACTGAGGCGTCCTCCGACACGATGCGGGATCTGGCGAATGCCGTACGCGATGCGAGCGCGAAGGCCGGTGAGGAAACGACCAAAGAGGCCACAGAGGATGAACCAGCCAAGGAGGAGCCTCCGGAGGCTCTCGCCTCTCCTGTAACGCCGGACCTCTTCACCCGGCCCAGCCGGAAGAAGATGAGGCGCTAGAGCAGCTCGCTCTCCCGCTAAAACAGCTCGCTCTCCATGCCCTGGTCGTTGTCTTGGTCGTTGCCAGGCAGGCTCGCTCCGTCGAAAGCAGCTCCACCCTTGTGTCCAAGGCTGTCCAGGGCGCCCAGGGCGTCTTCCCTGCGCCATGATCCAGATCTACCCCCGCTCTTCTCCCAAAGAGCCAGGTCGGTCACCCGCATGGTCCTGTCGACAGACTTGCACATGTCATAGATGGTGAGACCTGCGACCGAGCACGCAGTGAGGGCCTCCATCTCTACCCCGGTGCGGTCCATGGCCTCGACCTCGGCCTCTATCCCGACATAGTCGTCGCCGAGGGTGAAGTTCACCTGTACGTTCCCTACAAGGAGCGGATGGCACATAGGGATGAGCTCCGCTGTTCGCTTGGCAGCCTGAATGCCTGCGATGCGGGCAGCGCCCAGAACATCGCCCTTCGTCATGGCGTTGTTCGCTACCTTGGCCGTGGTCTCCGGGAGCATCTCGACCCGGCAACGAGCCAGCGCCCTGCGGTGAGTCAGCTCCTTCGGCGTTACATCGACCATGCTCGCCCGGCCCAGAGGATCTATGTGCGTGAGGCCCCGTTCTGGCATGGGGTCGAGTCTAACAGCGCTGGCTGCGCGCGCGAATATGGCGGAACGGGCGCGTCCGCGGACGCGCCAGTTCAGGACGCGCCGGTTCAGGACGCGTCCGCGGACGCGCCGGGTCAGGCCGTGTCAGGTCAGGCCGTGCCGGTTCGGGGCGCGCCAGTTCGGGACGCGCCAGTTCGGGACGCGTCCTCGTGCTCCGAGCTCCCATGTCCCACTGCCCTACTATTCTCGTACATATGTTCGATACCACCTCGCCAGACCCATTGGATCTCGCATCCCTCTCCACGGACGAGCTCGGCGCGGACCTGGTTGCCGCCGCACAGCAGGTCGCAGCCTCCACTGCCAGGTGCCTCCTCATCATCGCCGAGCTGGAGCGACGGAACATCGTCGAGGCATGGGAGATGGTCTCGATGGCCCAGTTCGTGGCCTGGCAAACCGGAGTAAGCCTCTCCACCGCCCGTGAGCACGTCCGCGTGGCCCGAGCCCTGCAGGAGCTCCCCCAAGTCACACATGCCTTCTGCGCCGGCCAGATCTCCTATGCCAAGGTTCGCGCCCTCACCTCCTTCGCCGTGAAGGAGAACGAGGACGACATGCTGGAGCTGGCGCGCCACACGACAGCGGCCCAGCTCGAACGCATAGCCTCTGCCAGACGGCGGATCACTGACGAGCAGGCCTGTTCAGCAGAGGAGCTCCGCTATCTCGCCACATTCTTGAACGCCGACGGATCAGTGACGTTGAAGGCGCGCCTGCCTGCAGCAGATGCCGCCACCGTGATGGCTGCCATACAGCACTTCGTGACGGACGCGGAGCGACGAAGGGCAGGTGCCGAGCCCAGATCGGCAACCACCGGCAAAGCCTCGCCACGCCCACCCGATGAGCCGATATTCGCCAGGCAGGCCGACGGTCTCGTAGCTATTGCAGAGACTGCACTCGCGGCGGAGCCACCCGAGGATGCCAGCACTGCGCGCGTGCACGTTCATCTCGACCTCGCCCAGCTTGCCGGTAGCCAGGGAGCGGGTACGGCCACAGAAGGAGACGCCAGTCACGTACCCGGTATCTCACAGGTTGGGGCGTTTGCGACCGCGCGAGCTACGCTGCTGAGGCTTTGCTGCGACGGCGAGGTCGATCTGGCGCTCGATCACGCAGATGGCTCCACCACCAAGCTCGGACGCAGCAGGCGCCTGGTCAGCGGCAGCCTGCGACGCCGCCTCTTCCAGCGTGACCGCAGGTCCTGCCAATTCCCCGGCTGCAGGGCGACACGATACCTCCACGCCCACCACTTGCAGCCCTGGCATGCAGGCGGCACCACGGATCTCGACAACCTGCTCGTACTCTGCTCGCTGCATCATCGCTTCGTCCACGAGCGGGGCTGGCGCTTGGAGAGCGATCAGCGCGGTAGGTGGCGTGCGATCTCTCCATCAGGAGTCGTATACGAGCCGGACCCCATGGCAGTAGCTGACAAGCGGGCCAGAGCGGCTGGGGTCCAATCTGCCTCGTTCAGGGACATACCTCCGATTGACTTGCCTGGGTCCTTTCAGGGCTCGGGGGAGCGCATGGATCTGCGCTATGTCATAGACGTCCTCATGCACAACGAGGAAATCAGGCTACGGTCAGCAGAAGCCGCCCGCTCAGCCTGAGTAGCCGCTCAGTCCGAGCGGCCGTGACAGAGGCTGCCCTCAGGACGCGAAGGCCTCGTAGCCGCCCTGTTCGACCCGCTCTGCCAACTCGGGGCCTCCCGTGGCCACCACCCGCCCCTCGACAAGAACGTGCACGACATCGGGCTCCAGTACCTTCAGAAGCCTGCGGTAGTGCGTTATAGCGAGCACGCCGAGATCCCAGTCGCTCGTGGCTGCCTCTATCCGCCGGGACACGGCACGCATGGCATCCACGTCCAGGCCCGAGTCCAGCTCGTCCAGAATGGCGAATGACGGCCGGAGAAGCGCTAGCTGGATAGTCTCGCTGCGCTTGCGCTCGCCACCCGACAGATCCAGGTTCAGCGACCTCCCGATCACTGACGGTGCGCATCCGACAAGGCGCGCCTCTTCCTCCAGCTCTTCCGCCAGCGCTCCGTCGCGCGCCTCCCCTCCGCCAACCTTCACGCCCGTGCGCACACCCGTGCGCACACCCGTGCGTGCGCCGATCTGCCGGTCGGCTGTTACTTCCAGCGCGCTCCTCACGGCCAGGTAGGGCGTCACGCCTGGGACTTCGATGGGGTCCTGCATCACAAGGAACAACCCCCTCTGTGCCCTTTCCCATACCGGCATGCCGAGCAGCTCATCCCCATCCAGCCGTACGCTCCCGCCGAGGACCTGGTAACCAGGGCGTCCCATGAGCACGTGTGCGAGCGTCGACTTTCCCGACCCATTCGGACCCATGAGGACATGCACCCTGCCCGACTCAACCACGAGATCGACCCCGTTCAGTATCTCCCTGCCCGCCACACCGGCCCGGAGACCTTCTACTTCCAGCAGGCTCACCGGCGAACCCCTCTTTCCGCTGATGGCACCTCGGAGCGTGCGTCCTCCGGCAAGCCGACTTCTACCATGCCATCCACTATCCGGACAGCGAACACCGGAACGGGCTTCGTGGCCGGGAGGCTGGCCGGTTCCCCCGTCTCCAACGAGAACGTGCTCCCGTGCTTCGCGCACTCGAGCTCGCGCTCCTCCTCCAGCACTATCCCTTCTGACAGGGAGTAGTCCTCATGACTGCAACGGTCACCTATCACGTAGAGCTCATCTCCGATGCGCACGAATGCCAGGCGGTATCCAGCCACATCATGGCGCGACGCGCTCCCCGGCTCGAACGATGACTCTGGCCCTACGGCCACCCAGGAAGTCATGAGTGGCTGCTCCCCTTGCTTCGAGGACCAGTAGCGGAGTGGAAGCGGGAGGGGGCATCGGCGCGAGCGGTATCGGCGCGAGCGGTATCAGCCTGAGGGTCGGCCAGGCCAGCGGCGGCGCGAGCGGCATCGGCCTTAGCGGCGTCGGCCAGGCCAGCGGCGGCCTTAGCGGCATCGGCCAGGCCAGCGGCGTCGGCCTTGGCTGTCAGGTAAGTCTCGAGAGCCGCTCGGACGCCAGGAGCCCCCGGAAGAGCACCTGACAGAACCTCCGACACCTCCTGGAAGAACCCGAGGACTATCAGCCGGTCGGCTAGAGCTGGCGGGATGCCCCGCGACTCCAGGTAGTAGCGCTGGTCGGGGTCAACCGGGCCGACTGCCGACGCATGGCTGCAACGGACGTCGTTCTCTGCGATGTCGAGGTTCGGAACCGAGTCCGCGTGCGCTCTCTCGCCTAGCACCAGGTTCCTGTTCGTCTGGAACGCATCCGACTTCGCTGCGCCTTTCAGCATCGTGATAAGCCCCGTGTAGACGGAACGAGCCTCCTCCGCCATGGCGCCCTTGAACAGAAGGTCCGAGGACGTCCGTGGGGCTGCGTGCCGCTGGAAGGTGCGGAAGTCCATGATCTGGCTACCGGAACCGAAGTATCCGGACAGCAGGCGGCTCGTTCCCCGGTCGCCATCCAGGCTCGAGTCCACCCTGAGGCGCGAGTAGCTGCCGCCCAGCGCTATAGTCCCGGCGAGTAACGATCCGCCCGTGCCCACCCGGCTGCGCTGCTCGGCGATCTGGACCGTGGACGGTCCGAGGATCTGGAGGCAGACGTAGTGGAGCGTGGCTCCGTCACCCACCTCCATCTCCGTGACTGGAACCACCATGGACTGGGCGCTCCCCGAGGTGAACACCTCTATCACCTGGACAGAAGCACCTGCACCCACCCGTACCTGGGTCCTGGGGAACCAGACAGGGCTGGAACCCGACTGACCCTCTTCGAGCGAGCTCGCCCCGTGCACGATGACGACCGGCTGGAGAAGCTCTTGCTTGTCCTCTATGCCCACCAGCACGGGCCGCGGGAACAGCACATCGTTCATGCCGACGATCACGTCCGCCGGTGGCTCTGGCGCATCAGGCAGGAGATCTGATGGCTCCAATGCGGGCAGGACAGTGCGTCCGACAGGAGAGGCTGTGGGCGAGCCTGGGTGGGAGGCAGCAGGCGAGCCTGGGTGGGAGGCAGCGGGCGATCCTGGGCCAGGCAAAGCTTCGTCACCGAGCCAGATCCCACAGGGCGTGCCTGCGTCGGTCACGACAACAGCAGCGGGGGTGGCACCCTCACCCAGCAGCTCGATCACCAGGTCGGCACCTGGAAGGGTGCGCCAGTCATCAGTCACCTCGAGATCAGCCCATCGAGCGACTGACCTACCAGGCTTGACGGGAGCGTATTCACCAAGGTCTATCGCATCGATTGGACTGTAGCGCCAGACCTCTTCCTTCTCTGACGGCAAGGCCATGCCTGCCAGGACCTCCAGGAAGCCACTGCGACGAGCTACCAGCCAGGCAGGCCCTCCCAGCGCATCGAGATCACCAGGCTCTAAGCCCCATAGCTCTGCGAGCGTCACGAGCGCCATCCTACGAGGCTGGCCTGCCGTGCCGATCGCTGTCTGGGCGGCCAGCCACATCCATCACCGGCTCGCTGCCTCGCCTGCCGTGCCGATCGCTGCCTGGGCGACCAGCCACATCCATCACCGGCTCCAATGCCACGGATCCTTCCCGCAGGCACCTGAGCACGCCCCCCCGGACGTCCACGACGGTGGAGGGCCTCCCCCTACGCTCGCCGCCGTCCACCAGAACTACGGGCACTCCCCAGAGCTCCCCGCTACGCACAGCCGCGGCAATCTCGCCTGCGCTGCAAAGCGGCGGCATGCCGTGTGGATTGGCGCTCGTCGTAGCCAACGGACCGGCTAGGGCAACGAGGGAAGCGGCGAATCGGTCCGCCGGGCACCTGATCCCGACCGAGCTCTCGTCACCGCCCAGGTGCAGGCCTGCACCGCTCCGTCTGGGACATACGATGGTGAGGCCACCCGGCCAGAAGCTCATGGCAAGCGCTCTACCCAGTGTCTCGAGAACGGCGATCGACTCGGCCTGCTCGATCCCGCTCACCAGCACCGGGAGCTCCAGGTCAGCCGGCCTTCCTTTCGCCTCGAAGATCGCCGCCGTGGCTTCCGGGATTCCGGGGAGAGCCGCCAGACCGTAGACGGTGTCAGTAGGTATGGCAACGATACCTCCTGATCGCAGCGCCGATGCCGCTTCGTTCAGGCTGTCTTCACGTGGTTCGCCACCTGGGTGAAACGCGGGTAGGACTACCATCACAGGACGGGCACCCGAGCCACCATCACAGGACTGGCACCCGAGCCACCATCACCCTGGGCCGCCCGCTCAGGTCGGGGATCACTTGAGCGGCCGAGAATCCCGCCCCCGCCGCCAGAGCCAGCACCGCATCCCTCTGGCCGGGCGCGCACTCGATCACGACCACGCCCCCAGGTGCCAACCACGATCCCGCTTCAGAGAGAATGGCAGCTATGGCCTCGAGGCCGGTCTCCCCGGGAACTAACGCATCGTAAGGCTCCCAGTCTCTGACCTCGGCTGGCAGCTCAGGCCATTCCCACGCTGCCACATACGGAGGGTTCGAGACCACCAACTGCACCCTGCCTCGCAGGTCTCCCGGTACGGGATCGAACCACGATCCATATAGCAGCTCGACGCGGGAAGCTACCTCCGGGTCACATGCAGCCAGATTCAGGGAAGCCACTTCCAGCGCAGCAGGCGAGCGCTCGGTTGCGATGATCCTGACGGAGCGGGAGCATTCCGTGGCGAGGCTGAGAGCTATAGCTCCAGATCCCGTTCCAAGGTCAACGGCTACGATCTCACCGCCGTGAGCGACACCGCCGGGATCTCCAGCGTCGCCACCAGCTGCCCTGCCTCGCTCGCTAGCTCCCACGCGGCGGTCCATGGAGCGCATTTCCCTGAGCGCCACCTCCACCACCCACTCCGTCTCCGGCCGCGGGATCAGCACACGAGGGTCCACGACCAGCTCCAACGAGCGAAACTGCCATCTCCCAAGAACGTACTGGAGAGGCTCGCCGGCAGCCCTACGGCGGGCGAGCTCCCTCTCCTCCGCAGGATCCCGAGCCGCCTCGGCCATCCAGCGGGCCTCCATCGCCG
>DAHXND010000149.1 GCA_027366675.1 Acidimicrobiales bacterium
GGTCGAGGCTCCTCGCCGGGCGGGAACCGGCAGGCGGTGCCCTACTATCGCCGGCCCACGGGAGGGTGCGTGCTGTGGGTTTCGACTGCACGTTCGCAGCCCCGAAGAGCGTGAGCCTCCTGCATGCCTTCGGCTCCGAGCCTGTGCGGGTGGCCGTGGAGGAGTGCCATGGGCAGGGGGTGCGCGAGGCGCTTTCCTACCTGGAGGAGGAAGCCGTGCGCGCACGGCGCGGAAGCGATCCCCACAGGACCCGGATAAGCACCACAGGCACAGTGGGGGCGGCCTTCCTCCACCGATCCAGCCGCACCCTCGATCCCCACCTGCATACTCATCTCGTCGTCACGAACCTGGTGCTGGGCGTAGATGGGGCCTGGTCAGCGCTCGACTCGCGAAGCCTCTACGCGCATGCAAGAGCGGCAGGTGCTCTCTACCAGGCCGAGCTCCGCCACGGCCTCCACCGGGACCTCGGCGTGGGCTGGAAGGAGGTGAGAGGCGGCCTGGCCGACCTGGTGAACGTACCCAGGGAGGCGATCGATGCCTTCTCGACGAGGAGGCGAGCCATAGATGAGGTGCTCGCAGCCGACCGGGTAGCCTATGCGAGCTGGAACGAGCGCCTGGCTCGGGCGCCATCCTGGCGGGACAGGCGATATGCGGCTGACGCCACGCGCCCGCCGAAGAGCCACGAGCTCGACTACGAGGAACTGGGGCGCCAGTGGCGCGAGCGTGCCCGGGGCATAGGGATAGATCCGGAGGCACTTGGAGACCCCGAGCGCCTCGCAAGGGGCCTGGGGCGCCTCGGGAGGGGCCTCCGGCGGGAACCGGGTGTGCCGCTTCCGGGAGTCGACAGGGCTGGGCGTCCTGGACGGGCCTCGGGTCCTGGATCGGCTGGGCGTCCTGGATCGGCTGGGCGTCCTGGACGGGCCTCGGGTCCCGGATGGGCCTGGCGTCCCGGAGTGGAGGCGATACGCCTCGCCGGCAGCGTCGCCGGGCGCGACGCCGGCGCTGCCGAGGTTCGCAGGGTCGCGGCCGACCTGGAGCCGCTGGTACGTGCCAGGGGAAGGAACCGCGTTACCGGTAGGGACACGGCCTGGCCTGGTGAGGGGGACAGAGCACGCAGAGCCATCTGGGGCACCGAGCGGGAGAGGGAGAATCCCAGCTCACAGCGGGTGCGCGGCAGTGGCCTCAGCCGATAACGAGCACGATGTCGCCTGCACCCACAGTGTCACCGGGTGACACCCGCACCTCCTGCACCGTTCCGGCCGTCTCTGCCCCTATCGCGTTCTCCATCTTCATTGCCTCGAGCACGCAGACGGTCTGGCCTGATTCCACGCTGTCGCCCTCGGACACGAGTATCTTCACGATGGTCCCCTGCATGGGAACTGCCACCTCGCCAGCCCCTCCACCTGCGCTTCTGGCGCCCGCGGCAGCGCCACCCTGGCCGGCCGGGCGTGACGTAGCCGTGGAAGCACCAGCAGCTACAGGGCCGCGTGATGGAGAGGCTCCCTGGGAGGTGCGCCTCGCGCCGCGCTCGGACGGGCTCGCATGAGCGGGGGGGTCCGGCTCGGAAGCCATCCAGAGCCTTACCTCGTAGCGGCGA
>DAHXND010000069.1 GCA_027366675.1 Acidimicrobiales bacterium
GAGCCTCGGTGACCTGCTGACCCTGCTGCAGGCTCAGGTACATCGGGCCGATCACCGCCATGATAATCGCGAGGAGGGACATTGCCACGAGTAGCTCTACCAGGGTGAAGCCAGCGCCCTCCGTGGCGTTACTCCTACGGGTCATGGGCGCCACACTCCTACGGGTCATGGGCGCCACCGGGGCCTTGGCTCTGGGGCCTGCGCCAGTCATAGAAGACCTGCGCACCCGCCGATGGGCAAGGTGCCCTGAGAAGAAGTGGAGGGCTTCCTTTCTAGCCATGACGGGTACTCACGGGCTCGAGCTCGACGGATCGTAGAGCAAAGTCTGGCCTCTCACCTGGTTGCTCCCGTTGGGAGAGCTTTGCCAGCTAACGCTCACGACTATGCGAATGAGCGACGTGCCGGTCGCGACCCACATAGGGTATGTGGCGACCGAATAGGAGACGCCGTTCTCCCTCACAGCGCTCGCGAAGGGGACGAGAGGCGGCTCGCTTCCGGCTGGGGCACTGGTCGGGACCACCTCCCCTGTTGGGGTGAATATCCACGTACCGGCGGTTGTCTCGGACAAGTCGGGGCTGGGGTTGGTCGCTACGTTGGCGGCGTTCAGGCCATCTGCCACGGCGCTGTAGGGCAGCGCCTCGACGTCCTGTATGGTCTGATTCACGATCTCGGCTCCGACGAAGCGCTGCTGGGCGAGTGAAGATACCTGCATGGACGTGCTCACCGAGTAGGCAATCGGGATGCTCGTGGCGCTGAGGAGGAAAAGAGCCACTATGACATCGACGATGCTGAAGCCATCGTCGCCAGCGCCGACTGCGCTGCGGCGCCTTTGCAACCACGCCAGCCATGTCTCGTGCTTGGCGCTCCACCGTGAAATCGTGCCTCTGCCCATATTTCACCGCCGTGTCGTCTTATCGGCCCTAGCGTTGATTCTCTCGGCTCCTCTGGTTAGTTATCGACACTGACAGTGGTAAGCTTTACCATAAATCTCACTATTTGCGAGAAACTATAGCTGAATTGGTAATTACTACGCTAAGTAGCCACAAATAGCTCCCTCGTGTGGCTAAGTAGTCGATAGCACTACGTTCAGTAGCCGGATACTTCGAGGAGTTGGAAGGATCTGGGGCTCTGGCTCAGCCGACCGTGATCAGCTTTCCCAGGCCTATGTGGCGAAAGAGATCCTCCAGCTCTATCGTCACCCAGACGAGGCGGTTCATCAGCAGCAGGACGCCGAAACCGGCCATCAGGAGCGCAGCCACGAGCGTGATCACGTCCAGGTGGCGCCGGAGCAGGCCGAGCAGGCGGCTCAGCCTCCCGGCAGCCAGGCCTGTGGCGAGAAAGGGCACCCCGAGGCCGGCAGAGTAGACAGCGAGCAGCACAGCTCCCTGGCCGGCTTGACCCTGGGTGGCGGCTACGGCCAGGACCGAGCTGAGTATGGGCCCTATGCACGGCGTCCACCCGAACCCGAAGGCAGCGCCCGCGATCGGGGCAGCCAGGGGCCCGAAGCGTGAGAGGTTCGGATGGAAGCGCTTCTCCTGGTACAACCATGGTGCCCGCAGCAGCATGGACCCGGCAAGGAAGCAGGCCATGGCGAGCAGGATTGCTCCTGAGATCCTCGTGAGCATCACGTGGTTCCGGAACACCGCCTGACCGACAGAGGTGGATACCAGGCCGAGCAGGATGAACACGGTAGCGAATCCAGCTATGAACATGCCGGTGTCCCTTAGG
>DAHXND010000163.1 GCA_027366675.1 Acidimicrobiales bacterium
AGTCGAGAAGTTCTGGCGAGAGGCGCGGATGCTGGCTCTATGGCTTGGCGGCGACGACATGGCGCTCGACGACATGGCTAGGGATGTGCTCTCTCTCTGCGACCCACTCGTGCTGGAGGTAAACCAGAGAGCTGGAGGGAGCTGAACGTGGAGATCGCCATAGACGACGATGTGAGGAAAGCCATAGAGCTCGTGCGGATGATAGGACGCGAGTACCTGCGGCCTCTTGGCATGGAAGCCGACAGGCAGAAGCGCCCCATAGCCCCGGACCACGCCTTCTATGCCATGGTGGCAAAGTCCGGTTACATGCAACAGGGACTGGGCGGCGAAAGACCTGCGAAGCCAGGCGAGAGAAGAGGCCAGAGCGCTGTACGCAACGTCTTGGTCGCAGAGGAAGGATCTTATTGGGATCGGGGGGCGATGGTCTCTCTGCCAGGACCGGGGCTCGGTGGTCCACCGGTTCAGCGCATGGGCACGCCCGAACAGCGCGAGCGCCTGTTCGCTCCCTTCCGCCAGCGAGAGCGGCCGGTCTGGGCCGCATTCGCCATGACCGAGCCCGGGGCCGGGAGCGACGTGGCCCGCATACAGACGCGCGCCATAAAGGACCGCGACGGATGGGTGCTGACCGGCCAGAAGATGTATTCGTCGAACTCTCCACGTGCAGAGTGGGTCGTCGTTTTCGCCACCATAGACCCCTCCCTTGGGCGGGCCGGGCACCGGGCGTTCGTGGTGGAGCGCGAAACGCCGGGCTTCACCATCTTGCGCGTTGAGCACAAGATGGGCCTTCGCGCGTACGAGACTGCCAGCTTCTCCCTCGACGAATGCAGGCTACCAGCGGATAGCCTCCTCGGTGGCGAGTCCTACTACGAGGGCCGCTCGCAGCGTGGCTTCGAGGGGGCCATGTCAGCCTTCAATGCCACTAGGCCCGTGATTGCATCCATGGCGGTAGGTATCGCCAGAGCAGCATTTGACCTTGCCCGCGATGTCGTAGTGAGCGACTTCCCCATCCAAGGGGAGCAGCGCAGGCGCAGGGCACTCGAGCGCCTAGCCGGCATTCGCCAGCAGATAGCCACCGCCAGGCTCGCATGCCTCAAAGCTGCGTGGCTGCTGGACACAGAGCAGCCAAACGCGCTGGCCGCTGCCATCGCCAAGTCTTATGCTCCGCCCGTTGCACTGGCGGCAGTGGAAACAGCCCAGAGCATCCTGGGCGAAGCCGGGATGCTGCAGGACGCTCTTCTGGAGAAGCTGGCCAGGGACGTGAAGGCGATGGACATCGTGGAAGGTACCCAGCAGATCCAGCGGCGTGTCATTGCGAAGAATGTCATAGGCGTCCTCGGCGGGGAGCCAGCCGGCGCCTGAGTCTTCATGCACCCCGAAATCTCGGCACCCGGCGCTCGAGCATCGCGGTAACACCCTCCACCGCGTCCGCCGTGTCGGCAAGGGCCGACTGTTGCTCGCGCTCGTGGTCCATTGCCCGGCCCGCTAGAGCCTGAAGATCGCTTCGCAGGGTGGCCCGCGTAGAAGCGATCGCAAGGGGAGCTCCGTTCGCTATCTCCTGAGCCAGGCTGCACGCTGCATCGAGCTCGGTGCCCGAGGGAACAAGCCTTTCGGCCAAGCCTATGGATACGGCTTCCTCTGCCGTCAGGCGCCGACCGGTTAGCAGCAGGTCAGCAGCTCTACCCGGACCGACCAAGCGCTCCAGTGTGACGCTGAGCGCGAAGCCGGGATGGATTCCCAGGTGCACGAAGTTCGCTTGGACCCATGCGCCTGCCCCTATAACCCTGAGATCGCATGCGAGAGCGAGGCCGAGCCCGGCACCGATAGCGGGGCCGTGGATCGCTGCTACCAGAGGAACCGGCGACGCGAACACCCGCGATGCCTGACCGTAAAAGGCCCGAGCGAAGTCGTCGAAGGTGGATCCAGCGCTCGGGTTCGGCGCGCTGGCGGAACGGAAGTTAGCGCCTGCGCAAAAGGAGCGCCCCTCCGAGGCCAGGACGATCACCCTGGCGGCCTTCGCCCCGTTCTCGATGGCATCGGCAAGATCGCTGAGCATGGGCTCGGTAAGTAGGTTATGGGGCGGGTTCCGGAGCCACACCACGCCCACCGCTCCCTCGGAGACGAGCTCGAAGGTGACGAGGGCAGGCTTGCCAGATGATTGACCGCTATGAGACTCACCCTTGGGAGCCGGCTTGCCTCCAGCAATGCCATCACCGGACGGACCCCGCCCTGCCTGATCTTCCGCGATCGGATCGTCTGAAGCGATCATTGCAGCCCCTTTCAAGTGCTATCGGATCGCGTGCTGGCTCTCAGGCATCCCCCGAGCCCCTCTGGGCCGGATAACTCTTCAGAGCATCTTCACGAAGCACGCCCTTCAGCACCTTACCCGTAGGATTGCGAGCAAGCGAACCCACGAACATGATCCGGCGTGGCACCTTGTAGTCGGCAAGTTGCTCTGAGAGATGCTCTCGGAGGTCGCTGTCGCCGAGCTCCCTGCCTCCCCGCCTGACGACGAAGGCGACCAGATCCTCACCAAGCACCTCGTGAGGAACTCCCACTACTGCCGCCTCCAGGACGTCAGGGTGCTCCAGAATGGCATTCTCCACCTCTGCCGAGGCAATGTTGAAACCACCACGGATAATGAGGTCCTTCTTCCGATCCACTATGTAGAGTAGTCCGCTCGCGTCGCAGGTACCGAGGTCGCCCGTGTGCACCCATCCATCGCTGTCGAACGTCCCTGCATCTGCCTCCTTGTCGCCGACGTAGGAGCGCTGCACGCCCGGCTGGCGGAGCAGGATCTCCCCTACCTCGCCGGGAGCGCAGGCATTACCAGAGTCATCTATGACCATGCACTCCGCTGGCGGCACCGGCCGCCCGGCTGCGGTCGGATGCTCCAGAAGCTCGCTCCCCGCTATAGCACAGACCGCACCCCCTCCCTCGGTGAGTCCGTAGAGATTCACGAGCGTGGCTCCGGGGACCTGCTCACCCCATGACCGGATCGCCCACGGCGGGGTAGGTGCCGTGCCAAGGAACACCAGTCGCAGCCTCGGTGCTTCGAGTCTCGCGAACGCCGCGTTCTTCGCCATGAGCACTGCCATAGCCGGAACGAGGAAAGCCACTGAAGCCTCTTCCAGAAGTTCGAGGAAACGTTCGGGATCGAACGGCGCCTGCACCAGTTGAGTCATCCCGGAGACGAGCGGCAGGAACGTCATGGCCTGAGCCCCGGTGAAGGTGAACAACGGGATCGCATGCAGGTAGTTCTCCCCGGAGAAAGGCAAGGGACTCCGGGCCAGCGTCATAATATCGCTATGCGTAGCCCCAACGTACTTGGGGCGGCCTGTGGTCCCCGATGTGGGTAATATGTCGGCAAGGGCGTCACCCCCGAGCTCGACCTGGAAGGGGCTCGCGTCGTCGCTCTCGATCTCCGGCCAACCTCCCCCCTCTCGCACCCTCCCGGATGCCCGTGCCACGCCAAGCGAGCTGGTTGACTCCAGCAAATCGAGCACAGCGCTCCCCGCGAGCCCCGCGCTGGCAAGCACCAGCCTGGTACCGGTATCGGCTGCCACCTGGGAGAGCTCGTGGGGGGCCATCCTCGTGTTCAGAGGCACGGCCACGGCTCCGGCCTTGTGGATCGCGAAGTGGGCCACCATGAAATCACACGCGTCCTCGTTCATCGAGTAGCAGGCGATCCGATCGCCAGCCTGAATACCGCGAGCAACCAGGCCCCTAGCAAGCCGGTTCGAACGCTGCTCCAGCTCCACGAAGCTCAGCTCAGCACCGGCATCCACTCGAATCGCGGTGACGTCAGGCCGGGCAGCCACCTGAGCGCGGAGAAGGTCCGTGGTGATTCGTGGTGCCTGGCTGTCCCCGGGGACTTCCTTCCCGGTGCCCGGCTCCAGACCCGAGCCGGGACCTCGCGCGCCCTCTTCGGTCACGCCATTCCCTGGCAGGCTGGTATGACCTCTTGGCCGAAGAGCCGGATGGACTCTTCCACCTTGTCCGCGCTCATCCCGCCAGTCTGCATCAACACGAGCATCTGATCTATGCCCAGGGACTTGAATCGCTTCACCACCTCTATGCACTCACCTGGATCACCTATGGCGCAATAGCCTAGATCCACGAGCATCTGGCCAATCTCCGCGAGATCTCCCTTGTCCGCTCCGTCCAGGGCATCTAGGAGCGGGTTGTCGAGTAGCTTCCGATACCAGTCGTGAGAAGGCAGCATCGCGAGCGGGCGTAGGTAGTCGATCCATCGCCGCAAGTTGAACAGGTAGCCTCGGGCACCGAGTCTGTGCGCCTCCGCACGATCCTCCAGGCACAGGGACACGGTATAGCCAGCTACCTGGCTGTTCACGAAGCGCCCCACAGGATTCTTCGTCTGACGGCTGCGATCACGATAGTCTGCTATGCGTGCTGTCAACTCTTCGGGGGGCTGGAACGCGAAGCAGAGACAGCCGAGTCCCCTGTCGCCAGCCAGCTCGAACGAGGCTGGCGACGTGCAGGCCCACCACATGGGCGGGTGAGGCTGCTGGATCGGCTTCGGCACGACGGTACGTGCAGGCAGGCTGAGCATGGATCCCTCGTAGCCGGGGAACTCCCCCGGAGCCCACATAGCGGGCAGGGACTCGACTGCCTGCATAGCAAGCTCACGAGTGCGCTCTGGGTCCATACCGAAGCCGCGTTGCTCGAGCTCGCTGAACCCCCGGCCGAATCCGACGTCCACGCGGCCACCCGACACTATGTCAAGTGCCGCGACACGCTCGGCGACGCGGAACGGGTGGTTCACTGGAGGGGGAGCCACGACGACACCATGGCCGAGGCGGATACGGGTCGTTCTCTGGCTTACCGCGGTGAGGAATATCTCCGGAGCGGAACAGTGCGCGTACTCCACCAGGAAATGATGCTCGACCGCCCAGACCTCGTCGAAACCCGCCTGCTCCGCAAGGGCTGCCTGATCAATGGCGTCGCGCCAGGCGGCCGCCTCGCGGCCACCCTCGAATGGCTTCTCTGTCTGGATCTCGAACATCAGCCCGAATTGCATGCCATCCTCCTGACCCGGTCATTGCCGCGTACCAGTATGCCTTTTTCTGATTGACATGTCAATCAGTTAGTGAAGAGCCACCATTCACAAGTCGGGGTCCCCGCTTGCTGGGGATGCGAGGATCAGGTCGCGCTGCCCAGGCGAGCTCAGTGACGGGAGAGCCGGGGACTACACGGCTTCCGCGGTCTCGGATGCGGCGCCGCGCTTGCCAGGCTAAGTCAGTGACGGGAGAGCCTGCTCAGCTTCCGCTCGGCCCAGGATCGGCCTACCGCGAGACCTGCGAGCGGTCCGGTCCGCGGACGGCAACGCGCCGCGAGCTGATCGAGCTCCTGCCATTCGGCCTCGTCGAGGTCCAGGTTCGCGGCATCGACATTCGCTTCGAGCTGCGACACGGAGCTCGCCCCTGGGATCGCCAGGACGTTCTTCTGGCGGAGCACCCAGGCTAGGGCCACCTGGGAAGGCGTGGCATCGTGGGACGATGCTATCTCCGAGAGCCTCAGGATCAGCGGGCGGAGCCTGTCCAGGTTCTCCGGAAGGAATTGGGGCGTAAGAGCACGCAGCCCCGCCGGCAGGTGGTCTCGGTCATAGCGCCCGGAGAGCAGGCCCTGTCCCAACGGACTGTAAGCGATCACGAGCCGATCGTTCTGTGATGCCCAGGGAATGAGCTCCGTCAAGGGACGGCGGTCCACGAGACTGAAACGCACCTGGTTCGAGAGAACCGGTTTCCCGAGCTCGCGTTCAGCCGCCTGCCACTGGGAGAGCGAGAAGTTGCTCACGCCGGCATGAGCTACGAGCCCGCTGTCCATGACCCGGCGCATCCCGGCCATGGTCGTGGATACCGGGATCACCGGGTTCGGCCAGTGCACCTGGTATAGGTCTATTCGATTCACATCGAGGCGCCGTGCGCTGCCACGCGCTCGCTGAGCCACCACGGGGGGGAGCGCCGCCAGCGGGAATATCTTGGTAGCTATGAAGGCCTCGTCGCGGCGCCCCGCCAGGGCGCGACCAACGATACGCTCGGACTCCCCCATGCCATATATCTCGGCCGTGTCTATGAAGTTCACTCCGAGGTCCAGCGCGCGATCGAGGATCCTCCCAGCCTCACCCTCCGCGTAGCTGGAGCCATAGCCCCACTCACGTGAACCGAACTGCCAGGTCCCTAACCCCACCACAGACAGCCTGGTACCTCCCACATCGACGTATCGCATGAAAGGCAGGATATCACAGCACCTGGGTGGAACGGGCCGCCGCGATCACCAAGCGAGCCAGGCTCCGGGGCTCCGCTACCACATGATACCGATCCCTCTCCTCCAGCCAGTTCTTGTTGGCCTGGTGAAGACGGTTTG
>DAHXND010000188.1 GCA_027366675.1 Acidimicrobiales bacterium
CCGCCGAAGGTCGCTCTCTCGACGCTCGTGATGTCGCTGAAGACGATCTCCTCCATGCGGGTGCGCCAGCAGCGCTGGCCGGAGGTCACCCGCGCCCTGTGGGGAGAGCACTTCTGGTCCCCCTCGTACTGCGTCGTCTCGTCATCGTGGGGCACCACTCGAGATCATCAAGTGCTACATCGAGCACCAGCAGTCTCCCAACCGTGCCGGTCGGCCTCCGAAGGGCAAGCGGCCTTGACCCCTCCCTTACGGAAGGGAATTGCGGCCGCGCCTCGTTCAAATAGTTATCAGCTGACCACGAATAATGACATCTGGTTTATGACTAGTAATTGCCAGTCAACTGGGATACCGCTTTCATCTCCAGGCGGAGTTAACAACACTGACGGGTCCTTTTCCCAGAACTGGAAGGCCGGTTCTCCTGTCGACAACTCGGGATGCTGATTTGTGAGGCTGCTAACGCGATTGATAGTCGCGATCTGGGCTACAGTTGGCATTACAGTGGGAGTAGCGGGATGCGGCACATCAGCAGTTCGAGTGCCGAATCTTATCGGACTTCGAGAGTCAGCCGCGCTGGCAGCCGTAACCAGGTTAGGGCTCAAAGTTAACATTGTGGACCAGACCCGCGCTACGCCAACACATCCGACGCCGCATCAGACAGTTGTCTCTGAATCGCCGCGCGCTGGAACCATGGTTGAGCCTGGCCACAAGATCGTATTGGTAGTGTACCTCGCTTCGTGCTCGCGAGAAGCGCCATGTATCAAGAGTGTGCCAGGACCGTAACGCCGTGGCAGCCGGGGAACGTCGCGCTCTCCCTGGCAGGAGTTTCCGGGCTACGCGCCTCAGGTAACTCCGAGGCCTCTCGGAACTTTCTTCCAAGCAATGCGCTGACCAGCGTGTTTGCCCAGCTGGGAGGCTTGCTAAGTTTCGGAGAGTGTAGAGCCTGCTGTTTGAACCGTTCCTCAAACATCACCGTCTATCAGCCTGAGCTGATCGGTGTCTGACGGGCCAACACGAACGGCTTCGCGGCCTATCGCACGCGTGAGCCCGAAGTCTCACCATAATGGACGTCATGTCTACTGAACGTGAACTGGCGCAGGTTGCCCGCATCCGGCCCCTCCGACCTGCTGGCGATCCACGCGGCGCGCGTCCCTACTTGCGCCCTGCCCCGCCCCCGGAGCAGGAAGCGCTGCCTGGGATAAGATGCCTTGGCTCGCTCGTTTCGGCTCTCGGGAGAGGGGCTGAGCTCTCGCTTCCTGCTCCGGGGTTTCGCCATGCGCGCCCCGGTTCCCATCCGCGGGCTCGGATGGTTCCGGCAGTAGCCGAGATCGGGGGGGGACGCTGGCGGTACGCGCTCTCGGGCAACGCCCTCCGATCGATGGAGCGTGATCACGGTCGCGGGCCCGAGCCGCTTGCCGCGGTCAGCCTTCACGGCTACTTCGCCGGGGGAGGCATGTACTGGCGTGAGAGCGCCCGGCTCGCTGATGCCTTCGGTTGGCGCGTATTGAACCCCAGCCTGCCGGGCTTCGGCGGGAGCGACCAGCTTGCCTGGCCGGACCTGTCAATGGGGGCAATAGCCAGGGGCGTCGCTGAGCTCATGGACCGCGTGGGGATCGAGCGGGCCATCCTCCTCGGCCATTCGATGGGAGGAGCGGTGGCCGTCCAGTTCGCTACGGACTTCCCCGAGCGCACGCTCGGGATCATCTACCGTGACGGCGCTGCTACCGGAGCCTGGAAGCATCGCTACGGTCCGCTCGTGGATGTCATGCGTCCCGCCTTCCCCGACCTCGCCGGCATAGCGGACATAGCGCTGGCGGCAGTGATGGACGTGCCGGACCTCGTCGTCGGCCGGCTGAGGTCGACCATTCGCTCCGTGCTGCCAGACGCACGCAGGAACGTGCGGACACTGGCTCGCACCGTTCCTGTTGGTGCCCTCCTCCTGGCGTGCGAGATGACCGCCGAGGTGGATCGGCTGAGCGAGATGGGCGACATACCGCTACTGCCCGTCTGGGGGTGCTTCGACCGCATAGCCCATGGGCGATGCGCAGAGGAGTTTGCGCAGCACTCTGGTGAACCCCCGCTCTGGGTTCTGGGCGGCCACTCCTGGATGCTGTCTCGCCCGAATACCCAGGTCGATCTCCTCCGTTACCATCCGAGGGGCGAGGCTTTCCTGGCCAGGGTGGCAGAGCGGGCAGAGTCGCTTGGCCGTGAAGCCGGCCGGCCACCAGGGAAGAGCTGAGTGCCGAGACCACCTCGCACCGGATCCCAGCTCCGTCTCTGGCCAGTCCACTCTCTGGCCAGTCCCCACTCTAGATTGACTTGTCAGTCAATACTGCATAGCCTGAGCCGGCATGGACGAAGACCGGATCCCGGTGATCGCTTCGAGCGGTCAGGTGCTGGAGCGAGACGAGCTGGTATCGGCGATAGAGCTGGCGCGCCGCGCTGCCGGGCTCGCATTTGACGGGTCGCCTGGGCTGAGAAGCGCCATCGACCAGCTGTCGCTCGTCAACATACTAGGCAAGGCGCCGCGCAATGGAGCGACCATGCTCGCCAGGTCACTAGGGCTAAGTCCATCGCGCTGCGAATATACCACTATCGGGGGGAACACCCCCCAGTGGCTCGTCACCCGAGCTGCATCTGCTATCGAGCGGGGTGAGCTCCGGGGCGCCCTGATCGTCGGTGCAGAGGCCATGCGCTCCCAGAAGGCCGGGGGAGCGCCATACGGGAGAGGCTTTCCCCATGCGGAGACGAGTGGCGAGGACGGCAGCAAGGAGACAGAAGGCGATCTGGTGGTCGGCGATGATCGCCCTGGCCTCAGCGCGTCGGAGTCGGCGATCGGTCTCGTCCTGCCGGCGCACATCTATCCCATGTTCGAGAGCGTTATGGCGAGAACCGCCGGGCGAAGCTACGCAGAGCAGCGAGCGACGATAGGCAGGCTCATGGCGCCGTTCACGGAGGTCGCTGCCGGTAATGCCCAGGCATGGTTCCCGACCAAACGGTCGGCGGAGGAGATAGCAACTCCCGGGCCGGATAATCGCATCGTAGCCGAGCCTTATACGAAGCTCATGTCTGCGTTCCTTGGTAGCGACCAGGCTGCGGCGATAGTCGTCACCTCGCTTGCCGCGGCACGCGCTGCGGGTGTCGCTGACTCTGCCATCTTCATATGCTCAGGCGCCGATGCCAGCGATGTGTGGTTCCCGTCGGCACGTCCCGATCCGGGGGTTTCCCCGGGCATCCGGGCCGCCGGAACGCATGCACTGGAGGCTGCCGGCATCGGGCTCGACGACGTGTCGCTCATCGACTTCTACTCGTGCTTTCCCTCCGCGGTGGAGATGGCGATAGAGGCGCTCGGGCTCTCGGAAGACGACTCGCGGGGGTTCACGGTGACAGGAGGACTACCGTATTTCGGTGGTCCCGGCAACAACTACACCACTCACGCCATTGCCACGATGGCGTCTGAGCTCCACCAGAGCCGTGCTGCCTCGGGCGGTACCGGCGGCACCGCTTTCGGTCTCGTATCAGGGCTGGGTTGGTACGCGACGAAGCACAGCTACGGGGTGTATGCGACGACGCCTCCTCCTGGCGGGTTCAAGGTGGGAGACACATCCTCGGACCAGGCGGCCATAGATGCCACAGAGGTGCCCGTGCGCAGCGGTGAGAGCGTGGACGGGGATCTCCTGCGAAGCGCGGTTGTGGTAGCAGGCACGGTTGTCTACGATCGAAACGGTGATCCGGTGAGCGCTCCGGTGTTCGCGCGGTTGGCGGACGGTTCCCATGTGGTCGCCAAGGCGCACGGAGAGGAGATGGCGCATCTGGCCGGAGCCGATCTGGTCGGTCGCGAGATCGCTATAGAAGGCCAGCCGTACTCGTATCACGTGCTATCCGAAGGAGGCAGCTAATGGCAGTTGACCGTTCCCGTGAAGGTCATGTAGAGATTATTACGATAAACCGGCCTGAGGCGCGCAACGCGATCGACGGTGCCACCTCCCAGGCGTTGTCCGCGGCTTTCGACGAGGTGGAGTCGGATGCCGACGTATGGGCGGTAATCCTTACCGGAGCTGGGGACAAGGCCTTCTCGGCAGGGATGGATCTGAAGGCCTTCTCGAGCGGAGAGGGATCACAGATCATCGGTGCACACGGGGGCTTCGCCGGGATCACCCAGCGGGATTTCCCGAAGCCTCTCATCGCTGCCGTGAACGGGTCGGCGCTGGCGGGTGGCTGCGAGATCATGCTCTCCTGCGACCTGGTGGTCGCTGCTTCGCATGCGACCTTCGGGATCCCCGAGGCGAAGCGGGGGCTCATCGCCGGAGCAGGGGGGCTGATCCGCCTCCCGAAGCGCCTGCCCCTTGCCGTGGCGCTCGAGCTGGCTCTGACCGGAGATCCCATGGACGCGGAGCGTGCGTATGCGCTCGGGCTGGTGAACAGGGTCGTGCCGAAGGAGCGGTTGCTGGAGGAGGCCGTCACGCTGGCGAACGGCATCTGCGAGAACGCGCCGCTCGCGGTTCGAGCCTCGAAGCGTGTGATGCGGCAAGCGGTCGATGCGCCAGAGGCTGAAGGATGGAAGATAAATGCCGTTGCCGTGAACGAGGTCTTCTCCTCTGCTGACGCCATGGAGGGTCCGGTGGCCTTCGCCCAGAAGCGCAAGCCGAACTGGCAGGGGCGCTGAGAGCCGGCGAGTTGCCGCCTCTTCGCTGCCGGGAAGCAGCTCGTGAGCGGCTGCGTCGATGCCAGGGTGAGTAGTGTTTACTGGAGTGATGCTGCTCGGGACCGTCCGGCTCGCCTCGGGGCTCACCGTCTTGAGGCTTGGCCTGCATGTGCTCGGGGCGGCTGTGTGGGTGGGCGGTCAGATAGTGCTGCTCGGAATGGTCCCCGGGGCCAGGAAGCTCCACCCTGATCTTCCGAAGACTCTCGCGGTAAGATTCGCGCGGCTATCCTGGCCTGCTTTTGCCCTGCTCGTTGCCACCGGGATCTGGAGCGCGATCGTAGAGGAGCAGCATCATCCGACAGGGGCCTGGCAGGTAATGCTCGGCGTGAAAGTCGGTGTCGTCGCGATCGCCGGCATTGGGGCATGGCGCCACAGTGCCAGCACCTCACGTGCCGGGATAGCGCTATGGGGAGCGACCGCGGCCATAGCGTCGCTGGCGGCGCTCGCTCTGGGAGTGTTCCTGGCTGGGTAAGCCGGGCCTGGCTCGGTAGGGCCTGGCTCGGTAGGGCCTGGCTGGCGGTGTACCGGTGCCAGCTTGCCCGTAGTAACCTGATAGCGAGGCGCTGAGGGTGCCTGGAAGGAGGCGGTTATGCATCCAATGCTAGTGGCGTTCCTGGACTCGGACTGGGCGCTCATCTTCGTTTTCGCGGCCATCGTGCTCGTCTTCGGAGGTAGCCAGCTCCCTAAGTTGGCAAAGGGCATGGGCGAAGCTGCCCGGGAGTTCCGACGGGGACAGGATGCGACGTCGAACACGGAGCCGCCGGGGGAGCCAGCCGCGCAAGCAATGCCGGGCCAGCAGGCCATACTGCCGCCGGCGCAAGAGCAGATCCAGCCCGGCCAGCCGGTCCAGGGCCAGCCCGTCTACCAGCAGCCTGTCCAGGGCCAGCCGGTCCAGGGCCAGCCTGTCTACCAGCAGCCGGTCCAGGGCCAGCCTGTCCAGGGCCAGCCGATGGCCAGGGAAGATGTGGCGTCAGAGTAGCGAAACAGCACCCTGATGAGGCGGGATTCCGTCGTCTGAGAGGAGCTGCGCATCACCAGATCTGGTAGCTGAAGCCGCCAGATCTCCGTGGCATTCCCGATTTTCCTACCCGCTACGCGGATAGCTAGATTAGTGCCCGTGACGGCCACAACGCCTGAGGCAAGAACGCCAGATACCAGCGTGGCCAGGCCAGATCGCCCTTTCGAGAAGCCTGCGTCCGCCGTTTCCACCCGTTCCCCGGCCTCTCGCCTGGCTGTCCTCGTCACCATCGTGGGGACTGCCCTGGTGATGACGAGCTGTACCCTGCCCGCCTGGGGAGCGAAGCACGGAGCCACTCTCCAGGGGCACGACACTTTCAAGCTCTGGCAGGGCCTCGTGCTGGCAGCGATCATCGTGGGCGCCATCGTCTACGGTCTCATACTCTGGTCGGTATTCCGCTACCGGCGGAAGTCTGACGCCATCCCCCGCCAGTTCCACGAGCACACCGCGCTCGAGGTCATCTGGACCGCTATCCCTCTCCTGATCGTGCTGGTCGTCTTCTTCTTCACCGTGAAGACCGAGAACAACGTGGATGCCCTGGCACCCCATCCGGCTGTCACGATCAAGGTGACAGCCTTCCAGTGGGGCTGGAAGTTTGCCTACGAGCACGATGGCGTGACCGTGCTCGGCGAGACCCTGCAGAATCCTGAGATGGTCCTGCCGGTTGGCGAGGCTGCCAGGATCGTCCTCGTATCGGCCGACGTGGTTCACGGCTTCTACGTGGATGCCTTCGACTTCAGCCGCTATGCTCAGCCAGGAGTCACGAACCGGTTCGACCTCACGGTCCGCCATGCAGGCGTCTACCAAGGGCAGTGCTCGGACTTCTGCGGGCTCTACCACACCGAGATGCTGTTCCGTGTGGCCGCGGTACCACCGGCGCAGTTCCGCGCCTGGCTCGCTTCGACGCGACACTATGAGTCCATCCATCACACGTATATCACGTAGCGAGGTAGACGTATGACGATTCTTCAGGAGCGAACCGAATCCGGATTACCACACCCCGAGCCGGCACGCCACGAGCCGGCACACCACGCTGCCAGGCCGAGCGGTTTCTACGAGTGGGTGACCTCCACCGATCACAAGGTGATCGGGAAGAACTACATGTATACCTCGCTGGTCGTGTTCATCGCCGCCGGGATCATGGCACTCATCATACGTGCCCAGCTCGTGCAGCCGAACAACACGCTCGTCACCTTCCAGCAGTACAACGAGCTTTTCACCATGCATGGCAGCCTCATGCTCTACCTGTTTGCCGGACCTTTCGCATTTGGTGGCTTCGCGAACATCCTCGTGCCACTCCAGATAGGTGCTCCGGACATGGCATTCCCCCGCCTGAATGCTCTGTCATACTGGCTGTACCTCTCGGGTGTGCTCATCATGTGCGGTGGATTCCTCACCGTAGGTGGCGCCGCAGATTTCGGATGGGTCTCCTATGCTCCCCTGTCGGGCTCGCTCTACTCACCTGGCACCGGAGCGGACATGTGGATAATAGCTATCGTGCTGACTGGCTTCTCCGCCATATTCACGGGCGTGAACCTGCTCACTACTATCTTCTACCTGCGTGCCCCGGGAATGACCATGTTCCGCGTCCCTCTGTTCACTTGGACCATGCTCATAACCGGTCTGCTCATACTTCTTGCCTTCCCGGTCCTTGGCGCGGCCATGATCATGCTCTTCGCAGATCGCCATTTCGGAGCCCACATCTTCACTGTCGCGGGAGGAGGAGTTCCGGTGCTCTGGCAGAACCTCTTCTGGTTCTGGGGCCATCCTGAGGTCTACATACTGGCCCTTCCATTCTTCGGCATGGTGAGCGAGATACTGCCCGTGTTCTCGAAGAAGCCGATCTTCGGGTACAAGGGCATGATCTTCGCCACGATCGCCATAGCAGCGCTATCCACGAGCGTGTGGGCACACCACATGTTCACGACGGGCGTGGTCTTGCTCCCCTTCTTCTCGCTCATGTCCTATATGATCGCGGTGCCGACAGGCATAAAGTTCTTCAACTGGATAGGAACTATGTGGCGTGGCCAGCTCAGCTTCACCGTCCCCATGCTGTTCGCCATTGGCTTCCTCTTGTGCTTCCTATCGGGCGGGCTATCGGGGATACTCCTGGCATCTCCCCCTATCGACTTCGCCGTGCACGACACATATTTCGTAGTGGCGCACTTCCACCAGGTGCTGGTCGCTACCGTCGTGTTCGCCGGCTTCGGAGGATTCTATTTCTGGTACCCGAAGTTCACTGGTCGCATGCTGCGCTCCGGACTGGGCAAAGCACACTTCTGGATGCTGTTCGTGGGCTTCTGGCTCACCTATATACCTATGTATGCCCTTGGACTGGATGGCATGCCACGGAGAGAGGCCACCTACGCTGCCGGCCGCGGATGGACCATGTTGAACGAGATCTCATCGGCCGGGGCGGTGCTCATGGGACTTTCCTTCGTTTTCTGGCTGATAAATCTCTGGATCTCCTGGCGCAACCCGGTTGCTGCCGGTAACGACCCCTGGGATGGTCAGAGCCTGGAGTGGTACACCACGTCTCCCCCGCCACCGCACAACTACTACAAGCTTCCGCCGATCCGTTCCGAGCGGCCGGTGTGGGACATGAAGCACCCAGAGCACCTGAAGGTGCACCAGCCTGAGATACATGTACCGGCTGGAGTAGCTTCCCCCGGTCCTGGTGCAGCGAGTGCCATCAGCATGCCGGATGCGGGTGGGTCGCGAGGTTCGAACAGCGAATCAGGGGAAGGGGGCTGAGCCATGCGTTTCGAGGCACGCATGCTGGTGGGTATTGCCCTGTTCCTCGTCGTAGTGGGGGTTGGCTATTGGTTCTGGTCTGGTGAGGCAGCGGGCACGGTGATGCTTCTCTTCGGCGCGCTCATGGGACTGACCCCTGGGCTTTACTACATGTGGTGGTCTCGCCGCATGGCTCCGAGGCCGGAGGATCGGGAGGACGCGACGATCGCCGATGGTGCCGGGACCATAGGCGCATTCCCCGATAACAGCCTCTGGCCTTTCATCCTGGGTCTGGGCGCTGCCCTCATAGCGCTTGGCTTGATATTCGGGATATGGACGGCACTTCCCGGCTCGGCCGTGGTGCTCTCGGCTGCGGTGGGTTATACCGCGGAGAGCCGCCGCGGTGGGCGCGTCTGAGCGAGCAGCTAGCGTCTACTACCGTGCCGGTCGATGCCAGCGAGGGATCTCTCGAGGTAGGTGGCCACACTTACAAGATTCATCGCATAGACAGGGTACCGGGGCTCGATCCTGATCGCCTGCCCTATGTTCTGAAGATCCTGCTCGAAAACCTGCTGCGCCTGCGTGCCGCAGGGCTCGCAGGCGATGAGGCCGTATCCGCACTGGCAGGGTGGGATGGCAGGCCGCCTGAAGCGGAGATCAGCTTCGCTCCAGCTCGTGTCCTGATGCAGGACTTTACAGGGGTGCCCGCGGTCGTTGACCTGGCTGCGATGAGGGATGCGGTGGCCGATCTCGGTGGAGATGCCTCGGCAATAAATCCGCTGGTTCCCGTCGATCTGGTGATCGATCACTCGGTGATCGTAGACGAGTTCGGCACGCCGTCGGCTTTCCGCCGGAACGCCGAGCTGGAGCTGCAGCGGAACCGTGAGCGCTACGAGCTGCTCATGTGGGCGTCGAGGGCTTTCTCGTCGCTGTCCGTCGTTCCTCCCGATACGGGAATATGCCACCAGGTGAACCTAGAGCACCTTGCGCAGGTGGTTTTCAGGGACGGGAAAGGGAACGCCTGCTTCGACACCCTGGTTGGCACTGACTCTCATACAACGATGGTGAATGGCCTCGGGGTGCTCGGATGGGGAGTGGGTGGAATAGAGGCTGAAGCAGCGATGCTGGGCCAGCCGATACCGATGCTCGTCCCGCCAGTAGTCGGGTTCGAGCTCACCGGGGAGCTCCCCGAAGGCGCTACTGCGACCGACCTCGTCCTCAGGGTAGCGGAGCTCCTGCGCCATCACGGGGTGGTGGGCAAGCTGGTGGAGTTCCACGGGCCGGGGGTCTCGACGCTGCCGGTGGAGCACAGGGCCACCATAGGGAACATGTCTCCGGAGTACGGGTCCACTGCAGCGTATTTCCCTCCCGATCACGACACGCTCCGCTACCTGCGGATGACGGGCAGGCCACCAGAGCTCGTGGCCCTGGTCGAGGCGTACTCGAAGGAGCAGGGCACGTTCCACGAGCCGGGTACCGGCAGCAGGGCTATTTACTCCGAGTCGCTCAGCTTGGACCTGTCGAGGATAGAGCCCAGTATCGCAGGGCCGCGCCGTCCCCAGGACCGTATCGCCCTCGGGGCTGTGAGAGAGAGCCTCCAGCGCTCTCTCGAGGAGTATCAGGATGCCGGCGCTCCTGGCAGGGATCCGAGCTCGAGGCTGGCGCAGCCTGTCGATGTGACGATAGGAGATGACCGGGCCCGGCTCGGTCATGGCCAGGTGGTCATCGCTGCGATAACCAGTTGCACGAACACCTCGAATCCAGAGGTGATGATAGCGGCGGGCCTGCTTGCCAGGAAGGCGAGGGCCAGAGGCCTGCGAGCGAAGCCCTGGGTCAAGACCTCGCTGGCTCCTGGCTCTCAGGTCGTCACCGCTTACCTGGACAAGGCGGGTCTCACTGCACCCCTGGAAGAGCTCGGGTTCTACCTGGTTGGCTACGGTTGCACGACCTGCATAGGGAACTCCGGCCCCCTTATAGACGAGGTTTCCCGGGCTGTTGACGGGGCGGACCTGGCTGTGGCTGCCGTCCTATCGGGAAATCGGAACTTCGAGGGCCGTATACATCCGAAGGTGAAGCTGAACTACCTGGCCTCGCCTCCCCTGGTGGTCGCCTACGCTCTGGCCGGAACCATGGACATAGATCTAACGTCGGATCCCATAGGTGAAGACAGTGGTGGCCAGCCGGTCTATCTTCGCGACATCTGGCCATCTACGAGCGAGATCACTTCTACGTTGAGTGACGTCCTAGAGCCGAGGATGTTCACGAGGGCCTACGGCGACGGAGCGGGGAGCGCTGCCTGGCTGGAGC
>DAHXND010000074.1 GCA_027366675.1 Acidimicrobiales bacterium
GCAGCGTGGCGACTGAACCAGATCTCGACCGACCAGTTCCACCGGGCGATCGACGTGCCCGCTATCCGTGGGAGCCGTGTCCTGGCCGGAAGAGAGGTCCCCCACCAAGAGCGCCAGGCACTCATGGCCGCAGCCTCTGGCAGGTCACCCGCGCCAGTACGTGACCGGGCGGTGATAGCGATCACCTACCTCTCGGGCGCCCGCCGAGGAGAGCTGGCGACGCTGGCGCTCGGTGACGTCGACCTGGTGGGCTCTCGCCTCCGGATCCTGGGGAAGGGGAACAAGGAACGGCTGGTCCCCTTGGCCCACGATGCAGCCCGGTGGCTGGAGCCCTGGATAGAGATGCGAGGTGACGTGCCAGGGCCGCTCTTTTGTCGGATCGACCGCCATCACAACCTCCACCACGACCAAGCGCTCAGTGGCGAGGCGATCCGCCAGGTCCTGCTCCGCCGAGCGAAGAAGGCCGGGATCGCCTCCCCCTCCCCCCACGACCTGCGACGGACCTACGCAGGGGACTTGCTCGACGCAGGAGCGGACCTGCCGGTCGTCTCGCGCCTTTTGGGCCATGCCTCGGTCTCGACGACTGCCCGCTATGACCGCCGGGGGGATCGAGCAGCCGCAGAGGCGGCGGGGAGACTGGAGGTGTGAGGATACTGGAGCGTGGACCGCAGCGGGGGTCAGCGACAGAGGGCGCTGAGCTCGCGACGTATAGATTGCCGGTCCTGTTCGTCGGGAAGGGCTATCCGTAGAAGTGCGGTAGCCCTGGTTGGAGAATCGCGGTCACGCACGGACGAAGAGGCACTGACCTGGCCGGTCGGGCAAACCTCCCAGGATGTCACTGCACTTTTCTGGATAGCCCCTCGTGGGGACTGCGGTTCTGCGTTGCCGCTCTCGACACGGCATCGGTGCCACGCTGGCGTTGCGCCCCTCTGCGTGGAGACTCGGCCGACCGAGCAGTGACGGCGGTGTCCCCGATTGTCCGAATCGGGCAGTGCTTTCTGCTCGCGCGTGCCTTCAGGCAGTCGGTCGGAGTTCGACGTTTACCTCCAGGCCGAGCGCGCTGGCCACACGCTGCAGGGTCGTCAACGTCGCCCCCACCCCCCCGGACTCGAGCCGGTCGATTGCGGCCTGGCTGGTACCCATACGGTGAGCAAGCTCGCGTTGGCTGATCCCGGCTGCCTCCCTGGCATCGTGGATGCGCTCTCCGACTTCAGCGGCGAGGCTGGCCTCTGCGTAGGCGCGGTCATATTCGGCCCGCTCTGCCTTCGTCATCGAACCAAGCTTCTTGTCTTTCAGGTCCGTCCAACTCGTCCGCATCACGTACCCTCCTTCTCAACCGTGTGGCCCTGCCTCACGCACGCTTTCATTGCCATTCGTGCCCGTGCCACTTCGGCACGCTCGTTCTGCCTTTGCTTGTGAAACGTCGTCAACAAGACAACGCGACGATCGCCGGGAAAAAAGAACGTGATCCGCTGCATATTGTTTCCGAGACCAAAGCGCAACTCGAAAAGACCGTCTGCGAGCGGCCGAGATCGGGGCATCCGCAACGCTGCCCCCACCTCGGCCAGGTGATCGACCCGTGCGGCAGCCGCCGCGAACAGAGCGGGTGGCAGCGACTCCAGCCAGTGCGCAACCTCGGGCTCCAACTCGATCGACCATTGTGATATCACAAATGATGTCACCCTTTCGGCCGGGGGTCAACCCGTACCTCGCTCTTCTGGCCCCGTCGGGCAGACGCACCATGGAGGGCTGTGCAGAGGCGATCGCCCGCTGGCTCTCCGCCGGCGCGCTCGGCATCGACGAGTTCAGCTGGAGTGAGATCGACCACCAGATAGCAGCCGAGGTTCGCCGGGGATTGGCGGAGGCGACCGAGACGGGCCGCTACTCCCCCGCCACCGCGAACAAGTACCTGGCATGTCTTCGCGGGATACTCCGAGCAGCGTGGCGACTGAGCCAGATCTCGACCGACCAGTTCCATCGAGCGATCGACGTGCCCGCTATCCGTGGGAGCCGTGTCCTAGCCGGAAGAGAGGTCCCCCACCAAGAGCGCCAGGCACTCATGGCCGCAGCCTCTGGCGGGTCACCCGCGGCAGT
>DAHXND010000212.1 GCA_027366675.1 Acidimicrobiales bacterium
GCTATGAGGGTCACACCCCCGACAGCTATGAGAACCGGCACCAGAGAGAGCAGCGAGCGCACCACGCTCTTCAGCCGGATCGCCAGCCAGGCTCCCACGAACAGCAGCGCGAGGTAAGTGAGCAGCGTGCGGGAAGAGGCCAGGTTGTCCAGCAGCCCCACTCCGACAACGGCTATCCCCCCCGGGGTGACCTGAATGCCGGGCGGTACCCCCCTGGCATGCTCCAGACCATGCACCAGCGGGGTCAGTCCGGAGATGCTGCTCGACCTGGCCCTGAAGACCACGTTCAGGTCGTGGCCGCCATCAGCAGCCATCTCCTTCTGGATGGTTGGAGGGGAAGCCGCGTACACCTGCGCTATCTCGCTGCCGGTCGGCAGCACCCTACCGGCACCCGGTATCGCAGTGAGCTGGTCAACGAGGTTCACTATTCCGATCCCGGGGAACACATCTGCTGGATACCCAGTTACCTCACTATGTGATAGTCTTGCCACGTAGTCAACAGTGCTGGTGGAGAATGGACTTGTCGTGGTGACAAGCATGCCGAACTCATCGTCTGCGCCAGTCTCCCTACGCAAAGCGCTGATCTGCTCGCCCGCAGTCGAGTGCGGATTTATCCAGGATATCGGGTTAGTCTGCATGCGCAGGCTTCCACCAACGGCCAGCCCCCCGGCGAAGATCAGCACGCCCGCGACAGCGAAGGGGACGGCAGCCCTCGGCGAGATACTTCCCAGCCACGCCACCAGCCTGCTCAGCCTGCCCTGCGAGAAATCCTTCCCCCTCGTAGGCGACCTGTACTCCCTGATGCCGAGGAAAGCGAGAGTTCCGACGATGCTGAAGATGCAGACCGCTACGATCCCGACCACCAGCAGGTCACCGAACTGCCGTATCATCGGAACCTTCGAGAACAGCAGTGCCACGAATGCCAGCACCGCGTCAACCGTCACGACCAGGAGGACCGGACCCAGGTTCCGCGCGCTGGCCTGTATCGGGTGTGCAGACCTGTCCAGCACCACCTCTTCCTCGATTCGCGAATGCATTTGTATCGAGTAGTCCATGCCTATACCGAGAAGAGTCGGTAACCCCGCGATACTGCCCAGGGTGAGCGGGATACCGAAATACCCTACGAGCCCGAATGCCCAGATGATGCCTACAGCTACGATGAGGAATGGCAGGAGTCTCCAACGCACTGTGAAGAACATGAGGAGGATTAGCGCCATGATCGCGGCCGCTATCGCAGTAAGCGTGATCATGCCACCTTTCAGGTAGCTGTTTATGGATTCGAGCAATGCGGGAACGCCAGTCGTCATCACGGTGGCGTTCTGGAAATGAGCGGAGTCGAGGATCGCCAGCACCGACTTCGCAGCCCGAGCCTCCTGGTTTATCGTAAGCGGCCCGTTCAGGACTATGTACATGGCGGCATGGGTGTTGTTCGGGAAGAAGCCGGTAACCGCGGTTCTTAGGCTGCCTGACGGGTTGTGCAGCAGGAGCTGCACCCAGGCGGGATTGCTCGGGACCTGGTCAGGCTTCGGGATGGAGGATTCCGCCAGAAGCTCTTTCTCCATGAACGAGAAGCGCACGGCCCTGCTCGCCGGCGAGGGATCTCTCGTGTACGCCGACAGCAGGAGCCCGGCCGCGATGCTGCCGGTAGGACTCCCCGTGCGGCTCGAAAGGAGATTGCTGGAGAGGTCGAGTGCGTCCAGCGGGCTCACCACGTCGAAGACCGCCGGATCGTGCTCCAGCCGGCTCTCGACGCTCGCCATCTCCGCCAGGTTCCCCGGTGTGAAAAGATTGTCGACAGTGGTTCCGGGCTTCATGGAGAACGTGGTTGCCATGAAGTCTCCGCCGAAGACATGCTCGTAGCGGCTGTTGTCTATCTGGGCCACGCTGCTCCTGTCCAGGTAGCTCGAGTTCGAGGTCACGAACCTCAGCCGGAACATACCGATACCGAGAGCGAGTGTGACAAGAAGCCCGACGATCGCGACCGTGCCCGCGCGCTTGCCCAGGTTCAGCCCCAGCCACGACCAGTAGCGCCTCATGAAATCCCCTATGATTCACCCCCTCTCTCGCGAGCTGCCTGATCCTTTCGTGGCAACGACCCATATCCCGAGCTAGGTCGCGCGCCAAGTTGGTAGCGTAGCCTAGCCTCACCGGTCCCTGTGAGCCTTGGATCGCTCAGGAAGCACCGTTACGGTTTGGAGCTCGGCGTCTGACAGGCGAGCGCCCGGTGGAGGGAGCTCTTCGATCGCTGAGGAAGCACCGTCACGGTCTGGAGAGCATTCACCGCCAGGCTCACCCTCCGCCAGGCTCACCCACGCCAGCCACCCACCGGGAACCTGAGCACGAAGACCGTCCAGCGCACTGAGCGCTCATCGCGGTCCTCCAGCACCAGATCGCCACCATGGGAGACTGCTATCTCGCGCGCGATGGCAAGCCCCAGCCCTGCCCCCCCTGCATTACCTTGACCGGACCTCGCCAGCCCCTGGCTACCAGGAGCGCTCGACTGCCCGAACCTCTCGAAAATGCGGTCCCGGTCCTCTGCCGCCACGCCCGGCCCATCGTCCCATACAGCCACCTCCGCAGAGGAACGCTGCGCGTGCCCTGAGCCCGGAACGAGACGCGTCGTAATCCGAATCGTGCTGCGTGCATACCTCTCTGCATTGTCTACGAGGTTCCGGATGGCACGCTGCACCAGATGGTAGTCGCCCGTGATCCTTGCCGCCGATATCCCCGTGGAGTCAACCTCGACGCGACCTTGACTGCGCAGTCGTGCAGCCTCGTCGATGGCGATCTCGTCGACATCGACGTCCTGGTGGCGCAGGGCAAGCACTCCCGCATCAGCCCGTGCGAGCACCAGCAGGTCGTCGACGATCCGCTGCATCGCCAGCCCCTCCTCCCAGGCAGCGCGGACCCCCTCGCGGGCCCCCGGCGCGTCCCAGTGAGACAGGGCTACCTCCAGATGAGCTCTAATGACAGCGACAGGCGTACGCAGCTCGTGCGACGCATCTCCTACGAGCCTCTGCTGGCGCGCTGCTCCATCTGCCAAACGATCCAGCATCTCATTCATCGTCTCGGCAAGCCTTTGTATCTCGTCGCGCGTAGATGGAACAGTCACGCGCCGCTCTAGATCGCTCGTGGACAGCATGGACACCTCGGAGCGAACAGCCTCCACGGGGTCAAGCGCACGACCCGTGAGGATCCATGCCATCCCGCCTCCCAGCAGCACAAGAACGACCACCCCTATCAGCAAAGCGTCCCTGGTGGTCCTGGTGTCAGCCGTTACGGTGCCGAGGGGCGCAGCAGCGAGCACCAGCACGCTACCGCCCGATGCCGGCTCTATCCCGGAGCTGGATCTGGGGTCGCCAGGACTCCCGGCAAGTGTCGTGGGATCGACCACGAGCAGCGTGCTGTCACGATCCGGGTCGATCTGCCTCGGCAGCCGGATGGACGCGAGCACCTCGCGCGGCTTACCCACTTGCCTGCAGGGACCGTTCCAGCCTGCACACTCGAACCCAGCCTCACGTTCTATCCGCCACAGCCCGCTCCCGCCTACCAGTGACACCTTCCGGGAGATCCCGCTGCTTGCGAGGACTACTTGACTATCACCAGCACGGCGCTTGGAGGTCGCCATGCGCAACACCTGTATCACCGTGCCGTTCACAGGAGCGGGAAGATGGCTCACAACGCCGTCTTCGTGCAGAAGCTCGGCAACGCTGCGGGCCTCCAGGCGAGTGCTCGCAGTCACTCCCGAGCGCAACGAATGCCGCAGCACGACGAGAAGGCCCCACGAGCCCAGCCCCAGAGTCGCTCCTATCACCACAGCAGCCATGAACGCCGACCTGGCCCTGATAGACCACGGTCTCAGCCAGATCCGCCTGGATCGTCTGGATCTACGGTGCGCCTCCCGGTGCTCAGAGTCATCCCGGTGCTCAGAGTCATCCCGGTGCTGAGATTCCTCCCGGTGCTCAGAGTCATCCCGGTGCTGAGAGTCATCCACGACCACGGAGCTAGGCCCGCCGGATCCTACCCACTGGCTGCGAGACGGTACCCGATCCCACGGACCGTCTCTATGGTGCTGCATCCGAAGGGCACATCCAGCTTCTTCCTGAGGTAGCCCACGTATACCTCGACGATGTTCTGGTCTCCATCGAAGCCTCTCCCCCAGACATGGTCGAGCAGGTTCTCCTTGCTCAGAGCCTCGCCTGGGTGGTGGAGGAAGTACTCGAGTAGGGAGAACTCTCTTGTCGTGAGACGCACTTCGGTATCGCCACGCCCTGCCCTATGACTTACAGGATCGATCCAGAGGTCTCCCACATGCATGACAGGAGGGCGTGTTCGTCCACTGCGGCGCAGCAGAGCCCTGAGATGCGCTAGCAGTACCAGGAAAGCAAACGGCTTGGTAAGGTAGTCGTCAGCCCCGCTGTCAAGTGCCTCGGCGTGGTCGTAGTCACCGTCCTTGGCCGTCAGCACGAGCACGGGCGTCCAGATCTCGCGCTCCCTGAGGGCCGAGCAGACCCTGAAGCCGTTCATTCCCGGCAGCATGAGATCACAGATGATCGCGTCGTAGTCCCCAGAGCAGGCAAGGTCGAAACCAGAGTCCCCATCATTGGCAACGTCGACGGCGAATCCCTCATAGGCGAGACCGCGTTCGAGGGCACTTGCCAGGCTCACATCGTCCTCTATGACGAGAAGATTCATTCTTGCGCGATCCTACTCCCAGGTGCACGGGTAGCCCTGGCGCCCGAGACCTGTCGAGGAGCGGCCGGCCACCCCGAGACCCGGGGAACGGTAACCCTGGCACCCTGGGACTGCGCATGGGAAACCGTTCCTCCCTGAGACCTACCGAGCGGGGGTCGCCAACTGTGAACGCCTGTGAGGCTAGGAACCTGAGGGCGAGGCCGCGTATGCGGTCTCTGACATCGCGGGCACGGCTGGCGGCACAGCCGGGGCGGGAACAGGCTCCTGAAGGCTCAGGGTGTAGCGAAGCAATGCGATGAGCAGTATAGCCACGCCGATCACATGCGCCTCTATGATGCCCGCACGGAAGTGCGTGAACCAGACGCTCAAGCCAAGAGCACCCTCGACAGCGAGCAGGGCGGTTGCCACCCACATCCCTCTCTGTATGTCGCGCGGAGCCCCGGTAGCCCGGAGAAGGACTAGGGTCGCGAGAGCGACGCCACCCAGCACGAGCCCGCTCGCCCCGTGTGCCTGAACCACACCGAGCAGGGATAGGTGGAATCGGGGCGTCCCGGGGTTACCACTGTATGGACCGGTACCGGTTACCACAGTGCCCAGCACCACGTTCAGCCAGAAGAGCCCGGCCAGCACACGCGCCGCCCTGAGCACGCCGGCATTGACTCTTGGCCTGAAGACCGGCATATTGAGCCTACCGCCGTAGACAGGCATGGGCTTTGCCGCGAACCAGTGGAGAGCAACGGCATCAGATAGGAGCAGGAGGGCCAGCACCAGGTGCGCCGCCACCAGGGGAGGAGCCAGCTTCGCCAGGACTGTGATACCCCCGAGCACTGCCTCCAGCACGTAGCCGACCAGCAGGCCGGTAGCGAGGGCCACGTGCTCACGGCGGCGGGGTCTGGACATGAGGGCGCCGAGAACGATGATCCCTATCAGGATCGCGATGAGCGTTATGAGGCATCGGTTCGAGAACTCCACCCATGAGTGATAAGAGCCTGGAGCGACTACGCTCTGCCCCGTGCACTTCGGCCAGGTGGGGCACCCGAGCCCTGACTCCGATACGCGCACCCAGCCCCCGGTGGCCACCAGGCCGGCTATGGCTACTACTGCGGCAAGCGTGAAACGCCTGAAGGTGGTGGCGCTCATGCTGAAGAGACGCACCGCTCTACTCTCCCCCACTGGCGGCTCCCAGGTCAATCGGCCCCACCTGGCAGCCCCGCCTGGGGCCAGAGCACCAGCCCCGCCCGGGGCAGGAGCCCGCAGAACCGGACAGCCCGGGCCAGGAGCCCGCAGAACCGGACAGCCCGGGCCAGGAGCACGCAGAACCGGACAGCCCGGGCCAGGACCACGCTTCGTAAGCGTAGTCCTGGCTGGGTTGGCACTGGCGGGACTCGCCGCCCTGATCCGGGCCCGCCGGCGGGGAAAGCGTCCGAGGAGGCTGGCCCAGTTGGAACGGGGCAGTGAGATCGCCGCGATGGCAGCGAGAATCGGAGCAGGGGCCGCTGCCAACCGCGCGCAACGCCTGTTCGCGAACGTGGCGCGCAGGGAGTCCCTCGACCGGGAGCTCGAGCTCCGCAGCGCCGAGGAGGTCGCACGCACCCTCGGGAACATGAAGGGAGCGATGATGAAGCTCGGCCAGCTTGCAAGCTTCGTCGACGATGCCATGCCGGAAGAGGTGCGCCAGGCGCTGTCCTCACTCCAGGCCGATGCACCACCGATGGCACCTGAGCTGGCGGCACGCGTGATAGAAGAAGAGCTGGGTGCTCCTCCGGATCGCGCCTTCGCCCTTTGGGATCCCGATCCGATCGCAGCCGCGTCGATCGGGCAGGTCCACCGGGCGATAACCAACGAAGGCCAGGCAGTCGCCGTGAAGGTGCAGTACCCGGGCATCGCCAGCGCGATAGCCGCAGATCTCGACAACACCGACATGGCTGCTCTCCTGAGCCCACTGCTCTTCAAGGGCCTCGACGGCAAGGCAGTGGCGGCCGAGCTGAGAGAGCGCCTCGTAGAGGAGCTCGACTACGAGCTGGAGGCCCGCAGGCAGGCACGCTTCGCCGCGTGGTACGAAGGTCACCCCACGATCAAGGTGCCTCGGGTGCTGGACCCCCTCTCCACCCGGCGGGTCATAACCTCGGAGCTGGCAGAGGGAATCCGCTTCTCGGAGCTGGAGCTTCGGAGCAAGGTGGAGCGCGACTTGGCAGCCGAGACGATCTACCGCTTCGCTTTCGGGAGCATCTACCGCATGCGCGCTTTCAACGGCGACCCCCATCCAGGCAACTACCTCTTCGGACCAGACGGCCAGGTGACCTTCCTTGATTTCGGGCTCGTCAAGGAGTTCACCGAGAACGACAGGCTGCAGATGCTCCAGATGATAGATGCCTGTGTCCTTGATCACTCGGCCGCAGCCGTGCGCAGGACGAGCGAGGAGCTCGGGTTCATAGCACAGGGCGCTCCTGTGAGCGACGAGGCGGTCGATCGGTTCATGTCCGTGTTCTTTGACATCGTAAGAGAGGATCGTCCCATGACGATCACTCCAGAATGGGCCGCACAGGTTGCCCGCCGGTTGATCGGTGGCAGAGCCACCCATGGCGACGTCGTCAAGTGGGCAAACATGCCTGCCACCTTCGTCATCCTCCAACGCATAAACGTGGGCCTCTTCGCTATCTTCGGGCGGCTCTCTGCAACCGGCAACTGGCGCGCCATCACGGAGGAGATCTGGCCGAGCATCCTGCGGCCCCCGACCACGCCCATGGGCAAGGCCGAGCTGGCCTGGCTACGCGAACGCCACCCCGAGGTGCCCGCCTGCCGGACCTGAGCTGGCTACCTGGACAAGCCGGAGCTCGGCACCCCGGAGAAGTCTGGCCGCCCCGATGCCGCCCCGAGCACGCCAGCAGCCGACCGTGCCCTTCCTTCCCACCAGAGAGCGACCGGGCCGAGCCACTCCGCCTGATCCCTGTGGCCATCGGCTGCCTTGCACGCATACCCGCTCAGCCAGGACAGCACCCCTGACGGGTCCTGTGCCAGGCATGACTGAAGGACATAGGACCGCTCACCCATTCGCAGCCCCAGACCGAGCTCACGGGCCATCTGCCGAAGCGTGGAGCGCGTAATGACGAACCCGCAGCGGATGGGAGCCACGAGACGGCGGCAGAGCACGAAAGGGTCTTCCATGTCGTCTGCGCTGAGGCCATCGGGCTGATCGGCAAGTGCTGCAGGCAGCCCGGCAGCGGCCAGCTCGGCACCGGCCAGCTCGGCACCGGCCAGCCCGGCACCACCCAGCCCGGCAGCGGCCAGCCCGGCACCGGCCAGCCCGGCAGCGGCCAGCCCGGACGCCACGGTCTCTGCCCTGAGCGCTCTCATCAGAAGGCCTGCCCACGCATCGTAGAACGGGACCCCACACTTGCGAAGGCCCGCTGCGAACATGGGCATCCACGTGACGCAGTGCTCCCAGACGAGAGCCTCAAGTGCCCGTGAGGCAAGTAACCTATGGGACACGTCACCTGCGCGCGACTCCTCGCCGAGCGATGCGCAGAGACCCAGCAGAGCTGCACAGTGATCAGCCTCGGGAGGTGGAGTCCTGCCGAGCGCGCGCCAGAAACCTGCTACTCGCTCGTAAGCTTCGCCACCGAGCATCCCCGCCTCGCCCAGGTACACAGACGCGAAAGGATGGACCTCCATCGCCAGCACGCGCGTGGACTCCGCAGCGTCTGGCGCACGGGGCAGCTCGAGGCTCTCGGCGAGCTCGGCGTGGGCGCTTGCCTGAGGTTCGGCGAATACGGCCAGCGCCCTCCAGAGCTCAGGATCCACCACAGCACCCGCTCTCACCTTCGGATCGCTCCCCGATCATGATCTCTCACCTTCGGATCGCTCCTGGCAGGATGAACAGATCCTTGCCCGGCTTCAGGGGCCGCATCAGCCAGCGAGGCCGGCGCGTGCCATCGGGCGAGTAGCGATCAGCTGCCCTGGTCCGCTCCATCCACTCCTCGTAGATGGCATGAGAGCGGTCGATGTCAGCCGCCACGTCTCCAGCAGCGTCCCCGGGCTCCGCCCTCGATACCCTCACGGCCTGGTGCCAGCAGTGCATGCCGGATACCGGGTCAGGGTGAACAGGGAATGTCATGTTCTGATGCACGCCTACCTCGGTCCACCATATACGGGAGGTGTCCGGATCGCTCGACTCGAAGGGCTCGACGCCGCGTTCCAGATCCAGTGCCCAGCTTCCTCCTTCCTCGCGCATCGACACTGTTGCCATGACCTGGCGCTGAGATGCCTCTGCCCCTGACAGCTTCCATCGGCCCATGTGATGGCTGCAGGCGACCACGCCGGGCCTGATGCCCTCGGTCACCCAGGCCTTGGCTACGAAGTAGCCGATCGCTGTCGTCACGCGCACGAGGTCCCCGGTCACGACGCCTGCTTCCGTCGCGTCTTGTGGATGCATCCACACGGGGTTCGTGTGCGCCAGCTCGTCCAACCACTTCGAGTTGGCCGAGCGGGTATGGATCTGAGTGGGAAGGCGAAAGGTGGATATCAGGACCTTCTCCCCCGGCCCTAGCTCGTCACGATGGACATGGGAGCGCAGGTAGGCGGGGATCGCCTCTTCGCTCCATCCCCACGCAGCGAGGGTGGAGGAGTAGAACTCGAGCCTGCCAGACGGGGTAGGGAAGCCCCGGCAGACCACGCCGTCCACGAGCACTCCGGCAGGGCGGCGCCCCGAGGGGTCGGGATCAGGTGAACCGACCGGAACGATATTCGACGATGCCGCCGGTGGGGCAGCGCTGTATACACGACCATGCGGACCATAGGCCACATCCGCGAGCTCGCCGGCAGGCACCTCCTCCTCGTGGAGCCGGCCGACTCCCTTCCTCACCTCGAAAGCCCCGTAGCGCCGCATGTACTCCAGAGGGCTGAGCCCCTGCGCAGCGGCCGCTTCGGGCAGGCCTGGGACGGAGTGCTCGAAGATCCAGCCGTAGTAGCCATCGACCGTCAGCTTCTCCCCCGGATGATCGGGCTCCTCGAAATACCGGCGGATGCCCATCTTCCCGTCCGGATCTATCCTCCACGATAGATCTATCCAGAGCTCGTTCTCCTCCCAGACCTCTCCAGGGTTCACCTCGCGCGTGCTCTCCACCTTCTCGCCGAGCCGCTCGCGTGCCGCCCTCACGACCGGTTGGCGAAACGCTATCCACTGCCCGTCGTACTGCTCGTAGGAATGCAGATCGTGCCGCTCTGAGCTATGCCCCATAGGCAGGATGTAGTCGGCGAAGTAAGATGTCTCGTTCCAGGTGGGAGTCAGAGCGACATAGCACCCGACCTTTTCCTCGTTCTTCAGCATCTCTATCCAGCTGAAGCCATCCGGGTTCGTCCAGACCGGGTTGTAGACACGAGTGAAGTAGACCTCCAGGCGACCCCGCCCCTCCTTCAGGAGATGGGGAAGGAGGAAACTCATCTCGTTCATCGCCAGTGGATACTCGATCGGCCAGGTCAGCTCGTTCCAGGTATTCGGGTGCGCTGGCATGTACGGGGGGCGTGGAACGTACTTGTTCCAGGCGTTCGGGAAGGTGCCACCCTCTGTGGCAACAGCTCCGAGGAGCGCGGATACGAGGAAGAGGCTTCGCGACACCTGCCAGCCCCCGAGGTTGCCAGCCGCGGCAGAGCGCCAGTTGTGCGCAGCGAACCTTGTGCCGGCCCCTGCGACGATCTCCGCTACCTCTTCCAGGACGCCAGCTTCGATCCCCGACTCTCGGGCGGCGAGCTCGAACGTGTAGCCGGAATAGAGCTTCGACAGGACTGCCTCGAATGACTCGAATGTTGGAGGGAGATCAGGGCGGCACGCCTCCATGTACTCCTCCCAGTTCCACCACCGGCGCACGAAACCAGCGTCGTAGCGCCTCGTCTGGATCAGGTGGTTGGCTATGGCCAGGCATATCGCGGCCTCAGACCCTGGCCAGGGAGACAGCCAGTGGTCGGCGTGCGTAGCTGTGTTCGAGAGGCGGGTATCTAGAACTATCACCTTCGCCCCGTTTGCCCTCGCTTCGGTGATCCTCTGCGCGTGCGGGTTGAAGTAATGGCCGGTCTCCAGGTGCGCGCTGATCAGGAATATGACCTTCGCGTTGGCGTAGTCGGGACTCGGCCTGTCGATGCCCATCCACCACTGGTAGCCCGCCCTCCCACCGGACGAGCAGACATTCGTGTGGCTGTTGTGCCCATCCACCCCCCAGGCAGCAAGCACCCGCTCCGTGTAACCGTCCTCCCCCGGGCGCCCGATGTGGCACATTATCTCGTTCTGGCGCCCTTCTTCGAGGGCGCGCCTGATCCGTCCTGCTATGTCGTTAAGGGCCTCGTCCCAGCCAACACGCTCGAAGCGACCGCTCCCCCGTTCCCCCACTCTCTTCAGCGGATATAGGATCCTGTCCGGATCCGTAACCTGGTTGATGGTCGCCGGTCCTTTGGCGCAGTTGCGTCCACGGGAGCCAGGGTGCTCCGGGTTCCCCTCGAACTTGGCCACGCTGAGCGTGTCCGGGTCCACATAGGCGAGCAGGCCGCAAGCCGACTCGCAGTTGAAGCAGGTAGTGGGTACGAGCATGTAGCGGTGCTCTACGCGCTCTGGCCATGCGCGGCTGTCGAGCTCCACCCAGGAGTCCCAACGCTCCTTCGGCGGGAAGGATGCCAGATGCATCTTCGAAGGTCCGGGGTAGAAGGTCTCGCCTCTCGCCTCCACATCCTGCTTGGCGGCTCTTACCCTTGCCCCAAGGCGATCCAGATCGCCTGCGTCAGGTGTTCTCATGCGAGGGGAACCGCCTGACCACCATCGCCTACGTCAGGTGTTCTCATGCGAGCGGAACCGCCTGGCCACCCTGGACGAATGAGTGCTCGTAGGGAAGCACTCCCACGAAGGCAGCCCCGGCCCCGGCCAAACCTATCCAGTGCGTGGATATGGAGATAGCAAGCAGCACTGCAGCTACCCAGAAGAAGCGGGCGAAGCGCCCGAAGAGGATCTCGTCTGCCGCGAGCCTCGCGTGGGCGGTCACGTGGCCGATCGTGAGCTCACCGACCACGAGCAATACGTCGATCGCCGCAAGACCAGTTAGCCCGATCCCGATATGACGAGCGAGGAGGGACTGCCCGAGGGCTCTGGCAGCGAAGTAGGACACAGCGGTTCCAAGCATGAGCGCCTGGGCCACGAGCTGTGGGGGGAGCAACGGGCTCTGCCATAGGTCCCGGGCTTTCGCCTGGGCGAACAGGTACGCGGTGTATGCCGCCGTCATCAGAGCGAGAGGAAGGCCGAAGCACGCCAGTACCTCGGACATGAGAGAAGATCCGATGCCGCTTGCGACGAGCTGGAGCACCAGCACGCCCGAATAAGCGCCGATGACGAATGCACCGCGCACCAGCCAGCTCCGCCAATGGTGCCTCAGGAATATCAGGTAGAACCGCTCGGGATGCTCCAGATCCCAGACGAGCAGGATCCCGGTGGCGCCGAGCGCGCCCAGCGCCACCAGCGGCCCCACCCACTCGAAGAGGGTGGCGCTCCATGGGATCTGCCCGGAGAGAACGAGCAGCAACGGCACCAGGTAGGCGCCGGCCGCTATACCTTTCGTCCACGTGTAAAGGCTGACCCGCCAGTCCCATGGCGCCTGGTGGGGGACGTCGTAGGCGACTGTCGCCTCCCCGCTCGTGTTGGCCTCGTAGGGATGGCCCGCACCCACGGGCAGATGCCAGCTGCGTCTGGACAGCCGGGGCTTACCGCCTGGCGCAGCGCTGCGGCCCCTTCGGGGTGGAGCGATGCGGCCCCCGGCCCGCGGGCCGGGACCCCGGTCGCCAGAGGTAGCGATGCGGCCCCTTCGGGGTGAAGCGATGCGCCCCCTCACCACCGGTAGCTTCCCGCTCGCACGCTGCCCGGGACGCACGAGCCCCTGCCCCGCCCAGGCGTACAGGCCGCCTTCGGGGCGAGAGGCTCCGAGAGGGTCGAGGGTGGCCTTGTGCGCCCCTAGATAGAAGACCTTCGGCCTGGTCTCCTTCTCCGGCCGGCGCACCTGGACCGGCTGGCGGTACACCGCCGCCGCCGCAGGGCCGTTCACATCCGAGAGATCACCTACCCGGATCGCCTCCGTAGGGCAGACAACAACGCAGGCGGGCTCGAGGCCGATCTCTATGCGATGAGCACAGAAGTTGCACTTCTCTGCTGAGTGATCCTCGGGATTGATGAATATGGCGTCGTAGGGACACGCTGCCATGCAAGCCTTGCACCCTATGCAGATAGACTTGTCGAAGTCCACGATCCCGTCAGGCCTTCGGTGCATCGCCTCGGTCGGGCAGGCAGCTACGCACGGTGGATCGTCGCATTGGTTGCACCGTGTCACTTGGAAAGCCCTACGGACCTGCGGGAACATCCCGACGTCCACGGCCTTCACGTAGGTGCGGGTAACGCCGACCGGGACCGAGTTCTCTGACTTGCACGCTGTGGTGCACGCATGGCAGCCGATGCAGCGTGTCTGGTCGAGTATCTTGACCCAGCGCCGCTCGGCGTCCTCGGGGGCGGCGAGGCTCACAGGAAGATCATGGCGAACAGGAGCGCCGGCGGGAAGCCCCCTGTTGCCTGTGAAGTCATAGGCTTAGGCTATGACTTCACAGTGGCTCCCAGCCTGAGCAGCCCATACCGGCTTCCATGCGCCCGCAAGGCGCCCTCGTGCCCTACCGTCGTTCCTGAAAACTGAGCGTTAGCGAATTTCGCTCAGCGGGCGACCCCTATAACCGCTCAGTTCGCGACCCCTATGACTGACAGGAGCGCTCGGGCCTCCGGCGAGAGGCTCACCCCGAGCGGCCACACCGCGAGCAGCTTGCGATGCATCGCCAAGCCTTCGACATGCACGACGATAAGCGCCCCTGCGGCGACCTCCGCCTCCACGGCAAGAGCGCTCACCACCCCCGGCCCGATGCCTTCCATCACGGCAGCCTTCACAGCAGCACTGGAGCCCAGCTCCAGCGCCACGAGTGGCATCTCCCCGCTGCTGGCCCGTGAGACCGCGAGCTCGAAGGCTTGGCGGGTGCCCGATCCCCGCTCGCGCAGCACCATGGGGGTCGCCAGAGCGAGGGCAAGCGGCACTCTGCTGCGCCGCCTCGACCACGGGTGGCCGGGCGCCACCACGACGGCCAGCTCGTCGCTGGCTACCGTGACCCGCTCCAGGTCCAGTGGGATCTGGGGTCCTTCGACGAAACCGAGCTCAGCCCTCCGCTCCCGGACCCGCCGGATCACGCGCTCGGAATTGCCCACCTCGAGCTCTACATCCACCCCCGAATGGACGCGATGAAAGGGCTCGAGCCACCCTGGGAGCAGATGCTCGGCAAGCGTATAGCTCGCGGACAGATGCAGCCGAACCCCCGCTGACAACCGGATCTCCTCTATGGCCAGATGAAAGGCCTGCTGCTCCGCCAGGAGATGCTGAGCCCGCTCGAGAACCTGCAGACCCTGCTCGGTAAGGCGCACCCCGGTCGTCCGGCGTTCCATCAGGACCATGCCGACCGCCCGCTCCAGCAAGGACATCCGCTGGCTGACCGAGGGCTGCGAGAGGCCATGTGCCCGAGCTGCCTGCGACACGCTGCCCATGCGAGCGACGTCCGCGAAGATCTGGAGAGAGAAGAGGTCGACCGGCGTCCTCGCGGGCGCTACGCTGCTGCGCATGGGCGTCTCGCTCCCATTCCCTTTCCCATTCCCCGGAGCATGAGCCGTACCTAGTCGAACTGCTCCCATGTCGCCTATTCTTCCACGAAACGACGCTGGCGCTTTCCGGCCCGGCGCATGCGGCGATATGCCCGCCAGCGCGGCTGCAGCCGGGAGTGGCTCGTCCCCCGGTGACACCACCGCCCCGCTCGTGCACATCACCTACTGGGCCGCGGCCAGGTCGATCACCGGCACCACCACCGAAGACATCTCGGCGAGGAACGGCACAGAGCTGCTGGAGGCACTGCGGCGATGCTACGGTTCACGCTTCGCGGCTCTGCTCGATCGCTCTGTGCTGCTCGTGAACGGCGTTCAGGTGCCGTCGCGCTCTGTTGCCTCCCTGGAGCTCGCTGCCGGCGACACCGTCGAGGTGCTGCCCCCGTTCGCCGGGGGATGATCCCCGCCGCCGAGCTGGTCGATCGCGTGACCGAGGAAAGACGCCATCGCAGCCACCCCGTCGGAGACTGCCCCGGGAGAGCCAGCCAGGTTTACCACGAGGGTATGGCGAGCTATGCCCGCACACCCACGGGAAAGCCAGGCTGCCGGCACCTTCATGGCTCCTGCTGCCCGTATGCACTCAGCGATACCAGGCGCCTCTCGCTCGATGACGGCCCTGGTGGCCTCCGGCGTCACGTCTCTCGGACCAAGACCAGTCCCTCCTGTGGTTACGACCAGAGAATAGCCTTCTGCGATGGCTGCGCGCAGGGTATCCTCTATCCTGGAGCGATCGTCTCCCACCACTACCGGACCCTCGACATGAAGCCCCTCCGCTGCCAGGAGAGATGCCAGGAGCGGCCCCGAGCGATCCTCTTGCTCGCCTCTCGAGCTCCGATCCGATACGGTTACCACCAGGGCCCGGACCACGGTAGGACCCCCACCTCCTCGCCTGCTCGGACCTCGTCGCAGTCCTCGGGAACCACGGCGAGAGCATTGGCCGCGGCCATGCCGGCGACCAGGTGCGAGCCCCTGCCTCCTGCACCCCTGACACTCAGCGCTCCTTCAGGCGTCACCTCCGCCCGAACCCTCAGGTACTCACGCTTACCCCTTACCGACTGCAGCCGCTCCGTGCTCCTCGCCATGACCGGCCTGCGGAGCGGGCTCGGGGATCCCATCATCTTGCCTATCGCTGGAACCACGAAGACAGTGAATGACACGAGAGCGCTCGCAGGGTTCCCGGGAAGCCCGAAGAATGGTACCCCGTTGCCAAGCGTTCCTATCCCCTGTGGCATCCCCGGGCGCATAGCGACCTTCACGAAGCTCACAGTTCCTGACCCACCCAGCACCTCCTTCACGACGTCGAAGGCTCCGGCGCTGACTCCACCACTGGAGATCACCATGTCCGCCTCGGCGCCTACCCTGTCGAGGAGCTGGCGGAGGGCGCCGGGGTCGTCCGGGACAGAGCCGAGTCGCCATGGCCGGGCGCCCAGCTGTGCCACACCGGCAGCGAGCGCATAGGAGTTCGACTCGGGAACCTGCCCGAGTCCCGGCATCTCCCCTGGCTCCACCAGCTCGTCACCGGTAGAGAATATCGCTACGCGTGGAGCTCTGTGGCAGGTAACCCTCGCTATGCCAACCGAGGCGAGGAGCGCCACCTGGGCTGGCCCGATCAAGTCACCCGCTGCGAGAACAGCGTCTCCACGAGAGGCATCCTCGCCTGCGGCACGCACGTTCGCCCCCGCGGGCACGGCCTCGTAGACGCGGACCCGGTGCATCCCGGCATCGGTTGCCTCGACCGGGACCACTGCATCGGCGCCGGGTGGGATCGGAGCCCCTGTCATGATCCTGACGGCCCCGCCTGGCGACCTGATGGCCCCGCCTGGGGAATCGACGGCCCCACCTGGGGAATCGACGGATGGGAGGCTCCCCCTTATCGGGCCGGCAGGTATGTCTCCTCGCACTTCGAGAGCCACAGGCGCGCTGCGGGAGGCACCGACCACGTCGGCGCTGCGCAGCGCATAGCCATCCATCGCGGAGTTGTCGAAAAGGGGCAGCGGCCATGGCGAGACAACCCGCTCGGCGAGGTAATGACCGGCCGCCTCCGTGAGCTCGAGCTCCACCGGCAGGAGTGGCCCTGCGAGCCCTAGAGCTTCAGCGACGTGCTCGTCCACGCTGCGGAGGGGACCCGGCAGATCCTTACCCCACGCCATGACGCCCTCCATCGCCAACAGCCCGGTGATCGCTCCACTGCCGGTGATCCCCCTCCTGGTAGTCGTTCCACTGCCGGTGATCGCTCCCCTGCCGGTGGTCGTCCCCCTCCTGCTGGTCGTCCTCGCAGCCCACCCAGACCTGGGAACCGCCCGCCCGGTGCTCGAGCTTCCAGATGGGTACTCGCTGCTTCAGCGTGTCTATGAGAGATCTGGCTGCCTCGAAAGCCTCCTGGCGGTGCGGAGCGGCCGCTGCTGCCACCACAGCCAGCTCTCCTATGGCGAGAAAGCCCACCCGGTGAGTCACGGCCAGGGCGCACCCGGGGAAGCGGCCCGCTACCTCCTCGGCCACCGCGAGCAGGTAGAACCCAGCATCGGGGTGGGCCTCGTACTCGAGCGCATCGACAGCGGCGCCTGCGTCATGGTCCCGCACAGACCCCACGAACACGACCATCCCTCCGAAGGAGGGGCACCTCACGGAATCCAGGCACTCGTCCACGCTCAGGCGTTCCTCCCTCACGGCCGCCAGGCGCACGCCGGGAAGGCCGGGTACGAGCGCGTGCTCTCTCGGGGCCATTGCCACGACCGCAGTCTACGAGCCGTGCTCGCCGCGCCCACCTGCTGGCGCCCGAGATCGGGATCGAAGGTGCGCCGGATATGCGGGCTGGGCTCGCTGATCGGCGGGCGGCTGGTAGGGTCGCCCGGCCCGGTCACCGCTCCGGCTCGGTCACCGCTCCGGCTCGGTATGATCTGCATGTATGGCAGAGACTGCGGCGTCCTGGATCTCCCGCCTTGCATCGGAGCTCGGGGTCGACGAGCCGAGCCCCGAGGAGATCGAGGATCTCCTTGCCCTGGCAGGCACCGCAGCCCACGCATCCGAGCGCAGCGCAGCGCCTATATCTACGTGGCTCGCCGCGCGCGCAGGCGTATCCCCCGCTCAGGCGCTCTCGGCAGCGAAGCGGCTCTCAGGCTAGAGACAGGCACCGTCGATAGCTCGTGAGGCCCATGGGCGCAGCCGGCATCCTGCTCACCGGGGGAAGCAGCCGCCGCATGGGAACAGCGAAAGCTGCGCTCTCATGGAACGGCAGGACCCTGGCAGAGGACATCGCCGAACGGCTGCTCGATGCGGGGCTTTCTCCCGTGATCGAGGCCGGACCCGGCTACTCGCACCTGCCGGCGCACCCGGACGCGCATCTCGGACAGGGACCTCTCGCAGCCCTGGAGGGAGCGTGGAGCAGCCTCGCGGGCGACAGCCTGGCCTGCGGGGGCCACGCCGGACCAGCCGTCTGCGTGGCGTGCGACCTGCCGTTCCTCGGGGTGAGCCTGCTGCGCTGGCTCGCCTGCTGGCCAGAGGACCAGACCGTGGTGCCTGTCGTGCACGGAGCTCCCCAGGTTCTCGCTTCCCGCTGGGCGTCCCACTGCAGGGAGCGGGCCGCCAGCCTGCTGGCCAAAGGACAGCTCAGCATGCGTGCCCTGCTCGAGAGCGATGACGAGGCGCTGCTCGCCGGGCCGGAGCTATGGGGTCATCTGGTGGGAGACGCTGAGTTCGATGACGTGGACACTCCATCTGGCTACGAAATCGCATCGCGCTCCCCTCGGTTCACCTGAGGGGACTTAAATAGCTCACACCCTAACTACAGCTATGTAAGCTGGAATCATGAGTGAGGGAGTGATCGTCTCGACGTACGTATTCTCTAAGCATTTACCAACCGAGCGAGAGGCCAGGTCTTATATCGAGAACTGTCGGTGGCACGAAACTCCAACCTGCCCCGGGTGCGGCGCTGTCAGTCGAATCCAAACCCGCGAGATTGAGGGATATTACCGTTGTCTCGCATGTAAGTCCGACTCCATCGTCCGTAATCCGCACGGTGCCAAGGTATGATGGTTTTGGTACAGCCATCCCTCTTCGCTGATATGGATGGCGAAGAGGACCCGAGCTTCCTAACTAAGCAGCTTGTGACCTACATCGGGAACAAGCGAGCGTTGCTAGGGCCGATTGCGGCGGCCATAGAGGACGTGCGTTCGCGACTCGGCAAGAAGCGGCTGCGGTTACTCGACGCCTTTGCTGGTGCGGGAGTCGTCAGCCGCTTGTTCAAGCAATTCGCGTCCGAGCTCGTGTCTAACGACATCGAGAACTACGCGCGCGCCGTCGCTGAGTGCTACTTAGCGAACCGAGCCACCGTCGATTGGCAAGGTGTACGCGCTGCTGCCCAAGAACTCAACTTGCTTGTAGAGGATGGCCCACCTAGAAGCGGATTCATTGAGCGTCTCTATGCCCCACGCGACGATTCCAACATCACGCCTGAAGACCGCGTGTTCTATACCAGGGAGAACGCGCGCCGTCTCGATACCTACCGGCAACTTCTCAACCAGCTACCGGTTCACCTACGATCGCTCCTACTGGGCCCCTTGCTTTGCGAAGCATCCGTCCACGCCAACACAGCGGGCGTCTTCAAGGGCTTCTACAAGGACAGGGACACTGGCATTGGGCGCTTCGGAGGTACGGGCCGGGACGCCCTAAGTCGAATCTGCAAGCGAATCACCATTGAGCCGCCGGTCCTTAGTCGTTTCCAGTGCGACAGTGAAGTCTTCCAGATGGATGCGAACGTGCTGGCGCGCAAGGTTGGCGGTTTCGACCTCGCGTACCTCGATCCTCCTTACAACCAGCATCCCTACGGGTCCAACTACTTCATGCTGAACCTGCTGACGGACTATGAGGAACCAACAGAAATCAGCAGAGTATCCGGCATACCTGTGGACTGGACCCGATCTGACTACAACGTCCGCGGACGCGCATTGACGGCCCTGTCAGAGTTGGCAACTGAACTAGACGCCAAGTTCGTGTTGATCTCTTATAACGACGAAGGATTTATTGCGCCGGAAGAGATGCGGGCCCTGTTGAGCAGCCTTGGGACCTTCACGGAGGTCGCTACCCAGTACAACACATTCAGGGGGAGCCGCAATCTTAGGGGGCGCGACATCCACGTTACTGAGCATCTATTCATCCTCGAAAAGGCAACGGGCTGACGATGGCTCGGAGAGATCAGCTGCGAGTCCAACGAACTGGAACTGTCATCAATGCAACGTCGAAAGAGCAAGAGTCGGCCGTAATCAAAGCTCTGGTCTCGACTATTGACCGGCTAGGAATCGAGTTTCCCATGGCAACCTTTCAACACGAGAAGTCCTGGCTACTATCGGCTATCGTTACTCGACTACGGGTGCATTTTCCAGAGGTGGAGTTCGCAGATGTGCGACCAACCTCCTTCATAAAGCCCGATGGCGGCATCCTGTCTATACAGGATCGGGAGGCGAACTTGCATCCCGTCCTCGTTACCGAGGTGAAACACCAAGGCACAAACGACTTGCGCGCAACGGAAGGACTGCCGCGACAGGCAATGGGGAACGCAATCGAACGCCTGGGCAAGAATGTGATCGGCTTTCGGTCCGCTTTCTTGAGCGAAGGAATTATGCCGTTCGTCTGTTTCGGCTACGGCTATGACTTCTCTCCCGCGAGCAGCATCGTTGACAGGGTGGTCACTATCGCGATGTTCGGACCGTTGAATCGTGTCAGCGTTGTGAACGAGGGCGACGACCAGCAATTCAACAGAGGAAGCTTCTTCTTTCGGAATAATGAATGGTCCGTGGACGAGATGACGGACGTGATGTTTGATATCGCGTCACGTAGCGTTCACTACTACTTCGCCAGGCACGGCCCAGACAAGTTCGAGACGCGTTGACTTGCGTCTTTCCCGTTACCCGGTGGACTCGCTAGTGGTGCCTGCGGCTGGCGCTGGAGGCCAGCACCCGCCCGCCTGGCGCTGTCTCCCTCAGGCCCGCCATGGTGACGACCCCCCCGAGAAGAGCCGTCCCGGCGAATAGGAGCACGCCAGCCCCTGCGCCCCCAACCGTAGCGAGGACACCGTAGAGAGTGACACCCACTATGCCGCCGAGCCTGCCTCCTGCCTGTGCTATCCCCTGGACGCTTCCCCGGGTTGCCGGGGTGAACTGCTCGGCCGGAACTATCACGGTTGTCTTGTCCGGGCCTGCAGCTCCGAAAAGGTACCCCAGCGCGAGTAGCACTCCCACGAGCACCGCCGAGATGTGAGCGACAGCGACGAGCAGGCCACCGAGAGCCCCGAAAGCGGCAGCCCTACCGAGGAACCCGACAGCCTGGAGCGGCCTGCGCCCCACCCGTTCGATCAGGACCACAGTGAGGAGAGCTGCTGGGACCGTGACGGCTTTCACAGCCGTTGCCCCGGCCGCACCCGCAGCAGCGCTCGCCCCCAGGACACTGGCGAGCAGTAGAGGCAGGACTAGTGTCAGCCCTTGATCGCTTGCCTGGTAGAGGAACGTGGACAGCGCTCCTACTATAATCTGACCCCGATGCTCCCTGTCGGATAGCAGCGCGACTATCGCACGTATGCTTGCCACCCTCTGAGCCCGCCAGTTCAGCGACTCCGTCAGCTTGGAACGAAGGATCAGTATCGGAAGAGCGAGAAGCACTCCCATGGCGAGAGTGAGGCGCCATCCGTCAGCACCCGTGGCCAGGAAGAGGGCTCCCAGACCGTAAGCAGCCAGGACGCCGAAGTTGGCTGCCCACATTATCCAAGCCATGGAACGGCCCCGGCGGTGCAGGGGAGCTATCTCCGAGACGAAGGGAAAGACCACTGCGAAGTCGGCTCCTATCGCGAGGCCGGTAACCAGGCGGGCAGCC
>DAHXND010000001.1 GCA_027366675.1 Acidimicrobiales bacterium
AGCTGCCATAGCGGGCCTGGCGGGGGAGCATGGTGGTCCGTTGAAGCGTGGTGGACCTGCCAACCTGTGCGTGTTCGATCCCCGAGATAGGTGGACCGTTGACCCGGCCAGGCTCGCGAGCAAGAGCCGGAACACCCCGTTCAGAGGGATGGAGCTCACGGGAAGGGTGATCCATACAGTCGTAGGAGGAGAAACCGTCCTCGTAGCAGGGGAGCCGCAGGCATGAGCCCAGCCGACGCAGGGAGCCCAGCTGCCGGAGGCATGAGCCCAGCCGACGCAGGGAGCAGAGCCGCAGGCAACCACGCCGCGCTTGCTGGCCCCAGGCAGCGGGCCGCAGGGAGGAAGGAGCCCGGACTCCTGGTGCTGTCGGACGGCAGCGTTTTCCGGGGAGAGGTACTCGGTGCGGCCAGCGAAAACGGGATCACGACAGGGGAGCTCGTTTTCAACACGACTATGACCGGCTACCAGGAGGTCATTACCGATCCGTCCTATGCCGGCCAGATCGTCACCTTCACCTATCCACACATTGGCAACTACGGAGTCACGCCAGCCGATGACGAATCCCCGAGGCCCAGGTGCCTTGGCGTGATCACTAGGGAGATGACGCCCTCCCCGAGCAACTGGCGCGCAAGGGAACCCCTCGAGGTGTTCCTGCTGCGCCACGGCATCCCCGCTATGACAGGGGTGGATACGCGGCGGCTCACGCGGGTGCTACGAGATCACGGTGCGCTGCCATGCGCCTTCGGCACCGCAGACGAGGCAGCGCTCAGCGAATCCGCTGCCTCTGCTCATGGCACCGACGGCATGGACCTGGCGTCTGCTGTCTCGACCCGCGAGGTATATACGGTAGGTAGTGGGACATGGCGCGTCGTGGCCTATGACTTCGGTATAAAGCAGACAATGCTCGAGCAGCTCGCCAGGTTCGCATCTGTCCAGGTGGTGCCCGCTTCTACGACGGCGGCCGAAGTCCTCTCGATGAGCCCCGACGGGGTCGTCCTGTCGAATGGTCCTGGCGACCCTTCCGCGCTGGACTGGGCGGTAGATGCGGTATCCGACCTCGTCGGCGCCGTCCCGCTGCTCGGCATATGCCTGGGCCATCAGCTCCTGGGGCGCGCTCTCGGCGGCACCACGTACAAGTTGCCGTTCGGGCACCACGGGGGGAACCATCCTGTGAAGGATCTCGGAACTGGGCATGTCGAGATCACGAGCCAGAATCATAACTACGCTCTGCGCGGCGATTCGCTCCCGCGAGCAGAGATCACACACGTGAACCTGAATGACGGGGTGCTGGAAGGGTTCAAGGTGGGCGCGGCCAGAGCTATCGGGATCCAGTACCACCCCGAGGCCGGTCCCGGGCCACACGACGCTCGTTACCTATTCGAGTCATTCCGCTCTCTCATGGGGTCGCACCGGTGAGAGCGGCCAGGGAGGTCTTATGGGCGCCAGGACCGACATAGAACGTATCCTCGTTATAGGATCGGGTCCTATAGTGATCGGGCAGGCCTGTGAGTTCGACTACTCCGGTACGCAGGCGTGCCGGGTGCTCGCAGAGGAAGGCTACGAGATCGTGCTCGTGAACTCGAATCCGGCGACGATAATGACCGATCCCCAGATGGCGTGGCGTACCTACGTGGAGCCCATTACGCCCGATGTCGTGGCCCGCGTGATCGAGCGTGAGCGACCGCAGGCTCTCCTGCCTACCCTGGGGGGGCAGACTGCCCTGAACGTCGCCATGGCGCTCGTGAACCTGGGCGCACTCGAGAGCTACGGGGTGGAGCTCATCGGCGCCAGCGCTGAGGCCATACGGACGGCGGAGAACAGGGACAAGTTCAAGGCCGCGATGACCGAGATCGGTCTCGCCGTGCCGGCATCAGGCTTCGCCCACGATATCGGCGAGGCACTCGAGATAGCTGACAGCATTGGCTATCCCATCATGATACGTCCCTCGTTCATTCTGGGTGGCGAGGGTACGGGCATAGCTCCCAACAGGCGAGAGATGGAGAGCCTTGCTGCCAGGGGGCTCGACGCCAGCCCTGTGACCGAGATCCTGGTGGAGCGCTCGATCACGGGATGGAAGGAGTTCGAGCTCGAGGTGATGCGAGATCGGGCTGATAACTGCGTCGTGGTCTGCAGCATAGAGAACCTCGACCCGATGGGCGTCCATACCGGGGATTCGATCACCGTGGCGCCTGCCCAGACACTGTCGGACGTCGAATACCAGATCATGCGCGACGCCGCGTTCTCCTGCATTCGCCGGGTGGGCGTCGAGACAGGGGGATCGAACATCCAGTTCGCGGTCGACCCGAGCGATGGCACGCAACTCGTCATAGAGATGAACCCACGGGTGTCGCGCTCGAGTGCGCTCGCATCCAAGGCTACAGGGTTCCCCATAGCGAAGATCGCAGCTCGTCTGGCCGTAGGCTACACCCTTGACGAGATCACCAACGACATCACGAAAGCTACACCGGCCAGCTTCGAGCCCACCATCGACTACGTGGTGACGAAGGTTCCGCGATTCGCGTTCGAGAAGCTACCGGGGGCGAAGAGAGAGATAGGAACGAGCATGCAGTCGGTAGGGGAGGTTATGGCGATCGGTCGCACCTTCCCGGAGTCCCTTCAGAAAGCCCTGCGTGCTCTGGAGCAGGGGCACTCCGGGCTTCTCGGCGGTAAGGTCGCTCGGGACCTGTCCGCTACAGGAGACGCAGAGCTGCTGCGCCGTATAGCCATGGGATCTCCGGAGCGCATATTCGAGGTGGCGGAGCTGCTGTCGAGGGGCGTCTCGATCGAGGTGATACATGAGGCATCGGGGATAGACCCCTGGTTCATCGAGCAGATGAGCGGGATCACGACGGCGGCCAGGAGCATAGCGGGCAAGACGGTAGCGACCATGGGGGAGCGCGACTGGCGGGACGCGAAGCAGCTCGGGTTCTCGGACGTGGATCTAGCCCGCATGCTGGGAACAGACCAGCATGCCGTCAGGGATGCGCGCCTCGCCTGTGGCGTGCGGGCGACGTTCAAGACGGTTGATACTTGCGCCGCCGAGTTCGCCGCATCGACGCCCTACTACTACGCGACTTACGAGGAAGAGGACGAGAGCGCACTGAGCCGGCTTCCGCGAGTCGTCATCCTGGGATCTGGTCCGAACCGGATCGGCCAGGGCATCGAGTTCGACTACTGCTGCGTGCATGCAGCGATGGCGTTGCACGATGCCGGATATGAGGCGGTCATGGTGAACTGCAATCCGGAGACAGTATCTACCGACTACGATACGAGCGATCGGCTCTACTTCGAGCCCCTTACCGGTGAGGACCTGGCCAATGTCCTGGAAGCCGAGGGGCTCACCGGGATCCTGGAAGCCGAGGGGCTCGCCGGGATCCTGGAAGAAGGGGGGCTTACCGGGCAGCATGATGGGGAGGAGCCGAGGCCCTCGGGCGTGATGGTGGGGCTGGGGGGGCAGACGCCGCTGGAGCTCGCTGCTGGGCTCGACGAGAGCCTCGTCCTCGGTACTGCGCCACGGGCGATCGACACCGCAGAGGACAGGGAGCGCTGGAACGAGCTGTGCAGCAGCTTGGCGATAGAGCAGCCACCTGGCATGAGCGTTACGAATCCGGCAGATGCCCGGATCGCGGCAAGGGAGATCGGCTACCCGGTTCTGGTCCGGCCAAGCTATGTCCTGGGTGGGCGTGCCATGGAGATCGTCTACGATGCGGATCAGCTCGAACGGGTGATGGGCGAGATGTTCGCAGGTGGTCTATCAGGTGAGCGGCCCGTTCTGATCGACAGGTTTCTCGAGGACGCCACCGAGGTGGATGTGGATGCGTTGCGCGACAGGGAGGGTGCCTGCCTGATCGCTGGGGTCATGGAGCATGTCGAGGAGGCCGGGGTTCACTCGGGAGACTCGGCGTGTGCCCTCCCGCCGCAGACGCTCGATGCCGCGGTGATAGGTGTGATCGAGGACAATACAGTGGCCCTGGCAGACGCTCTCGATGTACGGGGCCCTCTGAATGTCCAGTATGCAGTGAAAGATGGCCGGGTCTTCGTGCTCGAAGCCAATCCACGCGCCAGCCGGACACTGCCGTTCGTTGCAAAGGCAACCGGCGTTCCCGTAGCGAAGTGTGCGGCCCGCCTAATGGCGGGATCGACGTGGCGCGAGCTCCTATCGGAGGGATGGGTGGTGGGGGGCGCTGCCCGCAGGCTGGTGAGCTCAGACCCGAAGGTTCTTGCCTGGCTGGGCAATCGTGCGAGCCAGGGCGCCGTCTGGGCAGGCGCAGGCCGGACGCCATACGTATGCGTGAAGGAGGCTGTTCTACCTTTCCAGAGATTCCCCGCGGTAGACACGCTGCTGGGGCCAGAGATGCGGTCGACCGGTGAGGTCATGGGAATAGACGCGACATTCGCCTTGGCCTTCGCGAAGAGCCAGATGGCGGCTGGAAGCGCCCTGCCCAACACCGGATTGGTATTCCTATCGCTGGCCGATAGAGATAAGCCTTCGGCTATCGAGGTCGGGAGTGCTCTGCAGGCGCTCGGCTTCGAGATCGCGGCAACCGAAGGCACGGCCGCGGCCCTCACTGGTGCCGGTGTCGCAGTATGTACCCTCGTGGCGAAGGTATCCGATGCCGGCGAGCCATCGAGTCGTGAAGAGACTGGCGAGGTGGGTGCTATGGCCGACTCGGTGGAGCTCCTGGCGTCGGGAAAGCTCGTTCTGGTAATAAACACGCCCCGCGGCCAGGGTCCGCGTGCTGATGGCTGGCGTATCCGCCAGGCTGCGCTGGCCCATCACGTGCCATGCATCACCACTATGGCTGCTGCCAGGGCGGCAGTCTCCGCCATCGCCGCCCTGCGTGACGATCCGGGCCAGGTGGTGTCGCTGCAGGAGTACCATCGCCTTGCCGGGTCTTGACCTGAGGGCCACCGTCGGCCCCCTCGTGCTCGAAAACCCTATCTGCCTGGCATCGGGCACTGCCGGGCACGGGGCCGAGATGGCTGCTTTCCTCGACCTCTCGCTAGTCGGGGCACTCGTGGTGAAATCCCTGAGCGCGGACCCCTGGCCAGGGAACCCGCCCCCACGCCTGGCGCCCCTGCCGAATGGCACAGGGCTGCTGAACAGTGTTGGACTGCAGGGACCTGGCATGGAGCGCTGGATCAACGATGAGCTGCCAGCCCTTGCCGCGACCGGCGCCCGAGTGGTCGTCAGCATCTGGGGACGCAGCGTGGAGGAGCTGGGTAGGGCTGCTGCGTATCTGACCGGCCTGCCGAGCTGCGTGATCGCCGTCGAGCTGAACCTGAGCTGCCCGAACCTGGACAGGCTGGAGGAGCCGTTCTGCTTCTCGGGTGAGGCGACCTCGCTGGCAGTCTCTGCCGTCCGGCGCTCATGCCCCCTGCCGATATGGGTAAAGCTGGCGCCCGGCACAGCAAATCTCACCGCTGTGGCGAGGGCCGCGACGTTGGCTGGAGCCGATGGGCTCACCCTCGTGAACACTCTCCCTGGCGTCGTGATCGACATAGAACACCGTGCACCTGTTCTGCCAGGCGTCTCCGGGGGTCTCTCCGGCCCTGCCTTGCACGCCTGTGCCGTGCGAGCGGTCTATGAGTGCAGAGAAGCCCTTCCGGATGCTGCGATCATCGGGACCGGGGGGATCATGAGCGGGCGCGACGCCGTGGAGATGATGATGGCGGGAGCTGACGCGGTGCAGATCGGCACGGCGAGTCTCGTCGATCCGCGGGCGGCCACCAGGATACTAGGGGAGCTCCTCTCGTGGTGTGAGGCGCATGGAGTGCAGGCGGCTCGTGATCTGGTATCTGCAGCGCACGCCGTAGGAGGAAGGCGAAGGGTCACTGCTCCGCTGGAGGCGCCGGCCCCCGGAGCGATATCGTGATGGCGACCAGTCACAACCAGGGGAGCGACCGTCCGGAATCGGGGGAGGATAGAGCCTCTGGAATAGCTCGCGAGCGCTGCATCCTCGCGCTCGATGTGGACAGTCTCGACGAGGCGCTTGCCCTGGCCGGCGCGCTGGAGCCATGGTTCGGCGTGGTGAAGGTAGGGCTTCAGCTCTTCACCTCGGTCGGTCCTGATGCGATTCGAGTTCTCCGCGCCCAGGGCTTCGAGGTGTTCGCCGATCTGAAGCTCCACGACATCCCGAACACCGTCCATCATGCGGCACGGGCCGCTGCCACGGCGGGCGCTCGCTGGGTGACATCTCACGCCAGCGGCGGAGAGAGGATGCTCGAAGCGGCAGTCGAAGGCTTCGCTGAGGGCCGCTCCAGGCAGGCGATCTCGGCTGCGCCGGCTCATAGGGAGGAGATGCCCGGTGCAACGGAGCATCGGATGCTCGAACCTGGCATCCTCGCCGTCAGCGTTCTCACGAGCGAGGCCCTGGGAGATCCAGGTGTCCTGATCTCCCGAGTGCAGAGCGCCAGGGCCGCTCACTGTGCGGGGATCATCTGTGCCGCCGACGACTTGGGCATGCTACGGGCTCTGGCCGGCCCCTTGCTCTGTGTTGTGCCCGGGATTCGAGGCCCTGGCGCGAGGCGCGATGACCAGGAGCGGGTCGCCACAGCCACCTCCGCCTTTGCCGCGGGCGCAGATCTCATAGTCGTCGGGAGAGCTGTCACGGCGGCACAGTCACCGCCCGAAGCAGCGTTCCAGCTACTCGGGGACCCTGTACAGGAGTAACACGCGCCACATTACCCAACTGGGCTATGCTTGGAGCCCGGTGCAAGATCTCCGTCCGAGGATCGCAGCACTGCTTGGCAGTATCGTCGTGGTTGCCGGTGTTGTCGCAGTGTCGCCTCAGCCAGCTTCAGCTGCCACTGCAGGAGCGCGCCTACATGGCCTGGCCAAGCCAGCCAGCAGGCTCGCTACTACCAGCTACGAGACCTCTCCACGGGTCGCATCTCGCACGGGTGCGAGCTCTGCCGGCACTGGAGCCGGCTCCGCCACCCCGGAGGTGGCGATGACCGGTACTGCAAAAGGTCCCTACGTCCCGCTCACGCCGGCTCGCATATGCGACACGAGACCGGGGAACCCATCTGGACTGTCGGGAGAAGCTGCCCAGTGCAACGGCTCCGGGAACGCAGGGGAGCCTCTTATCGGAGGCTCGACGCTCGAC
>DAHXND010000045.1 GCA_027366675.1 Acidimicrobiales bacterium
CCTGGTCTCGCTCATTCGTCCAGCTCCGACGGGACATCGAGGGGCAAATCGGCGCCCGCAGCAGCACTAGCCCGGCCCGCGGGACGCCCGGCCCCCGCCTCGAGAGCGCCCGCAGCGCCAGCCCCGGCCCCCGCAGCAGCACCAGCCCCGGCAGCAGCGCCGGCAGCAGCGCCGGCCCCGGCCCCGCCAGCCCCGGCCCCAGCAGCAGCAACGCCGGCGACGCGAGCCGCCGGGGGCGCAGCGTCGATCCCCGGAGTGCGCGCCCGTTCCTCCTCGGGAGCGACGTGGCGAAAGAACAACCAGTAGAGAAACCCTGTAGCTGCCTGAAGAGCGCCGCCCAGCTCGAATGGCAGGGACAGGCTCACATCATCGAACATGAAGCCGGCGAGTACCGGGCTCCCTGCCATGGCAGCCTGGGAAGGCAGGTTCGACAACGCCGCCAGGCTCGCACGCTCCTCCGGCTCCGCCACGCCGAGCACGAAAGACTGGCGAAGCGGCATCGCTGATCGCTGAACGAGCATCCGCACGAAGAAGATGAGTCCCGCCACCCAGAACGTAGGAGCCAGCGCGAGCGGGATGAGAAGCACCCCCTGTATTACGCGCACACCGATGATCGCGCGCACGATGCCGAAGCGCCGTGCAAGCGGCGCAGCGGAAAGGGCAGCAGCGATCGTGGCCAGGTTCACCACAGCGAAAAGCACCCCGACCGCCCCAGCGCTCACATGGTAACGGCGATACAGCCAGTAGGCGATGAAAGGGCCGAACATCCCGACCGACAGCCCCGTCACACCGTTCGTGATGCCGAGCCTCCACAAGAGCCAGCGTGAGCGCTCGGTCAGGTCCCAAGGCCGCTTCTTCCGACTGGCCGCGCCGGCCCCTTCGCCGGCCCCCGCGCCGGCCCCTTCGCCAGCCCCTTCGCCGGCCCCTTCGGGAGAGCCCCTATAGCGAGAAGCGACCTTCTCTGAGCGGGAGCGTTTCTCGTGCAATGCCAGTGCGACCGCTCCAGCAATCAGGGCGAGCGCCGCCAGCGCTATGAAGGCCGGCCGGTAGGAGGCGAGTGCAGCGTTCGCGTTCACATGCCTGGCGGCGTGCCCACCACCGGCGAGCGCGCCTATCCCGCCTAGCCCATGACCTACCATGAGTGCCCCCAGGCCCCCTATGACGGCGCCAGCCGAGGATATGGCGTTCAAGCGCCCGAACGCCCGGTTCCTGGTCTCGGGGGTGACCATCTCCGTCACCATGGCTGACTCTGCTGGCTGGTAGGGACCTACCGCGCCACCACCGGCGCCCGCCCCGCGGCCTATCGAACCCAGTGAGCCTGCGGCGAAGATGACCACGATGTTGTGCGTGAGAGCGAATGCCACTCCAGCCAGCGCTGCCATCCACGGCACGACGACCAGGAACGGCTTGCGCCCTATCCGGTCAGATACCACGCCGGTCGTGGAGGAGATGCCCATGGTCACTATCGCCACTGCCAGGTAGAGGAGGCCCAGCTTGAAGCCGCTGTAGCCAATCGTGGCCAGGTATATCGGCACCACCACTGACGCGAGCGCCCTGGCAGCGCTCATGGCGAAGCGAGCGGTGAATATTATCTTCAGGTTCCGGCCCTCGCCCGGGCCGGGGCTCACCGCACCCCTGTCTGCGTCCCCGGCTCCACCGTCCCCGGCTCCACGCTCTTATCGGGCGAGCGCTCCACGGAGACCTGTGCCAGAGGCATGCCGGAGCCGCTACGGTGGTCTTGGGTCATGACGGGCCCTGCGGCACACCGGGTCCTCGCGCACAGGTCCACGGGCCGCCAGTTACCAGACAATGCAGTTACCAGACACCGAGACGCGACGAAGGAGATCATGATGGCTTACACCCTACCTGACTTGTCCTATGACTTCGGTGCCCTGGAGCCTCACATGTCGGGCCAGATACTCGAGCTCCATCACGACAAGCACCACGCCGCCTATGTTGCCGGAGCCAACACAGCGTCAGACCAGCTCGCAGAGGCCCGGGAGAAGGGCGCATACGGTGCGTTGGTCGGAATCGAGAAGACCCTGGCGTTCAACATCTCCGGCCATGTGCTGCACTCGATCTTCTGGACGAACCTCAGCCCTGACGGCGGGGACAAGCCAGACGGAGATCTCGGGGCCGCTATAGACGAGCACTTCGGGTCCTTCGACGCCTTCAGGGCTCAGCTCACCCAGGCATCCACGCTCGTGCAGGGATCGGGCTGGGGCGCTCTCGCCTGGGATCCTCTGGGCCAGCGTCTCCTGGTGGAGCAGGTGTACGACCACCAGGGGAACCTGGCCAACGGCAGCATACCGCTGTTCGTTATCGACGTCTGGGAGCATGCCTACTACCTCCAGTACAGGAATGTCCGGGCCGACTTCGTGAACGCAGTCTGGAACATCGCCAACTGGTCCGATGTGGCGCGCCGATTCGAGGCAGCGAAGAAGGCCGGGGCCCTCATCTGACCCGCAGGCCCTAGCAGCCTTACCCGCGGGCCCTAGCAGCCTTATCGGTACGTGATATGCCGGAAGGCCTCCGCAAGGTGGCCTTCCGGCATTCCGGCTTCCAACCCAGCCCCACCCAGGCCGCTTCGCAGCATCTCTTCCAGGGCCGCCTTGTCGCCGATCTGAGTCCCATGGCAGGACAAGGCCGCGATCTTAGAATCGAAGGTGCTGGTGACATCCACGAAGGTATCCGGATCGCGCGCCCCGGCCACCCAAACTTCCTCTACGGAGTGAGGAGCCAAGCCCTCCTGCTCGAGCAGTTCGGGGAAGGCATAAGGATTCCTCGCATCAGGATATACAGCATCGAGCGCCGACTGTCCAACGGCGCGGTGATCGGGGTGGGATACCGGTGGGCGATCGAAGTTGTACTCGGGTGACTGGCATATGACGCGCCTGGGCCTCACCTCCCGGATGAGACGAGCCAGATCGCGGCGCAGCTCCAGCGTCGGGAGGACAGCCCCATCCTGGTAGCCGAGGAAGCGCACGTCAGTAACCCCCACCTCCTTCGCCGCGGCTCTCTGCTCTTCCTGGCGGCGCCGTGCAAGCTCGCGACGCCCCATCGCGTCGTCCAGCCCGCCGGCATCCCCATCGGTGACGACGGCGTAGGTGACGCTCACGCCCGCCTGAGTCATCCTGCACACAGTGCCCGCCGCCCCGAACTCAGCATCGTCAGGGTGCGCCGCCACGAGCAGGACCGGGCTCATGGACGCCAGAACCTCGTCATCGGCTATCTTGTGGCGCCTCTCCTCCGCGAACAGCGACGGCGCCTCCGGCTCGCTCAACGCACTTTCTCCGGCCCGCTCAACGTATCTTCTCCGGCTCTAGATACACAGAGCTACCCCTGCTACGGAACTCGACCGCCATCTCCTCCATGCCCGCTTGCACTGCATCGGCTGGATCGAGGCTGTGACTCTCGGCGTAGGCACGCAGGTCCTGCGATATCCGCATCGAGCAGAACTTCGGCCCGCACATGGAGCAGAAGTGCGCAGTCTTCGCGGGCTCAGCCGGAAGTGTCTCATCATGGTAGAATCGCGCGGTATCGGGGTCTATCGACAGCTCGAACTGATCCTCCCACCGGAACTCGAAGCGCGCCTTCGAGAGTGCATCATCCCAGGCCCGAGCCCCAGGGTGACCCTTGGCCAGGTCCGCAGCGTGAGCGGCGATCTTGTAGGCGATCATCCCTGCCTTAACATCATCGCGATCAGGCAAGCCGAGATGCTCCTTCGGCGTCACGTAGCAGAGCATCGCCGTGCCATGCATCCCTATCACCGCGGCACCGATCGCCGATGTGATGTGGTCATATCCTGGCGCGATGTCCGTGGTGAGGGGACCCAGGGTGTAGAAGGGAGCTTCATGGCACCATTCCTGCTCCAGCTCGACGTTACGGGCTATCTCGTGCAGTGGGACGTGACCAGGCCCTTCGATCATCACCTGGACGTCATGTGCCCACGCCACCTGCGTCAGCTCGCCCAGGGTTCTCAGCTCGGCGAGCTGGGCCTCATCGTTGGCATCGGCGATGGAGCCCGGTCGGAGCCCGTCACCGAGGGAGAACGCTACGTCGTAAGCGGCCATGATCTGGCAGATGTCCTCGAAGTGAGTGTAGAGGAAGTTCTCCTGATGGTGAGCGAGGCACCAGGCTGCCATGATCGATCCGCCCCGGCTCACTATGCCCGTCACGCGCCTCGCAGTCAGCGGAACGTAGCGGAGGAGCACCCCCGCGTGGAGCGTGAAGTAATCGACTCCCTGCTCCGCCTGCTCTATGAGAGTGTCGCGGTATACCTCCCAGGTGAGATCCTCCGGCTTCCCGTCCACCTTCTCCAGCGCCTGGTAGATCGGAACCGTACCGATCGGCACGGGGGCGTTGCGGACAATCCACTCCCTGGTCGAGTGGATGTGGCTCCCGGTAGAGAGATCCATGACGGTGTCAGCACCCCAACGTGTCGCCCACGTCATCTTCTCGACCTCCTCCGCCACCGAGGACGTGACGGAGGAGCTCCCTATATTCGCGTTCACCTTCACGAGGAAACGCCGGCCGACCACCATGGGCTCGGACTCCGGGTGATTCACGTTCGCAGGCAGGATTGCGCGCCCTGCCGCGATCTCCTCGCGCACCACCTCGCCGTCCACGCCCTCTCGAAGCGCCACGAACTCCATCTCAGGGGTCACCTGACCACGGCGCGCGTATGCCATCTGGGTAACGGTCCGCCCTGGACGGGCACGGAGCACATTACGGCCTACACTGCGCGCAGGTAGCGGCAGCGGACCAGCGCCTCCAGCGCCTCCAGCGCCTGAACGGATAGCCCGGCGACCGTCGTCTCGCAGCGCCGCTTGGCGGCCCTCGTAGCTTTCGGTATCCTGTCGCTCCTCGATCCACCTGAGCCTGAGCGGCGCCAGCCCCTCTTCGGGCACGCTTCCCGGTCCGCTCGTGTCGTACAGGCACACCGGATCGTTCCGGACCGGCGAGGCCGCCACTGGAGAGGAGCCCGCGCCTGGGGAAGAAGCGGCCGCTGGAGGAGAGGCCGCCCCTGGAGGAGAGGCCGCCCCTGGAGAATCAGAGAGGTCTATCTCCACATAAGGCACCCGAATATCGTCGCGCGTACCGACTCGGTAAGCCTTGCGACGCCGTACCGCTCGTGTCATGTAGCTCACTCCCTCCGCCGGCATTACCCGGATCAGGTCAGGCGGTCGGTTCCGGTACGTTCAGCCGGGCCTCCCGGGCACCGTGCCCTGAACGGCCAGCGGAGAGGAACCCTCTCAGCCCGGTCCTTCCGAGCTCCCGCTACCAAGAGTCTCGCGCATAAGCGGCCGGAGCGCTGGGCGGCGGAGCGCATAGCCAGCCGGAGCGCTGGGCGGGGGAGCGCATAGCCGGCCGGAGCGCATAGCCGGCCGGAGCGCTGGGCAGGCGGAGCGCTGGGCAGGCGGGCACGAACCTGATCGGTCCGGTACAATCCTTCCCGTGGCTGAACGGTACAATCCTTCCCGTGGCTGAAGAAGCACCCGCTACAACCCAGCTCGCACCGGGGGACAGAGCCCCCGCATTCTCCCTCCCGGACCAGGATGGGAAGAAGGTGGCCCTGAAGGACCTGAAAGGTAGCTATGTGGTGGTCTACTTCTACCCAGCCGACGATACCCCAGGATGCACCACAGAGGCCTGCCAGTTCAATGACAACCTCACAGCCTTCGGCAAGCTGGGCGTGGCAATCCTAGGCATCTCTCCACAGGATGCAACGAGCCACCAGAAGTTCAGGCAGAAATACGGGCTCGAGTTCCCACTGCTCACTGATGCCGATCGCTCGGTGATGGCCAAGTACGGCGCCTGGGGCGAGAAGACCCTGTATGGTCGTAAGACGATTGGTGTGATCCGCTCTACGTTCCTGGTGGATCCACAGGGCAAGATCCGGGAGGCCTGGTACAACGTCAGGGCTAATGGCCACGCCGATAAGGTGCTCGCTGCCCTGGAGACCTGAGCCCGCACGAGCATCCGTCGCGGACCGGGCCAGAGAGGGCTCCCCCGCCGGGAACGCCCCGTGACCGTTCGGATGCCGGTCCGGCTGTCGAAGCGCCCCACGACCCGGGATCCGGCAAGCGAGCAGCCGGCTGCCAGCACTGGCTACCATGAGGCCATGCCACCGGAGAAACTGCACTGGGTCCATCTGTATCGCGAGGTCGTGACGAGCGGGCTGTGCACAGGGTGCGCGGCCTGCGTGGTCGCCTGCCCCTACGACGTGCTGGGATATGACGACGAGGAGACCTACCGGCCCTTCCACGTGGACACCGACGGGGGGATCGCTGACTGCACCCACGGCGAAAAGGGGTGCACCCTGTGTACCCGCGCGTGCCCCCGCTTCCGCTCCTGGGAGACAGAGATAGATCAATATCTATTTGGCCGGACCCGTACCGTGGAAGAGGTCGCGGGTGTCACACAGCAGGTGCTGCTCACCAGGGCGACCGATCCCGAGTTGCTCGCAGCCGGCCAGGACGGCGGTCTCGTCTCGGCCATCTTGGTCTGGGCACTGGAGCACGACGTGATAGACGCTGCCCTGGTCTCTGCCCTGGAGGGAGATGGCAATGGCATGAAGCCCACACCAGCGGTCGCCCGCACCAGGGCTGATGTTCTCGCTGCTGCTGGGTCGCGCTACACCTACTCGGCCAACACGCTTGCCTATGCGAAGGCCATAGAGTCGGGCGCGGAGCGCATAGCCCTCGTGGGAATGAGCTGCCAGGCCTCCGCTCCAGCCGTCATGTCCGCCCGGAAGGCAGGAAAGATTGCCCGGCGCCTCACACTCTCGATAGGGCTCCTCTGCTCGAAGACCTTCGACGACGCGATATTCGAGGAGCTCTTCGAGGAGCGCTACGGCATAGCCAGGAAGGACATCGCGAAGATAAACATAAAGGGCGTGTTCCAGATCTGGCTCCGTGACGGCAGCTACCAGGAGGTCCCGTTGAAGGAAGGCCGTGCCTGGACGCGCGAGGGCTGCAAGTGCTGCCCCGACTTCTCCGCAGAGCACGCCGACATAGCGACTGGCGGGATCGGCGCGTACCCGAACTGGACTCTCACCCTCGTGAGAACCGATCGCGGGCGCGAGGTTATAGAAGGCATGGTGGCCGACGGCGCGATAGAGACCAGGCCGGGCGAGGAGGATCCCGGCGCGCTCGACCTGCTCGCCAAGCTGTCTCGCGTGAGCAGGCGCCGCTGGCCAGAAGGCAGCCCTCCTGAGCCTCGCCAGGTGCCTGTGAAGCTGAGCTGAGCTGAGCTGAGCTGAGCTGAGCTGAGCCTGGGCTGGGCTGGGCTGGGCTGGGCTCAGCCGTGCATGGTGAGCCCGCCGCTCACGCTCATGACCTGGCCGGTCACGAAGCTGGCGCCGGGCGAGGCGAAGAAGCCCACTGCCGCAGCCACCTCTGCCGGAGTGGCCAGGCGCCGGAACGGGATCGCCCGTAGGAGCGCTTCCTGGATGCGCTCCGGCTGCGCACGGAACAGGCTGGTGTCGGTAGGCCCCGGGCACACCACGTTCACCGGGATCCCGTAGCGAGCGACCTCACGCGCTATCGACTTCGAGAATGCGATCACGCCGCCTTTCGCCCCTGCGTACACTGACTCGCCCGAGCTCCCTCCCCGGCCTGCGTCGCTCGCCACGTTGACGATTCGTACCGGCGCTCCCGCTTCTGCGCTATCTATGAGCATCGGCAGCAGGGCGTGTGTGACTGCCACCTGCCCCAGGTAGTTGATCGACACCACCTTCTCCCAGAACTCCCTGGAGGTGTCCAGGAACTGATGGGTCTCGTCCCATCCCGCGTCGTTCACCAGAACCCAGAGCCTCCCGCCGAATGCCTCCTGAACCCTGTCTCGAAGGCCCTGCACGGACTGATGATCTGCCACATCCACCACGAAGGGACGGGCTGCCCCACCGGCACCTTCGATGATCCGCACGGTCTCCGCTGCTCCCTCCGACGAGAGATCAGCCACGCCCACCTCGAGTCCGTAGGAGCTGGCCAGCTCCATGGCTATCGCCCTACCGATGCCGGATCCTGCCCCGGTGACAAGGGCTGCGCCCGGCGATGCCCCTCCCCCGGGAGCTGCTGCAGCATAAGATGGCCGCACAGCGGCACCGGAGGCAGGCTGGGATGAGCCGGAGCCAGGCTGGGATGAGATAGTCATGGGGCCAGGCTTGCCCTGGAGGTGCCCTCCCGTCAAGAGCATCTGGCGAGCCAGCCGCGCCCTAGCCGGTGAAGCCAGCCGTCCTCTAGCCGGTGAAGCCAGCCTTGCCCTGTCCGGCTAGATCTCTCGCCCTCTCGAAGATCTGATCCAGCATCCCTTCGGTGAGGCGACCGGTGAACGTGTTCTGCTGGCTCGGATGGAACGAGCACAGGATGGTCTTGACATCCTGTGATCCTGGAACCTCCACCTCACGACCGTGCCCGAAGCTGGGCCGCGGACGTACTCCGTACATTCTGGCCAGTGCTGCATAGGCGAAGCCGCCCAGGGCTACCACCACCCGCGCCTCGCTCAGCAGGCCGAGCTCGCGCTCCAGGTACGGCAGGCACCGGTCCCGCTCGCCGGTGCTCGGCCGGTTTCCCGGCGGGGCACAGCGAAGAACCGCAGTAACGTAGGCTCCGCTAAGCGTAAGGCCGTCCCCCCTCTCCCTGCTCTCTGCCTGGTTCGCCAGGCCCGCCCGCCAGAGAGCCCTGAACAACCAGTCCCCGGACCTGTCTCCCGTGAAGATCCGGCCGGTGCGATTGCCTCCGTGCGCCGCGGGCGCCAGGCCCACTACCACGATGCTCGCATCCAAGTCGCCGAAACCAGGAACCGGCCTACCCCAATATACCTCATCACGATATGCTAGCCGGCGCTCTCTGGCTACCTGCTCCCTCCAGGAGACGAGGCGGGGGCACTTCCGGCACGAGGTCACCTCATCTAAGAGGGATTCGAGTGCGCGTGCCCGATCCTCGCGATGGTGAACTCCGATCCCGCCTCCCGCCAACGGCACCTACCTAGCCGACCACCACTGACACAGCCGTTCCAGCAGCAGCCAGGTCAACGCACGTGTTGTCATCCAGGTATGCGATGGACTGTACGTTCAGAAGGTTCACGGCGCCATCACGAACCGGGAACGGCCCCCAGTGCCATGTGCCACGATGCATCACGACCGCCTGGCATGGCTCCAGGATGAACGCTGCGATGGAATCTGCTTGAGCGGGATCCTCCAAGCTCCTTCCGGCGGGCGCAACGGCGATCACGGCAGGCACATCGAGCGGGCAGAGAACCTGCGTATGGGTATCGTGCCTATACATCTTCTCACACCACATACCGGAGGAATCCATCATCACCTCACTCACGTCATGCGATATGATATTCAGGTGCGGGTCACCCAATTCGAATACCAGGCGGTGCGTCCCGTCTGCCGGATCGCTGTCGATAACAGGTATCCATCCGAAAGGCGCCCAATCCTCGGCAGAGAGAGCCCTGGCGACGATCTGGCGAGATGTTCCTGCGGAAGCGCTCACGGGAGAGATCGTAGCTCTCGGCCCACTACCGAGGTAGCATGAATCGGGTGGACGTCCGAAGCATCGAGCAGGTCGCTCCCGATGTCGAGCACAACGGGACCGTCCCTGTCTGGTGGCTTGTCAGACCCCGAGAGCTCCAGGAGGCGACGGCCGGAGGATACCTGGAGCTGGTCAGCGAGTTCGAGGTGGCTGGAGGTGGCATGGTGGATCCCCACCACCACCCTACGCACGAGTTCTACTACGTCACCTCCGGCCGGGGGATCATGACGATAGACGGAGAGGAGCACGAGGTTGTGCAAGGTGACCTCGTGCATATCCCTCCTGAGGCGATTCACAGCCTGCGTCCGGTGAGCGATAATGCTCCTATCCACTGCTTCTGCTTCGCCGTAGGATGCAGAGATGCAGGGAAGGTCGACTACTCGTGACGACGAGCGCGGCCCAGGGCGGCTGGCGGGCCCAGGGCGGCTAGCGGGATCCGTAGACGTGGAGCAGGTGGGTCCATGCCGGTGTGAGGGCATGGACGCTCAACCCGATCAGCAGCCCCAGGCTCAGCGCACCCACTACTAGCACTTGGCGCGATATGATTAGGCGACGAGAGCGCTGGTTCAGATCAAGGCGCCTGCGCTCTGCCATGTCTGCTGCCGCATCCCGCATGGCGGGGAAGAAGTGACCCAGCAGGTGCAATGCGAGGATCGCCACCCACACCACGAAGATATCCCGGTGGATCGCCCCGAGCAGGAGGGAGTCCGGCTTGTCCGGACCCGCCAGCCACAGAGCGATGCCGCTCGCGAACATGACCACCGTGGAGATCACGAACAGCGGCCCCAGCAGGCGCAGCAGTGGCGGCGGGGCTCCGCGCTTCCTGTAGCGGGGATCACCCATGTAGTAACGGGCGAATCGCCATATGGTGGATCCGAGCTTCACGGCCAGTAATGGCAGGAGCGCCAACCCTATCCGTATGTGCCACGAGAGAGCGCTGCCGTCCAGGCGGATGTATCCGATGAAGGGGAGCGTAAGCCCCTCGAAGAAGAGCAGGACCAGTATGACGATTCCCGTCGCGCTCGTCAGGCGCTCGTTCGCCTCGACTCCTACACTCGAGGGAGCGAGCGCATCCGGCAGGCGATCCGGGCGCCAGGTAGCTGAGCGGCCCAATCGTGGCGGAGCCTGACCGTGGTTCCCACCCGAGCTCGGCTTCTTCCTCGCAGGACCTGATGCTGGTATGGCTGGCCACGAGCGCAGGCGGGAGAGCGGGTCCACGGAGCGCTGGCGCACCCTATGAGCAGGGACGGCGCGACCGGCGCCGGTTCCAGTGGGCCCAGGCCTGAGTGATGCGAGCCCCCTGGCCGGGTAGGGAGGATTCGTCCGGATACGGGGATATTGGGCTCCTCCCCTCGGATCCCGCGAGCCGCCAGCCTCCCCGTGGCGAGGATCCCGTGGAGAGGAAGAGATGGGGCCGCCGCGCGGCCTGTCCGTGCTCATCGGCGAACCAGGCTACCTGGCAGGCGGGGGGTGAGTGCGAGCACATCTCTCAGGGTTGCAACAGTTGACCACTGAGGACGGTATAATGATGGTTGGTGAATCTTCGTGAGTGGGCGCTGAGCCAAGGGGTGCATCCGCAAACCGCATACAAGTGGTTCCGCGAAGGGAAGCTGCCCGTGCCAGCTCGGAAGATGGGGAAGCTGATCCTGGTCGGGGATCTGGCGAACAGCCCCGCTCAACACCGTGGCCGGGCAGTTGTATATGCACGCGTGTCGTCGGCAGACCAGAAGCCCGACCTGGATCGGCAGGTCGCACGTGTCATCTCGTGGGCCACCGAG
>DAHXND010000078.1 GCA_027366675.1 Acidimicrobiales bacterium
GGATCTCCAGCGTCACGCAACCCGACGAAGTTCACACCCTTCACGACGCGACCGCGATCCACGTCCAGGCATGGAATGATCCTTATGGCCCGCATCCTCAGCCTGTCCCACGAGCCGGCTCACCGGCTGCCGGGCCGCCACCGGCGGGCCTCTCTGCTCCGCGCTCCCCACCAGCCGCACCCTCCAGTGTCGGACCCTCCAGCGCCGGGCCCTCGACCGCGGGTCCTTCCAGTGCCGTACCATCGGCTGCCGGGCCCTCCAGTGCCAGAGCATCAGCAAGCTGCAGGCGACCTTCCGCGAGAGCCCGGCCGACTATTGCCCCCGATACCCCCTTGCCCCCTGCGCGGAGCCCGCCCAGGGTCTTCAGGTCCGCGATCGAGCGAACACCCCCCGAAGCCAGAACCCCGTGCTCGCTCCAGGCAAGCAACTGCCCGATGCCCTCCACATCGGGCCCCTCCAACGTGCCGTCCCGCTCCACGGCTGTCACGAGGACTCCCCCCAGTGGGAGCCCACCCATGTCGCCGAGCACGTCATCGACGAGCCGCCCCGACCCCTCCATCCAACCCTCGACGGCGACCTCGAGCTTCCCGTCACCTAGCCGGCGGTAGTCCAGACCAACTATTATCCTCTCAGGATACTCTAGCGAGAGCTCTGCTACGAGCTCTGGCCTACGAACGGCGGCTGTCCCCAGGATCACTCGCCACGCACCACTATCGAGAAGCTCCCTTGCCCGCTTGGCATCCCGCACACCACCCCCGACCTGCACGGGCACGCCCGCAGACGCGATGATCTCTGCCACGACCTCCCCGTTACCTTCGCGCCCGCCGCTCATGGCAGCGTCAAGATCGACCAGATGAAGCCGTGGCGCACCGGCCGCTACCAGGGCCAGGGCGGCTTCGAGGGGCGAACCGAAGTCCGTGGCGCGGGTAGCGTCACCTTGGACGAGCCGGACGAACCGTCCCGCAGCTATGTCTATGGCGGGGAACACCATCATGGGTCTGTGACCGGGAACACCATCATGGCCGGACGCTCATGGCACTCATAGACCGGGCGCTCGCTTCCCTCTGCACACGCGACACCCGATACAGCCTAGCCTGCAGCCATGCAGCGCCTCATCGCCATAGCCCTGCCCGGAGGGACAGGATTCGTGAAGGCCATAGAGGAAGCATGGGCGGCCGGAGACGCTGTGCTCCCGCTCGACCGCAGGCTCGCATCGGAAGCGCTGGCTCGCATAATCGATTCTCTCCGCCCTGGCGCGATCCTGGACGAGGACGGTATCCACATACGTCGTGATGGGATCCCAGTTCTGGAGGGAGATGCCATTGTCTGTGCAACGAGCGGCACCACCAGCGATCCGAAGGGAGTGGTGCTGACTCACGACGCTGTCCGCTCATCCGCCCTGGCCACCTCCGGAGCACTGGGCGCCGACCCTGGAGAGGATCGCTGGCTCGCCTGCCTACCGCTCGCTCACATAGGAGGCCTCTCCGTAGTGACCAGGGCACTCGTCACAGGAACAGCCCTCGCCGTCCATGACGGCTTCTCCGCCGAAGAGGTGATGAGGGAGGCCAGAGCCGGAGCGACGCTGGTCTCGCTCGTGGCTACTGCTCTCCTGCGGATCGACGCGACCGCGTTCCGCAGGATCCTGCTCGGCGCCGGACCGCCGCCAGAGGAGCGCCCGCCGAACACGATCACCACCTACGGCATGACCGAGACCGGCAGCGGCTGCGTCTACGACGGGCTACCCCTGGAAGGCGTCCAGGTCCGGGTAGATGCAGGCGCACCAGGTAGCGCGGGCCCTATATCGCTGGCTGGCCCGATGCTCCTTCGCTGCTACCGATCAGCGAGCGGAGTCGGACCGGCCGGGACGGCTGGATACGAAGCAGCCGTGCGGACCGCAGGCCCGCCCCATGAGGCTCGTCACTCAGCTCCGAGGGAGGCCGGGCCCACGCCGGAGGGCATCGACCCGAAGACACCAGATGGCTGGTTCGCCACCGCTGATGCCGGATACATGGACGCGTCCGGCCGCCTGCACGTCTCAGGCCGCCTGGACGACGTCATAGCCACGGGAGGCGAGAAGGTCTGGCCGGCTCAGGTGGAGGCTGTGCTGGCCCAACACCCCGCCGTCCGCGAGGTAGGCGTGGCCGGCGCGCCGGATCAGAGATGGGGGGAGCGCGTCGTGGCCTTTATCGCCTGTGAGCATGACCAGGAGCCGCCCGATCTAGAGGATCTCCGAGAGCTCGTATCCCAGCGCGTGGCACCTTGGGCTGCACCGAAAGAGCTCGTCATCATGGACACGCTGCCCAGAACCGCCCTGGGCAAGCTCCAGAGAAAGGTCCTCGCTCGATCGTTTCGATCACTTGCCGGCTCAGGCGACGCCGCCACGTAGCCCGAGCATCGCCCCGCCGTCCACTACCAGCACCTGGCCTGTGATCCACGACGACGCCTCAGATGCCAGGAACACCACCGATCGCGCTATGTCGTCGGGCTCACCGAGCCGCTTCAGGGGAAGGTGAGACGCTACCAACTCTTCCGCCGGCTCCCAGAGAGCCCTCGCGAAGTCCGTCTTCACGAGACCGGGCGCTACAGCATTCACCCGTACCCCCGGGGCCAGGTCCACAGCGAGATGGCGCGTCAGATGGATGATCGCAGCCTTCGTGACGTTGTACCAGCCGATTTCGGGCTCCACTGTTAGCCCTCCGAGCGACGCTATATTTATCACTGATCCGCCCGACTTCTGCATCGTGGCGCGCCAAGCGCACTGCGTCCAGACGAGGGTGCCGCGCTGGTTCACCTGGAAGGTCTTGTCGGCTCGCGGCAGATCGATGTCTATGGTGCGACCCATGTACGGGTTCGTCGCGGCGTTGTTGACGAGTATGTCGAGGCCGCCCAGGCGCTCCACACATGCCGAGACACACGCCTCTGCCTCCTCCGGGACCCCGGCATTAGCAGCGTACCACGATACCTCTCCAGGTAGCTCCCCTGCTGTCCGTGCAAGGGCATCGGCCTTCCGGGAGCTGATCATCACCTTCGCCCCCGAAGCAGCCAGGCATCCTGCTATGGCTCTGCCTATTCCCTTCGAGGCCCCCGTAACGAGAGCCACCTTACCGTCGAGGCGGACGTCCACTCAGCCTTCCCCGAGGCTGGCCGACAGCTCTCCTATCGTCTCCACGTACTCATTCACCATGTCGAGGACGACCTGGCGCGTCGGGCGGACCGTGTCGAGCATGCCCACGACCTGCCCCACGAAGTAGTTCGCAAGCTCCTTCGCTCCCTCGTTCCCCGCTGCAGCAGCCCGATCTATGCGCTCCACCGCCTCCTGAACCAGCAGCGGCTGCAACGGCATCGGGAGCGCTCCGGGGCTGTCCGCTCCCTCCCATGCATCTGTCCACGCCGACCGCAGCTGGCGAGCTGGCTTTCCGGTACGGGACCGGGAGCGCACAGTGTCAGATGACGTCGCTGCGAGCAGCTTCTCCTTCACCACCGGCTGCGTCTCTGCTTCCTCGGTAGTCAGCCAGACGGATCCTGTCCAGACACCCTGGGCACCCAGCGCCATTGCCGCTGCCATCTGGCGCCCAGTCGCGATGCCCCCCGCGGCAAGCACCGGCGTAGGCGCGACCGCGTCGACCACCTCGGGAACCAGCACCATAGTGCCGATCTTCCCTGTGTGCCCTCCGGCCTCGGTGCCCTGGGCAACGATGATGTCGACCCCTGCAGCCTTCTGCCGGACCGCATGCTCCTTCGCCCCGACCAGAGCAGTCACGAGAACGTCACGGCTGTGCGCCTCGCGCACCAGCTTCTCCGGTGGCGGACCAAGCGCGCTGGCTATCAGCCGTATCGGATGCTCGAAGGCCACTGCGGTAAGCGTCGTCGGCGGAACGAGCCCACCCAGGCCCGGCCGCTTCTCCACATCTCCTCCATCCGCGAGCTCGGGTACTCCGTAGCGCTCGAGCAGGCCGTCCAGGAACTTCACCTGCTCGGACGGCAACAGGCTACGCACATCTATCCCCTCGAGGTCGCTGGCCTTCACGTTATCGAGACCCTGAATGCTCGCCGGGATCAACACGTCCACCCCGTAAGGCTTCCCGTCGAGCTGCTCCTCGATGAAACGAAGCTCTGCATCGAGCCCTTCCGGGGTGTAAGTCACAGCCCCCAGGACGCCCATGCCACCTGCCTTCGATACTGCTATGACTACGTCGCGGCAGTGGCTGAACGCCAGTATCGGGTACTCGATCCCGAGTAGGTCAGCAATGGTCTTCATCGGGTAACCTTCCTACCTATCCTCTCGCTCCCCTGCGGATAGCTACCAACCTAGTGGACCCGATGCCATGACCACTAATTCCCCCGACAAGCCCCAGCCCGCTCATCCCCGACCTGGGGATCAACGGGCTCGCGAGTCTCCGCCCGAACCAGCTGCTCCGTGGTCCATCCCGACCTCGGCCTTCACCAGACCGCTCGGTGATTACCCGCTCGCGGCAACCGGCTCCCTCCCCCCGCTCGAGACAGGGACCGGGCCCGAGTGCAGGACGAAGCGCGGGATCCCTGTCGGAGGGATAGGCACGGGCTCTTTCATGTACAACCTCTGCGGCAGCTTCGGCCCCTTCGAGCTCGCGATCGGCGGGGACGACTCCCCCGGCTGCTCGTGGGGACGGGAGGATGCGAGCGGCCACGAGGAGCGCTTCCTCTCGGGGGCAGCCTTCCACCTGAGAACACGCATACCTGGGAGCGACCCCGAAGCGGTGACCCTTGCCACCGAGGACACGCTGCCGGCCTGGAGCCCGCTCTCGAAAGGCCAGGGAACCTACCACGCCCTCTTCCCGAAAGCCTGGCTCACCTACGACAGCTTGCCGGTGGATCTCTCCATGGAGCAGCTGTCTCCATACGTAGCCAGAGACGAGCGATGGAGCTCCCTCCCGGTAGGGCTCTTCCGCATCTTCATCCAGAACCCGGGCGAGCAGGAGATAGAGGCATCGATCATGCTCACCTGGCCTAATGCGATCTATCGCCGGCCCACCGCCTACGATTACACGCGTAAGGGTCTTCACTCGCTATCCGAGCTACATACCTCGTATGGAAGAGACGTCCACCT
>DAHXND010000021.1 GCA_027366675.1 Acidimicrobiales bacterium
CCCGGAGGACCGGCACCCGGAGGACCGGCGCCCGGAGGACCGGCACCCGGAGGACCGGCGCCCGGAGGACCGGCGCCCGGAGGACCAGCGCCCGGAGGACCAGCGCCCGGAGGACCAGCGCCCGGATCCCCGGCACCCGGCTCACCGGCAGGGCCCGGGGCGTTACCTGCCTCGGTGAGGCTACTTCTATCCGCGGAGCCTTCACGTACCTGGTGGGGGATTCCAGCGAGTGTGAGAGCGCGTGAGATCGTGCGTAGCTGAGCTCTCGTACGGGCGAGGACGGCGCAGGTAGACCAGGGCGCCCCAGGCGCTCTGGCGCTTCGAAGGAGCGTGGCGATGCCAGCGGCCTCGCTGCTCTCGTCCGCATAGGCTCTGACTACGGGTGTGGGCCCATCGGGAAGATCACCTGTGCTGGCGCGAAGCCCGGCGATAGAGGGGTGCGAGCCACCATCGAGCGGAGAGCCTTCGGCAAGGGAGCCCTCAGGGGGGGAGGCTTCTTCGCGGTCCCCGCGGCTCCCTCCTGCGAGAACGGCCACTGCAGCTTCCACGATCGGTCGTGTAGAGCGGTAGTTCCGTGTCAGGGTCACCGTCGACGCGCCGGGGAAGTACTGGGAGAACCTGGCCAGCACACCGGGATCAGATCCGTTCCACGCGTAGATTGCCTGGTTCGGATCGCCGACCACGCAGCAGTCAGAACCTTCCGGGAACACCGGTCCGTTTACCCCTGAGATCAGATTCTCAGGTCGATCGCCACCCGAAGGGCGATCACTCAGCGCATCTGCCTCGACGGTAGCGTTCCGGGCACCCAGCCACACGCCGAGCAGGGCGAGCTGAGCAGGGTTCACGTCCTGGAACTCGTCCACGAAGCAGTGGCGGAAGCGCCAGCGCTGGGCATCGGCGAATGATGGATCCTCGAGTGCCGCCCTGACATACCAGGACAGCAGGTCGTCCAGGTCACACAGCCTCTTCCGCCGTTTCTCGTCTTCGTAGCGGCCGTACAGCTCGGCTATCTGCCAGAGGTCTGCTCCGGGGAACCGGGAGGCTGCTCTTGCCTGGGCGGGGTAGCTGTCCGGGCTCACGAGCCGAGCCTTCGCCCAGTCGATCTCGGTAGCGAGAGCCGCCAGGAGCTCGTGACGCTCGCTGCCGACCAGATCTTCTATCATCGACACGTGACGCGCCACCACTGCAGGCTCAGGGACGTCACGCTTAGCCCACCATTGACGCAAGCCTGCGAGGGCGACGGAGTGGAAGGTGCCGGCAGTCACTTCTCCCGTGCTGCCACCATGGGAGGCAGCACGAAGACGGAACAGCCTGCGCTGAAGCTCATGGGCTGCTCGGCGTGTGAACGTGATCGCAAGCACGTGGTCTGCCCGGGCGCTCCCGTCTGCGATGCGGCGCGCTATACGGTACGTGAGGACCCTCGTCTTGCCTGAGCCGGCCCCTGCCAGGATAGACAAGGGCTCTCCAGGCGTCATCACCGCTTCGCGCTGCGCAGGATCGAGCAGTCCTATCCCGCGGGCGAGTGCCTCAGGAAGGGCTGGATCTCCCGAAGCGCGCCGCCCCTCCTGAAGGCCGGAAGCCTTCCAGGCAAGCCGGGAGCCGCTACCAGTGCCCACTGGCCACCCATCTGCTTGCGAGCCGAGCCTCGAGATCCCTTGCCAGGGAGTCGCGTCCCGTCTGCCGCAGGCGAGCAACGTAGCGCTCGACGGAGAAGGCGTCCCTCGGACCTTCATAGCGGGCAGCCTCCATCGGATCGGCATGCTCACCTGTCATGGTGGCGTGCGCCATGCGCCACTCCTCCAGCTCACCGGAGAGACCAGCGCACAGGGAGGGATTGCCAGGTGCCAGGTCATGCACACCAGCGGTGTCGCCAGTAGAGATGTCGTAGCAGCGCTCCTGCTCCAGGCTCCAGCAACCGGGGTGCAGTGTCCTCGTGTAGAAGAGGCCGTCTTTCACCAAGGTGCGCTGGTAGGTGTAGGCACCGTGGCTGAGCACGAGGGAGTCGTGTCCCTTCGAAGGTTCGCCTCTCAGCACAGGAGCCATGGATGCGCCCTCCCAGCCAGGCGGGATGGGGATGCCCAACAGCTCACAGATAGTGGGGCAGAGATCGATATGGTACATCAGGGAATCGACGTGTCTCCCGTCTGCAGGCAGTTGATCAGTAAGTCCCGGCCAGGTCATTACGAGCGGGACGTGATGCGAGGCATGGTTCGCCATGGGGTGGTCTCCGTAGCAGCCGTCCTCGCCAAGGCACTCCCCGTGGTCAGAGGTGACTATGACGGCCGTGTCATCGAGCACGCCATTGGCTGCGAGCACATCGAGCAGGATTCCCAGATGGTGGTCGAAATAGGCAACGGCACCATCATATCCTGTAACGAATCGAATAAAGTCATCACGCGAAGTTATGCTGTCCGGCATGATGGACGGGTTCGGCGCCGGGGGAGGGGGGACGGACCAGCTACCATCTCCCTCGTAGAGGTCTAGAGAGGTGTGCGGGCCATAGGAGTGCTCGTTATGGAATGCGATTGTCTCGGCATCCGGCCACGCAGGCGGCGCCCCACTCTCCATGGCGAGGTCGTACCAGCGAGACGGCTCCACGTAGGGCAGGTGCGGATCCCAGTAGTGAACGTGCAGGAGCCAGCTTTCCTCGCGTGCATGGCGATCCAGCCAGGAGCGCGCGGCGTTCGTCACGTCGCCGGCATCCTCGTCGTCCCCACCCGAGAGCGACGGGCGGCTCCAGGCAGAGAAGTTCCCTACGAACCAGTAGGCGTAATGGCGGTCAGGGAAGCAGGAGATGGAGGTGGTGGGGATGCCATTGCGGTAGAGGTGACTTCCGAAGTACGGGCCGTACTTCGTCCGATCGAACATGTGAATGTCCGCAGCGGGGCCGAAGTTCCCTATCGCTCCGGTCGTGATGCCGAACTGGACGGAGGTCCACGCAGCTCGCGATGGGGCGCACGGCGAGTCGGAGGCATAGCACCTGTCGAAAACGACCGCCCTCTCGCTCAGGGCGTCGAGATTCGGCGTGATCTTTCTCGGATAGCCGTATGGCCCGGTGTGGTCTGCCCGGAGGGTGTCCACGTCTATGTAGAGGATGCGCACTTGATCCAGGCCTGTCCGGATGTCTTCGGTCCTGATCCTATCGAGCGGTGCCTGAGCCGATAGCAGCTTCCATCGCTCGGAGCCCGTCCTGCCTCACTGCTGTATCTCCGCCAGAGCCTTCTCTTTCAGGGAGGCGACAGCGCTTTCGAGCATGGGCCCGAGCAAGTCTGCTGCCGCGTCGGGTAGCACGTCGGTGCTGTAGATTACGAGGCTCTCATCCCCGAGGTCTATGACGTCGACGGTCGCTCGATGCTCATCGAATGGCAGAGGCCCGCCGACCAGGCCGTACTGGAAGCGGCGCAGCTTCGGGTCGTTCGTGATGATTCGCTCGGAGATGACGAGGTCAGCTCCGATCCTGCAGGTCCGGATGTCGCCTTCCAGGGACGACTCCTCGATACCAGGGAACCAGCGGTCGATAGCACCGGCGTCGCTCACTATTGCCCAGATGGTGTCAGCCGGAGCTGCGATGCGCTCATGCACACGGATGGATGCCATACCCCGACCCTATCCCAGACGGCCGGCAAAACCCAGGAATGTACCAGGAGTTCTATATATGTTCAGGTGTTGTTCAGGAATATGCGCTCCTGCTCGCCCTGGATCGGCTATAACAGTGCCGGTGGAGCACTTCATATCGACCTGGGGGTACTTGGCGATCTTCCTGCTCTGCATGGCCGAGTCCTGCTGCGTGCCGACCTCGTCTGAGCTCACCATGGGATTCGCTGGTGTCCTGGCGGCTACCGGGCATATGGATCTACCTGGAGCGATTCTCGTGGGAGCTACAGGGGAGGTGGTCGGGGCCTACGTCGCCTGGGTCGTGGGCCGCTTCGCTGGGCGATCTTTCGTGGATCGCTGGGGGAAGTATCTCCTGATAACGCACCATGACCTGGACAGGGCCGAGGGATGGTATGGAAGGCACGAGACATGGGGGGTCTTCGGTGGCCGCCTTGTCCCCGTGCTTCGAAACTTCGTGGCGTTGCCTGCCGGCATAGCCGAGGTGCCGCTATTCAGGTTCGGCGTGTTGACGGCGTTGGGCAGCCTTATCTGGGACGCAGGTCTTGCCGGGATCGGCTATGCAGTGGGCTCTCACTGGCATGCCGTAATCCATGGGTTCTCGGAGGCCGGGTACGTGGTGGCGGTCATAGTTGTCATCGCCATCGCTGCCTTCTTCTGGCACCGTATATCGGCGTACCGTCGCCAGCGGGACCTGGACAGGGCTCCGGGTAGGCACTCTGCAGGCCGGTCTCGCATGGCTTCCGGCGTGCCCGTGCCAACCGGGACCGGGGCTGGTGGATCCGAGGCCACCGGTGGCAGGGACACCGGTGCAAATGCGTCGACGGCGCCAGGACAGAGTCAGGACCAACTGGCTTACGCCGAGCCATCGCGCGCCGAGAGCCTGCCGCGCTCGGCGGTGCGTGTGCTGGATGCTCGCGAGGCACGGGCGCCTTCGCTTGATTCACCTCCGCCCGGGCACCAGGGTCGAACCTCCTAGCCAGGAGGAGAAGACCTGGAAGGCGGGGGCGCGTCCTGGATCACGCGTAGGGCCGCTTCGACGTATTGGTGCCTCGTGCCGAGAGCTGCTCCGTCGCGAGATGCTGCTGCGGGGGAGCCGGTGCCAGGTCAGCCTATGAAGGACTTCACGTCCTTTACGAGCTTGTCCTCGATCTCGATGTTCCATGCACTCTCCGCAACATCCACCACCAGGAACAGGTCGGAGATGAGTAGCGTCTCGATGGCGGCTACGGCCAGGTGCTCCAGCCACTTGCCCACGCCGATCCGGACGGTGAAATCGTTCGGGTTGCCCGAGATCATGATCGTCATGGCGCGATCTGCATCGACCACGCCGCGCAGGAACCCGCCCTTCTTGGCCTGGATCACCACTCCCTGGGCACTCTGAGGCGAGGTCTGGATGGTGAAGCCATCCGACTTCAGGTACTCCTCGATGTGGGATTGCAAGGCATTCAAGTCGGTTCCCTTGCCCTGGAACTGCTCTACCTTCTCACCAACCATGATGTCTCCTTCCGACCGGGTGCCAGGAGGGACCTGGCACGGATTCATGGCAGGACTTCCATCCCGGTGCACCGTGGCTCTCATGGCCAGGAACCTGGATCCCGCCTTGGGTTGGCCCACCAGTCTCTATGAAAGGCGCACCGCACCGTACATTATCACGACCCGTGGCAGGAAACTGGTCGCGCCGGTCTGGCCTTGCGAGGCTGCTTCCATGGTGAGCCAGCTCACCGGAACCGGCCGGGTCAGCTCCAGCTCGTGGCACCGACGGGTGCTGAAGCTATCACCTTCGGGCCGTTCATGTAGTTCGCGGGCCAGGTTCCATAGATGACCTCGACGCCGTAGGAGGACGTCGTGTTCAGCCAGCCGTAGCCGGTCCCCTGCAGGTACGGGGTGGCTGGGTTCTCCCACGAGGATCCCCCACCGCC
>DAHXND010000024.1 GCA_027366675.1 Acidimicrobiales bacterium
AAGCTGTCCGTCGCGGAACCACCGCCAGGCAGTCTGGTAGTGTACTCCCTCCCGCTTCGCCCACTCTGATAGTCTCATGTCGATATACTAGTACAGATGATCGATGATATCAAGTGATAGACGGGGGAGCAGTTGACAGCCTTCCTGGTGCAGCGCAGCCTCACCTACCGGCACCTTCCAGCTCCTTCCAGAACCTTCCAGCGCCGATGTCCCAGGGGGGGTGCAGGATAAGAGGCGTGGCAACTTCCCGGCCTATCTCCTACGAGCTCCTGATGGATGCCCTGCGCCGGCCGGGCGTTCCCCGTCCAGAGGTCGATAGGTCGTTGGCGGCGTCGATGAGGGTGGAGGTCGAGGATGCGTTGCGTCCCTGGTTGGAACGGCTGGGGAAGCTGGAACGGCCGGGGAAGCTGGAACGGTTGGGGAACGGGGACGAGGGATCGCGCCCTAGGGATCCTCTGCCCACGCGGGGGAGCCACCCCGACAGGCCCATCCGCTTGACGAAGGCGCGTATCACGCAGGTGCTGGCCTGTGCATTCCACGCGAGGGTATCTGATGAGAGCGAGCAGTCTCTTACGCCTGCCATGGTGAGGGGAGTCCTGGTGGATCGCATCTTCCGCCTGGGAGTCACTGCAGGAGTCGATGGCGACCCGGTGCAACGGGCAACCGAGGCCCTCGTTGCAGAGAACGAGACAGGAGCTCTCGTCTACTTGGACGGCCTCCACCCTGTGGCTCGCAGTCGCCTGGAGGACAGCGTGAGGGCAGTAGCCGAGGGCCTGCTCTCGGTCTGGAGGCCGCTCGATTGGCGCCACTTTCCGCGCACGCAGGTGGCATGGAGCCTCCCCTTCGGAGCCGGTCGGGTCGTCTTTGGCGGGAAGGTCGACCTCTTCCTCGGCCGACCCCATGGCGAACGGGCCTCGACGTGCCTCGTAGACCTGAAGACCGGGAACGCGAGCCCTGATCATGTAGAGGACATGCGCTTCTATGCCCTGCTCGAGACTCTCAGGAGCGGATCTCCACCCTTCCAGGTCGCTAGCTACTATGGCGACTCAGGGGAGCTCGACGCGGAGCAGGTGGACGAAGGGCTTCTCAGGGCTGCTCTCGATCGGGCTATCGAAGCCATGGTGACCCTCTGCCGGCTGGAGATCGAGGAAGTTCCCGAGCCGGTTCCGAATCCAGAGTGCAGGTGGTGCCGCCTGCAGCCGTCTTCGGTCACTCGCCGCCAGCTCACGGGCCGTGACCCAGCCGAGAGGCGGCTTCAGCAGGTAGTGGCGATGCGAGAGGAGGCGCCGTGAGTGTGGCCCATCCCGAGCTGATAGAGGAATGGCTGCTCGCTTCCTCCTCGGACGAGGAACCGGCTGAGCCTCGCGACGCGTCTCAGGGGCTGCGTGACTGCATGGAGTCTGTAGGGAGCAAGCGCCTACGCGACCTGCGTGCATTCGAAGGCGTCGGCCTGCTCTTGAGCTCATGGTCCATACGCCGTCTCTTCGAGGATCCTTCCCGCGCTCTCGAGCTGGAGGACGAGCCATTCTCCTGGACTCCGGACAGGGCGAGGCGCCAGGTAGGGCGCCAGGCTTTCCAGGTTGCTCTGGCCGGAGGTATGCCCCCGGCTGCTGCTACCGCGGTCGTGGTTGATCAGATGGCGAGGGAGGCTGGCGGGGAACGGGACGGTTGGTCTGGTAGCTTGCCCGCCTGGCTGGCCGGTCTACCACCGGGTGCTCGTGGCGTCGTGCAGGCCGAGGCCTGCTCCTGGGCCACTGAGCTGTGGGATCTGGTGGACTGGCCTCACCTTCAGTCTGGCCTGGCGAGTAGAGGTTGGCGTGTAGCTGCACAGCATGGGAAGGACCGGTGGCGCTTCAGAGGCTCACCGAGGGTAACGATGGAGTCCCAGACCGACATCCGGGTGGTGGCCGCGCCCGGTTCGGCTGGAGCGGGCTCGGCTGCGGCGCGCCAGTTGGGGGCGATTGTCCTCGTCGAGCGGAGCTACAGGGAAGCCACTGCTGCAGATGATCTCGCTTTCGCAGCCCTGGTGAGCGCGCTAAGCCGCGGCAAGGTCCCGAGGAAGGTCCTCGGCTACTGGCCTCAGGCAGGAGTGACCCTGATGGTCGATGTGAACCGCCAGCTACTTCTGGATGCTGTGGCCCGCCTCGATCGCCTCCTGGAGCGACTGTCGTACCTGAGTTGCCGGGAGCGAAAGGTCGTGCTCAGAGATCCCAGTCGACTACCCAGTCCGAGTCGGGCACCTCACCCGCTGCGCCGGCCAGCTTGGCGAACGACTCGACTATGGCAGCCTGCTCGCCTGGCGACAGCTTGCGAAGGATCCCGGCGATCTCAGCCCTCCGCCGCTCGGCCACCTCCGTGACCAGCCTGTTCCCCTCGGGGGTGAGGGCAATGCGGACCTGCCTACGATCCCTGACACTGGAGCGCCGTCGCACCAGGCCCTTGCGCACGAGCCTGTCGCACATCCGCGTCGCTGTGGGCGGGGTCACGCCAAGCGCGTCTGCCAGCGCTGCCACTCCCTGGGGCCCTTTGCCGGCGATGACGACGAGGGCCCGGTACTGGGGGAGAGTGACTTCCTCGGCGCTGTCCGCGAGGGATCGTGCAGCGACTGCCACGAGCACCCTGCTCGCTCCCATTACCGCTTCCACCACACCTGCGGTGCTGTCTGGAACGGACGCGGCCAGCACAGATCTCGCGGCAGCGGCAGCGTGTTGTGGGGGAGCGGCGTGTGGTGGGGGAGGGTAGCTGGAAGGCGGCATGTTCTCTTCGGATACGGGAAGCTCGTGTGATCTGGGAAGGTTCGAGGTTCTGGCGAAGCCCGTGGGATCTGGGAAGGTTCGCGGGCAGGGACTTAGCCTGGTAGGCCCGTATCCATTATGCCAGGGCAGAGCTCCGGTGGACTTGCATGCCCGGCCTCTGAGATCCTGACCTCTGAGATCCCGGCCTCTGAGATGTTGGAGCGGAGGGAGTGGGATTCGAACCCACGGAGCCCCTAAGGCTCAGAGCATTTCAAGTGCCCCGCATTCGTCCGCTCTGCCATCCCTCCTGGCACCAATACTCAGAGCTGCTGGTGACCATCTGCCAGCCTGTTGGCGGCTCGCGCCAGCCTAACTGCCTGTCTCTTTACCGTACAGCTCCTCCCCGTACAGCTCCTCCCCGTACCGCTCCTCCCCGTACCGCTCCTTCCGGTCCCGCTCCTCCCCGTACCGCTCCTTCCGGTCCCGCTCCTTCGGCACCGGAGGTCACCTGGCGTCGCAGGCCATCCAGCCAGGCGTCTGCGGAGCGCCAGGCTGCTCGTGCTCGCCTGCGGTGCAACGATCCAGTAGGACCGCCGGCGGGATAGGAGCCGAGGAACTTTATCCCGGGCAGCTCTGTGTGCAGAACCCTCATGACATCTCCGACGAGCTCGTCGGCGATGTGGCCCTCCAGATCTATGACGAAGCAGTACTCGCCGAGAGCGCGCTTCGTGGGGCGCGATTCGAGCCGGGTCAGGTTTATCCCTCTCGCAGCGAACTGGCCCAGGATGGCGTGAAGGCTGCCAGGATGATCCCGTTGCTGGAAGCATACGATGCTTGTCCGGTCGTGCCCGCTGGGTTCCGGGATGCCATGCCTCGCAACGGCGACGAAGCGGGTCTGGTTGTCCGGGTGGTCCTCGATCGAAGCCGCGACGATGTCGAGCCCGTAGCGCTCGGCAGCCAGAGCCGGAGATATGGCGGCCGTCGCTTTCGTCGTGGCTCTGGATCCCTTCTTCGAGCGGCTCGCCATCCTGGCTGCATCGGCTGTGGAGCTGGCCGCGACCACCTCCACAGATGGGAGCTCCCTGTCCAGGAAGTACCTGCACTGAGCCGCCGCGAAGGGAAAGGTGAAGATCCTCCCGACCTGGCTCAGCTCTGTTCCTGGAGGTCCGACCAGGTGGAGGTGGACGTCGAGCACGACTTCCCGCTGGATCAGCAGGTCGTAATCGAATACCAGGCTATCCAGGGTAAGGTTTACCGAGCCTTCTATGGAGTTCTCGATGGGCACGAAACCGAGCTTCACATCGCCGCTCTCCACTGCCTTCAGCACATCTCCTATGGTGGTCATGGGCCTGAGATCTGCCCCGTCGAAGTGCGGGTCCGAGCGCAGTGCCTCTTCCGTGAAGGTGCCAGGCGGACCCAGGTAGCCGATCGGCCCGCTTGCACGGTCCTGATCACCCGAGGAGGCTCGCTTTCGCACGCGTGCCGAGGTGCCTGCCGAGGTGCCTGCCGCGGTGCCTGCCGCGGTGCCTGCTGCCATCCCAAGGCTTCTCGGCCGCTGTGCCGCTGGTCGAGCAGTGAGTGTCGAAGGATGGGCATTATCAGTCACTGACTGGCAGGATAGTTACTCGAGAGCGTGATTGTCGATGGATGAAGCCAGATTGACCCAACTCCTCGAAGGAGTACGTAGTGGAACAGTCCCCTTGGAGCTGGCCGTGGCGGAGCTGCGCAGGCTTCCCTATGCCGACCTGAGCTTCGCCAGGGTAGATCACCATCGAGAGCTTCGCCAGGGTTTCCCGGAAGCTATATACGGTCCCGGGAAGACTCCACGGCAGTGCTCCGCGATCGTCTCGGAGATGCTGAGCGGTCCGGGCACGGGGCCGGTGATACTTACGAGGGCGAGCCCGGATCAGGTGGGAGCTGCGCTCGCGTGCTGTCCGGATGGGGAGGCGTTCGGGGATCCCGATACCTCGCGCACGGTTCTCTGGCGCCCTGCGGACTCGGTGCTCGGCACGGTCCTGGTTGCGACTGCAGGCACCGCCGACCTGCCCGTGGCGACAGAGTGCCTGGCCACTCTGACTGGCTTGGGTTACGAGCCGGACCTGCTGGTGGATCGCGGGGTTGCTGGCTTGCACAGGCTTCTGGCAGACCTTGACTCTCTGGAGTCTGCCGACGCGATCGTCGTGGTGGCGGGTATGGAAGGTGCCCTGGCGAGTGTCGTGGGAGGCCTTGTTGCCTGCCCTGTGGTAGCCGTTCCGGTGAGCAGCGGCTATGGAGCGAGCCTGGATGGGCTGACCGCTCTCGCCTCCATGCTCGCCTCCTGCGCCGCAGGTCTCTTGGTGGTCGGCATAGACAACGGCTTCGGGGCAGCAGTAGCGGTACAGCGGATACTGAGGAACCGGAACCGCATACCAAGGAACAGTTCCCGATCGGCTCAGCGGACTTCGCTCGGTGGTGCTGTCTCCGTGGAACCTACCCGCGCGGATGGAGCATCCACGAACCTGCCGGCGAGACCTGGATCGGAGCGGCGTTCATGGCTGTCTGGCGCATCTCATGACGGAGCGCCGGCGTGAGTGGCACCGCCATGGGGCGGACCGCGATGGGGCGGACCGCCTGGTTCCAGTGTGCATCGGGTGTGGCAGGGGACATGGTGCTCGCGAGCTTACTCGATGCAGGTGCATCCTTAGACGAGGTAGAGTCCATGCTTGGAAGGCTGCACCTGCCAGGCTGGAGGCTGCGAGTGGAGGACGTCACGCGGGCGGGTTTGGTTGCAACCAGAGCTGTCGTGGAGGTGAGCGAGCGAGGCGAGATCGTACCACGACACCTTGTAGAGATAGACGCCCTCCTGCGGCAGGCCAGCTTGCCAGAGCGGGTGGAGCAGAGGGCTCGTGCGAGCTTCGAGGTCCTGGCGAATGCCGAGGCCAGGGTGCATGGCTGCTCGCCATCAGAGGTTCACTTCCACGAGGCGGGTGGTCATGACGCCATAGTCGAGGTCGTGGGCACGGCAGCAGCGCTCGAGGTTCTGGCTGTCGATCATGTCGCGTCCAGCGCGGTGGCGCTCGGCTCCGGCCGGCCGATTGCGAGCAGAAGAGGGCTGCATGCTCCCCCCGGAACGGATGGGTCGCCGTCGCAGCAGTCCGGTGCAGCGCACCCGCACCCGCAGTCGGGGTCGGGGTCGGGGTCGGGGTCGGGGTCGCACCCGGAGTTGCACCCGCTCGCGCACCCGCCAGCGCTCGCTAATCCGGCACCTGCAGTGCTCGAGCTCCTGGCATGCGGGCCAGGAGACGGCATCCCCGCATACGGCGTGGATACAGACGTGGAGCTGACCACCCCGACCGGAGCGGCGCTGCTGGCCGCTATGGCTGGTACTTTCGGCCCGCTTCCCCTGATGACCGTACTGGCGACAGGACGCGGTGCGGGTACTGCAGATCCACCAGGTTTCGCGAACTGCCTCGAGGTGGTGATAGGAAGTACAGAGAGCTCATCTGGCCAGCGTGAGATGCTGTCTGTGGTCGAGACGAATGTGGACGATGCGAGCGGCGAGGTTCTAGCTCACGCCGTTCGGGCTCTCCTGGAAGCCGGCGCGCTGGATGCCTGGGTCACGCCAGCGATCATGAAGAAAGGTCGTCCTGGCAACATCGTTCACGTGCTCGGGCGCGCTGCAGATATTCCTGCCCTGCGTGACTGCCTGCTGGCCGAGACCGGATCTCTCGGAGCCCGTTCTTATAGTGTCGAGCGATACTCCCTGGAACGCTCCATCGCGGTCGTGGAGGTAGCAGGCATGCAGGTGCGCATGAAGGTGGCGGGTAAGCAGGCCAAGCCGGAGTACGAGGACGCGGCACGGGTCGCGGCAGCGAACGGGCTCCCGCTACGCCAGGTGATGGAGCTGGCGATGCTTCAGTGGCACTCGGCTGGTGCCCGCACCGGCCGCACCGGCCAGGCTGCTCCGCGATAGCTCCGAGCTTGGCCGGGCCGCACCGGCTCAGTAGCGTGCAAGAGCTTCCAGTGCTCTAGCTATCGTGTCGACCTGGGGAAGGGTCGCTCTCTCCAGCTCAGGGGCATACGCGACCAGGGTGTCCAGGGCGCCGACGCGGCTTACGGGCGCATCCATCGAGGAGAAGCAGTGCTCCCCCACCCACGCGGCGACCTCCGCACCGAACCCGCAGGTGATCGTGTCTTCGTGGACCACCAGGAGCCGGCTCGTACGCTCTACTGAAGCGGCCACGAGCTCCTGGTCCCATGGCTGGAGGCATCGTAGATCGATTACCTCTGCTTCGATCCCTGATGCCTCCTTCACCTGCTCTGCCGCGACGATGGACTTCTGCACGGTGGCTCCCCAGGTGGCGATCGTAACGTGCTCTCCTGGTCGTGCGATGGTTCCCGTTCCGAGCGGAAGAAGCTCGGAGCGTGCCGGGAAGGGATCTGCCGCATAGCGCTGGCGCAGGAGATGCTTGTGCTCGAGGAACAGCACCGGGTCCCCGCAGGCGAACGCCGTTCGGAGGAGTCGTGCAGCGTCCGCTGCTCGCGAGGGGAAGACCACTACCAGCCCTGGGATGTGCGTGAAGATGGACTCGCCGGATTGGGAATGCCATATAGCTCCTCCTGGGATGTAACCGCCTATGGCAACTCGCACGACCATGGGGCAGGAGAAAGCTCCGTTCGATCGCCAGCGGATCGTGGCAGCCTCGCTCCTGATCTGTTGCATGGCTGGCCAGATGTAGTCGAAGAACTGCACTTCGGCACACGGGTGCAGACCTCGTACAGCCTGTCCCACTGCACGTCCGACGATGTTGGCCTCGGCCAGCGGGGTGTTGTAGCAGCGCGCTATCCCGAAGCGACGCTGCAGCCCCTTGGTGACGCCGAAGACGCCCCCCTGCCCTTCGACGGCCAGGAGGAGGGACTCCTCGGCGTCTGCTACATCCTCGCCGAAGACACGGATTCGCTCGTCTCCTTCCATGAGCTCGAAGAGGACCCGGTGGATGGCCTCACCGAGCAGGACCTTCCCCTCTTCGGGCTCCACCCCCACATCCTGGGCGCCTGCCTGCTCCCCGGCTCCGGCGGCTCCCCTGCCTGTGGCTCCGGCTCCGCCAGCTCCGGCTGTGTCCGGAAGGGACCAGATGTGATGGGTCACTGTAGCCGGGTCTGGTCGTGTGGCAGCCAGGGCTGCTTCGGCTGCTTCCAGGGCGAGCTGATGAGTCTCGGAGCGAATGCGCTGGATGTCTCCTGGGCCGATCACACCGGCTCGCTCGAGCTCTTTCCCGAAAGCCAAGACAGGATCGTGGGATGCCTCTGCCGCCAGCTCGTCGCTGCTCCGGTAACGCTGCTGCATGTCGGCCGATGAATGGGAGTAGGGCCGTGTCACCGTAGCGTGCACCAGCGCTGGTCCCTCTCCGGCCCTGACTCGGGCTATCGCCTCGGAACCGACCCTCCGCGACTCGAAGTAATCACAACCGTTCACGCGGTACACGGCAAGTCCCCGGAATCCTACGGTCAACTCTGATATCGTCGCAGGAGTCTGATCGCTCGACCTGACAGATATGGCGTAGCCATTGTCAGCTACCACGTACAGGACGGGCAGGTGGAGCTTGCAGGCTGTGTTCAAGCTTTCCCAGAACTCCCCTTCGGAGGTAGCCCCATCGCCGAGGGAGACGTAGACGACCTCGTCGCCGTATGCACGGCAGCCCGGCAGTTGCCGACGCACGATATACCTGCCTGCCTCCGCACAGCCGACCGCAGGCAGGCACTGGCTGCCTGTGGGGCTCGACTGGGTGACGATGTTCCTGGTTGGATCCCCCCAGTGCGAGGGCATCTGCCGGCCACCAGAGGCAGGGTCATCGGCAGAGCCGACGGCCTGCAGGAGAACGGTGGTTGGGCTGACGCCGAGCGCGAGGACGAGGGCCAGGTCACGGTAGTAGGGGAAGAACCAGTCATAACCAGGGCGCAGGCTCTGGGCAAGGGCGCAAAGCAGGGCCTCGTGACCTGCACCCGATATCTGGAAGTAGGCCTTGCCCTGCTTATGGAGGGTGATCGCCCTGTCGTCAATGGCACGTGAAAGGCATGCGGTACGGAAATCCTGGAGCAGCTCATCTGACCGGAAGCCTCTCAGCTCGTCAACGCCTAGCACGCTTCGTGCTGTGCTGCTCACGTCTTTACGCTACCTCGTGCGCGCTTCTAGACTGCCGTATCATGCCAGCCAATCCTCCCATATTGCGTCTCCGGCGTACGCAGCCACCCGCGGTCTTCCCGGGGGACGTAGCGGTTGTCACCGGTGGCGCCGGCGGGCTGGGCCGGGCCATCAGGAGGGTTCTCATGGAGCGCGGCCTGGAGGTGGTCTCGGTTGACCTGGAGGAGGCGGATCGCCGTCTGGATGTGACCGACCCTGTTGCCATGGCGAAGCTTGCCGAAGAGCTCCGTCCGGTCATCTGGGTGAACAACGCAGGGCTGCTGGAATCCGGTGATGCCATAGACCAACCGGACGAGGTGCTACGGGATCTGGTCGATGTGAACGTGCTGGGTGTCATGTATGGCACCCGCGCCGCCGTGAAGGCCATGCGCAAGGGCCCTGGCGGTTACGTCCTGAACATTGGCTCCCTGGCGGCTTGGGCGCCGACTCCAGGTCTTGCCGTCTATGGCGCCACGAAGCACGCTGTAAGGGCATACACGGCGTCGGTGGCAGCGGAGATCTACGGGGAGCCAATACGCCTTTGCGCACTGTGCCCGGACGGTATCTGGACTCCCATGCTGCAGCGAGTGGTCGGCGACCCGCATGCAGCTTCTCCATTCAGCGCCAGCCGCCTATTGGAGCCTGACCACGTGGCAGAGGTCGGTGTGCGCCTCCTCCTGGACGAGCGTCGCGCCGTACGATCCATCCCGCCGTCGAGGGCAGTTTTCTCCGTGCTCGCAGGGCTGGCTCCGGGGCCTACCAGGCGCCTATGGCCTCTCGTGAACCGGAAAGGCAAGTCCCATCAGCGCCGTCTGGTGGGTAGCGCGCTCGGAAGGAGCGCCGTAGCCGAGGTGGTGTCTCTTGACGGGAGAGGGGGCGCTCTGACCAGGACGGCACCACTCGACGGGAGGGAGATGTCCGAGGGACGCTGGCCGCAGGTGACGGCAGATCGCACACATGAGGGCTAGCTTTCCGGGGCCCGCCAGGACCAGGAAAGATGTCGGGACCTGCCAGTAGGTAGCTGCTCGGAGGCACAGTCCACCAGTACCTGCTGATCTACATGGTAATCTGACCTCGTTCTCAGGGTCTTCCCAGGCAGCCGAGGCAGACTGGCTCCGAAGTAAGACCTTGTACAGAGCCGAACGTATCGGTCAGGCTCTACGTGTGACTGGAGAGGAGACTTGTTATGCGCATCCTTGTCCTCGGAGGCGACGGTTATCTCGGGTGGCCGACGGCTCTGTACCTATCCCGTAAGGGTCATGACGTCGGAGTGGTCGACAACTTCGTGAGGCGCCAGTACGACGCCGAGATGGGTACAGACAGCCTCGTGCCCATCAAGAGCATCCAGCATCGTATTCGCCGCTGGAAGCAGGTCTCGGGGAACGTCATCGATCTTCACGTAGGCGATCTTCGTGATCCGGAGTTCGTCTACCGCACCGTACGCACCTTTGCCCCGGATGCGATCGTTCACTTCGGTGAGCAGCGAGCCGCCCCGTATTCCATGATCGACCGTGCGCATGCCGTCTACACCCAGGTGAACAACGTCGTCGGCACGCTGAACATATTGTTCGCCATCGCTGAGGTGAACCCGGCGATCCACCTCGTGAAGCTGGGAACGATGGGCGAGTATGGCACGCCGAACATAGATATCGAGGAAGGCTTCATAGAGATAACCCATAAGGGTAGGAAGGACATCCTTCCGTATCCCAAGCAGCCAGGCTCGTTCTACCATCTGTCCAAGGTGCACGACAGCCACAACATCCAGTTCGCATGCCGTACCTGGGGTCTTCGCTCCACGGATCTGAACCAGGGCATTGTCTATGGGCACGATACGGAGGAGACTGCCATTCATCCGGATCTAGCCACCCGCTTCGACTACGATTCGGTCTTCGGCACTGTGCTGAACCGCTTCATCGTTCAGGCGGTTACGGGAAGTCCAATCACCGTATATGGCAAGGGCGGGCAGACGAGGGGCATGCTCGATATCCGTGACACGCTTGCCTGCGTGGAGCTCGCGACCGTGAACCCTCCGAAGGCGGGCGAATACCGGGTGTTCAACCAGTTCACGGAGTCGTTCTCCCTGAACGAGCTAGCGGACAAGGTAGCCGTGGTGGCTCCGGGACCTGTCAAGATACGTCATCTGGATCCTCCACGCGTGGAGAAGGAAGATCACTACTACAGGGCGGCTCATACGAAGCTCCTCGATCTGGGGCTCGTTCCTCACCTGCTCTCCGACTCACTGCTCACATCCCTGATGGATCTGGTGGAGCGTCATAAGGACAGGGTTGACCCTGCAGTCATGCGCCCGACGGTTGACTGGCGCTCGCCTCGGAGCACCCTTGACTGGGACGACGCGGGCGATGGCCAGATCATAGAGGCGGATTTCGGGGGGGTTACCGGCGTAGAAAGCCGTTCTCGTACGGCTCGCCGCTCCTGAGAGGATCCGGCGAGAGCAGAGCTCAGGCTGGAGGAGCTGCAAAGGAGCGGTCTCGGCCAGCAGATCCAGGCGGGTTCCCGCGGCCTTGCCGTTGCAGGTAGCCTGCGCCAGTGGTCTTCTCCAGAAGGAAGGGCTCTGCCTGGCATCGGCCCACTGCTGGCGCATGGAGCACGCGCTCAGCAGCTCCGGCGCTACGGAGAGGCTCCGGCCGCAGGCGTCACATCCGGTTGGTCTCTCTGGTGATCGTCTTGGCCGTGGTCGTTGCAGCGCTCGCCACAGGTCTCTACGGAGCCGCTCACAGAGCGAGCAGTGGCTACGCGAGGGTGAGCGACCTCAGCTATGCGGTGCTTGCCAGGCCGTTGATCCTGCAGGCGAGCTCCGGTGACGAAGCCGTAGGTTCAGAGCTTGCGAAACTGAGCAGCGCGACGCGCACGAGCCTTCTCGGAGACATCTCTTCCTGGGCATCGGAGTGCAGGATGATCGCCCATGAGATGGGCGCGTTGCCGGTTCCGGCCGGTGCCCCTCGAGCATCGAGTGCCCTGGCCAGGGCTATGGTCGAACATGGCGACTTCGCGAGTGAGATGTTGCACGGCATAGACCTGGCACTCTCTTCTGGGAGCTCCCCTGGCGCACTGCAAGCTCTGGCCGAGGCTCGACAAAGCTTTCTCGCCGCTGATGCCTCGGAGATTCGCGCCGGGCGCCTCCTTGCCCGGGCCCCGGGGCATGCTCACCTCGACGCAGTGCACTGGCCCGGTGGACTCCTTGCTCGCATGATCTCGGAGCCCTCTGCCCGGACCAAGCTCGCTTCCGATCTATCTGGCGCTCCGGCGCTCGATCTGAAGCCCGAAGTCGTGCTCGGCTCGGTCTGGGTGAATCCCCCTCCCGAGACGCTCGACGGGACGGTAGGCGTCATAGGCCCGAGCAGCGGGATAACGGTAGGCGCTGTCGTGGCGAACCTGGGCAACGCGGACGAGAAGGGCGTAATAGTCTCCGCTCAGCTCCGGGCCAGCCAATCAGCAGGGGTCCACGGCGCGGCTACACGCTCGGTGACGGTGAGCCTAGGTGCGGGCGATCGCAGGGTAGTGTCCTTCGGCCCGTTCAGGGTCAGCTCGGGCCACTCCTACGTGGTCACACTCGTGGTGGGTCATGTGCCAGGCCAGACCGCAGGCACGGGATCCACCAGCGCATCGTTCCCCTTCGTGGTCGGTCCGCTGTGACGGCCGGCGTCACTGCCTGGCTCTCTCCGGCTGCTCGCTGGCAGCACCTGACCGGCGGCAGCGAAGGCTAGCCTGATGTTGGTGGGAAGCGAGGACCCTGGGATGCTGGCAGGCAATCTCTCTGGTAACGCCCTCTCTCGTAACGCAACCTCTTCCTCCGGCCCTTCTCCTGGCCCTTCTTCGGGGAACGATCTGCTGAACGCTCCGGACTGGCGGGCTGCCGTCGACATGCGGGTCATCCAGATCTTCGCTCTCGTCGGGGAGGCTTTCGCCGGGGCTACCGATGCCCTGCTGTCCGGGGAGCGGGAGGTAGCAATAGAGCTCGCCAGGCGGGACGAGATCATCGACGAGAGATGCCGCGAGGTCGATGCCTCGCTCCTCTCGCTTCTTACCGAGAGACGAGGAACGGTCGATGAGCTCACGTACTCCATCGGCGTGCTCAGGATGCTGCCCGAGCTCGAGAGAAGCGGTGACCTGGCAGAGCACATTGCCAGCCGCGCCATACGGGGCCTCGGACGGGAGATGAGCCCCCGCAGCCGGGGTCTCGTGGAGCGTATGGGAGAGGTGGCTCTCCGGATGTGGAGGCTCGCCACGGACGCGTATGCCGATAGGTCGCTCCATGCCCTGGAGGGAGTCGAAGACCTGGATGACGAGATGGACGATCTGCATGTGACTTTGACAGCAGAGCTTCTGAGCGCCACGATGCCGCTGCCTGTGGCGGTCGAGCTCGCGCTGGTGGGCCGGTTCTACGAGCGGTTCGGCGACCACGCGGTCAACCTCGCCCGGCGCTCACGTATCCTCGCCTAGCGGAACCTTCCGGGCTATCCCGTGATGAAGCGTCATTTGCCCAGGTGGAAGGTGGTTTTCGCGGTGTCGGTCTGTAGTACCTAACTTTCAGTTCGGCTCAGGGTTTCGGGGCGTAGGCGTCGAGGCCGAACAGGTCG
>DAHXND010000044.1 GCA_027366675.1 Acidimicrobiales bacterium
ATCTTTCGCGTGACCGTTTCGACGGCGTCCAAGGTAGTCACCTCGGCCTTTAGGGCGGGCGGTATGCGGCCCAGGAGTCGTCGTCCCGCTTCGCTGACGACTTCTTCAAACTCGTGCCAAGCCGCCTGCATCGATTCTGAAGGCTGAGAGCACTCGCGCCTACCCGCCACGCTTCTCCTGAGCTCCGGCTTTAGCCGCGGGGCTGTGGAGCCGCGGGGCTGTGGAGCCGTGGGGCGGAGGAGCTGTGGAGCGGAGGAGCTGTGGAGCAGAGGAGATCAGGGATCCCCGGCCTATGACGGCGAGACCGCCAGCCGAGATGCCGGCCCGCTGCTTGGTCGAGTAATCTCCCGGTTCATGCCCAAGCTGCTGGAATCAGAGGTGATTGCCGGCGTAGTGGTCGTGGAGCCGGACGTCCATGCAGACGCGCGAGGTCGGTTTGTCGAGACCTACCGGAGAGGATGGTTCCCTCTCGGGCGTGAGATGATCCAGGGGAATCGTTCGGACAAGCAGGCTGGAGCGGTTGTCGGGCTCCACTACCATCTCCACCAGGCTGATTACTGGTACGTTACTCGCGGGAGGATTCGTGTGGTTCTCCACGATCTGCGCAGTGGGTCCCCTACGGAGGCTTCTACCATGACCCTGGAGATCGGGGAGCACGACGACCGCGGAGTGTTCATCCCGCCTGGTGTGGCTCATGGCTTTGCTGCGCCCGTTGATGCTACGCTGACCTACCTTGTCGACGCGTTCTACAACGCTGCAGACGAGCTCGGTGTGGCATGGGATGACCCAGACATCGGAGCCGACTGGGGAATCAGCGAACCCGTGATATCACAACGTGATCAGACTAACCCGCGCCGTGATTCGCTGCCAGAGGCTTTACGGCCTTCCTACACCCTGCGTTCATAGCGCTACTCACAGCGTCACAGCCGGTACCCGCTGGATCGCAGCGATGGGCTTTGCGGGTAAACTGCGATGGTTGCGCGATGCCCGCTGGCGGGCTAGTTGGGGTTGAATGGGGGCGTTGGAAAGTCTGCGGGAGCCTGTGCGGCAGTTGAAGAGGTGAGGTAGACGTGGTCGTCCTCGTGGTCGTCATCGTGGCCGTGCTCGCCGGAGCTCTAGGCTGGGGCATTTTCAGGCGAGCAGGCGCTGACAGCCAGACAATCGAAGGCTATTCACACGCGCTCGATACTCTCCGGGAGATCCAGGAGCGTCGTTCCACCCGGCCACCCCGTCCAGCCGGAGGGCGCCAAGCGCGCCAGCCAGCCTGGGCAGACGATGACTCCCTGGCGGAAGATGGTCCGGACGAGCCGCTAGTTGCTCGCGCCCCGGCCTCTGGCCCAGCTGAGCCGCTAGTTGATCCAGGCAGTGAGGCCTCTGGCCCGGCTGAGCCGCTAGTTGATCGCGCCCCGGCCTCTGGCCCGGCCGAGCCGCTAGTTGATCGCGCCCCGGCCTCTGGCCCGGCCGACCAGCCAATCCGGCCCGGGACGGCCTCTCCTGGATCGCTCGCCTTCGGTCAGCGCAGGGATCCGTCGCTGCATACGGGCCTTGTGCCACGTGTGCGCATCCTGGGATCTGGGACGCAAGAACCCAGCAGACCTCGCGAGGACAGTAGGCCGCAAGAGCCCGGCAGACCTCGCGAGGCCCTTGGCTCTACCGGAAGAGATCCCCGGATCGGCGACTCCGCCATGCTGGTGTTCGGCGATACGGATTTCCCTGAACCGCCAGCTGGGCATCCAGGGGCTGGTTTAGCAGCGGGTACGGGAACCGGCTTCCCCGCTGGCAGCGGACTTGCAGCGCCAGATCCTGCACGGAGCAAGCGCGGGCCTGGGGGTAACGTTCCAGGTGAAGACCTGGACGGCTTGCTCGGACCACATGACACCCGCATCATGGGCGTCTTGGGCGATGAGGACTTGCTCGGGAATGCTGACGGTCGCGAGGGAAGCTACCCAGGCGCAGGATCCCATGGCGGGTATGGCGGTCGCGTGGTGGCGACGGTCGCCCAGTCGAACGCCTTGGCCCCGGGCGCAGGATCCCATGGTGGGTATGGCGGTCGCGTGCCCGGGCTTCGGAGCGGTCCTCCGTCGAGAGGCGGGGACCGGCGGCAGCGTGCGGCTTCGTCGAGCCGGGCGGGCAGGGCAAGCCGCAGCCTGCGGATGGTGGTGATTGCCCTTCTCGTAGTGGTCATAGGGCTGGGCATTACGCTCGTCGTGCATCCAAGTGCTCATAGCAAGCGCCCTCCTGCCAGTCGCAGTGGAGGCTCCCGGGCGTCAGGAACTGGCTCCCGGGCGTCAGGAACTGGTGGCCGGGCGCCTGTTCGCCCCCTGACAGGCAGCCGCGACGCCAAGAAGAGCGCGGTGCTTCCAACCAAGCCAAGCGTTCTCGATCCGACGGATTCTTCCTCTCAGTCCGGCGTGTACGTGATCCCGGCATCCGTTGCCGCGGGCCCCTACACCATCCAGTTCGTGGCTTCAGGACGCTGTTGGGTGCAGGTTCAGGCGGGTGGTGGCACTGGATCGGTTCTCTGGGAGCAGACACTCGTCTCTGGCCAGTCGCATTCGGTCTCCACGACAGGCGACAGCGCCGTCACCCTCGGGGCAGCCCAGTATGTGAGCGTCACGGTAAATGGGGTCCGAGTGGCTCTGCCGCAGAACTTCGTTTCCCCGTTCGACCTTTCCTTCCAGAGCGGCTCCTGACGTTTCGCGATGGCGGCTCTGCCCGCTCGTCGGCACCAGCTCTGCGTAAAGAGCAAGGGTGGCATCGTGCAGGCAGTCGAACGGAGATACGTCACCGGCTACGATATGTGCACACTCATGGAAGGCTGCCTTGACGCCAGCGGTGTTGCCAGCGAGATGTGCCGCCCGCATGATCAACCGGTAGAGGCGCTCGTCGTACCTGCTAACGAGCAAACCCTGCCGGGCAGCCCATGCGGCAAGGGCGGGATCTCGACCTTGCAAAGCATGAACCCCCATGCGTGTGGCGCAGTCGACCACCTCTGATTCCAACGACGCCGCCAGCCCTTCCAGGATGGGCCAGTCGGGAGCCTCGAGACCAGAGAATGGCACGCCGCGCACGAGGGATAGAGCTGCTTCCCAATCCGCAGGATCTTCAGATGCCGATAGGGTTTCGAACTGCCTCCAGTCCACGCGGACCGCTTCCGAAAGGCATAGCCTCCCATGGGAGCGGGGGAGGTAGTCTTTGTTCTCGGTATCAGCACCCAGGGCGCGGCGAGCAGCTGACGCTGTGGAGCTGAGAGTGCTCGGTGCCGGGAGATGGTCGGGCCACAGGGCTGTGGCCCAGCGTTCGGTCGTTGCTCCTTCGGGATGCATGGCCAGGTAGACGACGAGGTCGAAGGATCGCGCCCGCGTGAATACCCGCTCGTTGCCCGATATCCTGACCGGGCCTATGATGTCCACGGTTATCCCGCCTGTCCGAGCGAGCGCGCTTCCTCTCATCGCTGCTGGCGCCGGGCAGATGGCTGTTCTGGAGAACAGGCGCTTCACGCCTTCCAGGTCGGAGGCGCCGAGGCTTGCTTGGGTGCTGCAGTCAAGGCTTCCCTGGGTGCTGCAGTCAAGAGCGACCTGGTCCTGGGAGCGAGAAGGGCAATTCTCAGGACCTTGGACCTGAGCGCCGGGGGTGGCAGCGTCCACGCTGACGAGCCTGGCGTCATCTTCGTCCAGGTCCAGGATCCATCGCCGGCCAGCGGTGGTGCTTCTTTGCCCAGCCACCAGCCGAGTAGCTGGTGTATCGGAGGAGAGGCTCACTCCAGGCGTGCCATCGGGGCACCCGCTTTCCGGTCGTTGCCGACCGGGGTCGCAGGTCCGGACTACTACTGCGATCTGGCGCGATGTAACGCTCGCCAGGTTACTGAGCGCCAACAACTCGCGTTCGGTTACGGGTGAGCTGCAGAGCACCACCGTGGGCTTCCCGGACAGATCGGATCGCTTGCCGGGAGATGAAGGTTCTCTTTCCAGCAACGCAACGACCTCGGTGGCGGTCGATACCTGTGTCGCCTCTTTCCGGGCGTGATGCATACCAGGGGGCAGATCGCAGCCGACCAGGATGAGACGGACAGGGCGTATTGGCTGCCAGGATGCGAGCTCCAATGTGACGCCTTCCAGGAATCTGGCCGACGCAGCCTCGCTGCCCTGGAGGAGAAGGAGGCCGACTGCCTGGAGGTCTATAAGCCATAGGCCCCTAGCTGATGCGTTCCAAGTGCCCAATGTAACGAATGTGGTACGCCATTTGCGCTGATCACCGGCAAGCGATATGTCAGTGGGACTCAGCGATGCAGTGGGATACCACGGGTCACTTGAAAAGGTGCCCGATCGTCGTCTGGCTTCCGTTCCCGCGCAGGGTGCGGCGTATGGCCCTCGTTCTCCTGTCGTCCGGGCGCCGATGCCGATCATCGTGAATATAGGCCGGCCAGAGGTATTCTTGACCGTTAACTGGCTTCCCTCGCACTCGATTCCCACGACCGCACCTGCTCCGTGTTCTAGATGTGTATCGAGGTTCCTCAGTAACGCTTTCATGTCCGCCCCGGCCATACCCGATGAGTGCAGAGCTGATCTCAGCTTGCGCTCGGTGGCGATCGCCAGCGCATCGGGAGAGACAACTCGCGTCCCGAGAGGCCTCTGTCGTTGCTGTGCCCGGCGGTGCCGTTCCAGGGCGAGCAGCACGCCTGCGGCAACCAGAGCACCTACGCTGACCTCGGCAGCACGGGCGGGCATGTCACCTGCCGATCCTCCGGGAATCTCCAGCGAAACGGGCTGGTAGCGGATACCTACCCCGGAAGAGATCCCCGTTGCTGGCGCTGGCGGTAGCGGCGTTGTCTGGGACGCGGGCTGGGGGGGAGCTGCCAGGTGGGATGCTGCGAGGTGGGCCGCTGGCCGGGGGTTAGCGGGCTGGGGGGACTCTGAGCCTGAGATGGCCGCATTCTGGACCAGCAGCACCATCGCCATCGCTACGAGTGCAGCTACCCAGCTATGAGAACTGCGACCCCCCGGCTGGATGCCAGGGGGCCCGTGTCTCGTCTGGGCGACGCATTCGAGTACCGTGCACGTCAGGACCCATGCCCAGATGACCCAGGCGGCGATCGATGCGAGCCATCCGAGAAGTGATATGCCTACGCTCTGCTCTGCCAGATGGGATATCGATGCGATGTGGCTGAAGCGGTGTGCGATTACGATAAAATCTGGTATATGGTTCGTCTGGGCCAGGAGCACAGGGACTCCCAGCACTACAGCAGCCAGGACTAGGATAGCCCCGAGAGCGCGTATCGTTTCGTGTGCGGAG
>DAHXND010000084.1 GCA_027366675.1 Acidimicrobiales bacterium
GAGCCTCCTCGCCAGTCTCTACAACCGTCGCCCCCGGATGCCTGATCGCGATCATGGATGGCTCGTCCAACACTATCCCGTCGCCGCTCAGGCAAATTACGCTGTTGGAAGTTCCAAGATCTATCGCCAAAGCGCGCCTCAGTCCCAGCTGCGCGGCGTGCTCGAAGCGGATCACCTCGACACACTCCTCTCCTCCATAACCTCCTCCCTCCGGCAGCTCTGAACCTCCCCCCTTGGGCCAGAGCCCCTCTCCGGCGGCTCTTCACCAGAGCGCCTCTCCGGCGGCTCTTCACCAGAGCGCCTCTTGACAGTATCCCTCGCTACGGCCCTGAAGTGGTCGCGCCCTGCGCGAGAATATCGCTTGACCTTGCATAGGACCCGGCTAGTCGCGCTCACCCTCTCCGGCCAGCTCTATGACCGACCGGCGCGCCTCACTTTCGATGGCGGCGGCCGCCGACCAGCGGGAATCCCGTGGACCAGAAGTCCGGTCCCCAGGACGCAGCTTCGCTACGGCAGCACCCTGGCTCCCCGGCTCGCCTCGAACATCTGGTGAACGCGGAACGATCGCCGGTCCGATCAGGACTTCCACCCGCCCTTTCCTCGGGAAGCGGCTACCTGGAGCCACGATGCCACGGGTACCACGGATCCCGACCGGCACGACCGGAACACCCGCGCTGGAAGCGACGACAAACGCACCGAGATGGAACCGGCCTACCCCAGGGGTGCGCGACAGGCCTCCTTCGGGGAAAAACACTACCGTCTCCCCGGATCTCGCCTGCCTGATCAGATCCGCCATCTCCTTCTCCGCTCTTCTGGAATCTCCGCTGCCAACGAATGCTGCCCCTATGCGGCGGAGGAACGGGCCAGCTACGCGCTGAGACTCCAGAACGGAACCCGCCGTGAATGTCAGAGGCCCCGGCAGCGCCATCAAGAGGGCAAGGCTGTCCACGAAGCTCGCGTGATTGGCGACGATGACGCTACCGCCAGGTACTCTACCGCCAGGTACTCTACCGCCAGGTAGGAAAGGAGCGCCCATCTGACGCGCCGTCTCCTTGCCCGGTATCGATCCGACCGCGCGTGCCCTCTGGGCACGCTCACGATCCACCAGGGGAGCGCCCCCGGCATCCTCCGAGGTTACCTCCCTCAGCGTAAGCTCGATGCCGAGCGCTGCACACAGCATCGCGCCCCCGGCACGAACCGCCTTCCAGCGCAGCCTCCTGCCGGGTAGGAGCATGATGACCAGCCATGACGGGATACCTATCGCCAGCACGGCGACCCATGCATAGGCAGCCCACAGGAGCTCCCCCAGGCGATCGCCGAAGCGACTGGTAGCTGCCATCACTCCACTGGCCACCAGGGCGAGCACCTGGGTAGCTGCGGATCGTTTCCTGGCTGTACCCCCTTCCACCATCAAGCCTGCTTCGTAACGCTCACGGGTCGCACTACGCCTTATCTTCCCGCTGGAGGTCTTCAACACCGACCCGGGAGGCGCAAGAACCACCCTATCTGGAGGAGATCCGATCGCTTCCACTATCTTCTCGATGAGTGTCCTCCGTATCGCCTCACGCTTTCCTGGATCAGTGACACGACTCTCGGCCACTACTACGAGCTCCTCTGTTCCCCTGCTGAATCCTCCTGTTCCCCGGTCAGACGTTTCCCGGTCAGGCGTTTCCCGGTCAGGCGCTCTCTGGCGGCTCCCGGACAGAGCGAACGCCGCCACGCATCCATTACGGATCCCGGGAATCTGACCTATCGCCATCTCGATCTCTTCCGGATGGTAGTTCCGTCCCGCTCGAATGATGAGATCCTTGGCGCGTCCGGTCAGGTACAGCTCTCCATCTGCCAGGTAACCGAGATCACCGGTATCCAGCCAGGGTCCATCGTAGAGCGCCCGCGTGGCTTCGGGATTGCGGTAGTAGCCAGGTGTCGTAGAAGGGCCTCGGCATTGCACGCGACCCTCCCTGCGGTCGGGAAGCACCCCGCGTCCAGAAGCATTATCCACTATTCGGATCTCGAAGCCGGGCAAGGGACTGCCGCAGCTGACTACCTGCAGCTTGGCTTCCTCGCCGGGAAGTGGGCGAGAGAGCGCATGCCCTCCCACCTCGAACGCCGCCCTGTCGATAGCGTCTATCAGTGGACCTCTTCCTGGAGGTGTGAAAGTAAGACCAAGACCCACCTCTGCCATGCCGTAGACGGGGGCCATAGCTCGGGGGTCGAACCCGTAGCGAGAAAAACGCTTGCTGAAGCGCTCTATGGTCTCGGCCCTAACTGGCTCTGCGCCGTTCATAGCTATGCGCCACGATGACAGGTCTATCCCCGCCAAATCCTCATCGCTGATACGCGCCGCGCAGAGATCATAAGCGAAGTTCGGTGCCGCAGATATGGTTCCCCCCTCTGACGCTATGGCGCGCAGCCACCGCACAGGACGGCTCAGGAAGGCGAGAGGCGACATGATAACCGAGGGGAACCCGTGATACATGCAGGCCATCCATACGCCTATAAGGCCCATATCGTGATAAAGGGGGAGCCAGCTCACGAAAGTATCTTCGGGACCCGGGTGAGCAGCGTCCCCCATTGCCTGGAGATTGGCAAGGAGATGCCTGTGGGTAAGCATGACGCCTTTCGGGCTGCCGGTGCTGCCCGAGGTGTACTGAAGCATGGCAAGGTCGCTCGCCTTCGGCGGCGCTACTTGAAGATCCACCTGCGCTGCCGCTGCTTCGATATCTCCACTCATGACTGGCCCTCCCGCTCTGCCTCGATTGCCTCGAGACGCGTGACCATGCCACGTAACGAGATCCTTCGCGTCTACTACCCTCCGGAGAGTTGGCACGTGGAGCCGCAGCACCCTTGCGAGCAGGCGTGCCTCTCCTATTGTCACAAGAATCGTTACCTGAGCGTTGTCCAGGATCCTCGCCTGCCTGAGAAGATGAGCCTCGAGCTGATCACGACGGGCAGGCGGGTATATAGGAACGGCTATGCCACCCGCGGCCAGGATGCCGGCGAAGATCGGGAAGAACGAAGGCATGGTAGGCAGCATCAGACCTACAGCGTCCCCTGGCCTCATGCCTTGGCGTTCCAGGCTCCGGGCCACCTCCAATGCCTCCGAGAGAAGCGCCCCATAGGTCACATCGCGATTATCACT
>DAHXND010000052.1 GCA_027366675.1 Acidimicrobiales bacterium
TTATCGCGTCTGGTCTCGTCGTGTTCGCGATGTGGGTGAAACGCCTCGTGATCGTGATCCCCCCCGCTACCGAGCCCCTCGTGCACTCACCGCTGGCCGCGGGTGGGATCCTCGCCGGGAACTGGGGCACCTACCACTTCACCTGGGTGCCTATCGCGATCACGGTCGCAGCCACGGCGGCGATCCCGCTAGCGCTCCTCCTCCTGTTCCGATTCATTCCGATCCTGCCAATCGCGGAGATGGAGGAGCTGGGAGCTGAGGAGCTGCCGCAGACGGCTATGGCGCCCGCACTCGCCGGCCAGGGGAGCGGCCGGCCGGCGCCGGCGCCAACGTCGCGCCCCCTGCCCGGTTTCGGTAGCGGGCCACCCCCGGCGCTCGGCGGCCAGAGCCTCGTCCAGGACACTCCCTTCGGCTTGGGGGATGGCACGGGCAAGGGCGGTTCACGGTGAGGCGGCCGCTGCGCTCTGCGGCCCGCACCACCCAGGCCGCGCACTCCCGGTGGGTCACGCTAGGCGGCGGGCTGCTTGCGGGCGGACTGATCGCCCTGCTGCTCGCGGCCGGTGCCACGCTTGGTTTGTCCTCTCCGGCCTGGGCAGCCAGCCAGCCAACCTCCCTCGCTCTGCGAGCCGAGCAGGCACCCCATGTCCCTCACGAGGTCGAGCTGGTCGCCACCCTCACCGGACCTCTAGGTCCGTCATCGAAGGCGGTACCGCTCGCCGGGGCCTCGGTGAGCTTCTCTGTGCACCTCAGTGAGTTCGCAGGCGCGCCGCTGCTCACCCTCGGCTCTGCCACCACGAACGCGGCCGGCGAGGCGATCCTCACCTACCGCCCGACCTGGACCGGAGGCCAGGCCCTCGTTGCCACCGCAACGAGCAGCGCAGGCACGACCATCGCGTCGGCGGCAACCACATTCAGCGCCACCAGCGCCACACACCCCTTCGCCGGTACGGTCCAGGCCGTCCGACCGGACGGTACCATCGGACGCGCGGTCGTAGGGGTGCTGCTCGCTATCGTGGCCGCGCTCTGGATCGCCCTGATCGCAGTCGTCGTGCGAGTGAACCGTGGCCTCGCGGCCAGGCAATAACAGACCGTGGCCTCGCGGCCAGGCAATAACAGGGGGATTATTGCATCACTGGGATGCTTCCGGCTGCTTGGAGGCAAGGTAGGCTCTCCGGTCAGGCGGGATCTCTGGTTAGGATGGTGACGACGGAGACGCCTGAGCCGCGCCCACCCACGTTGTGCTGGAGGGCATTCCCCTTCCTGATGGCCACCTGGCGCTCTCCGGCCTCTTCGCGGAGCTGCCAGAAGCACTCGACGAGCTGTGCAACGCCGGTAGCCCCGATCGGATGACCCTTGGCGAGCAGCCCTCCGGAGGTATTCACGGGCAGCTTCCCGTCGAGTGCAGTGAGGCCGTCCAGCGTTGCCTGCCCCCCCTTCCCCTTCTCCACGAATCCGAGATCCTCTATGTCGAGGATCTCGGTGATCGTGAAGCAGTCATGGACCTCGGCGCAGTCGATGGCGTCCGGCCCAAGGCTTGCCATGGAATAGGCCCTGCTGGCTGCAAGCTGGGTGGCCGGCAGCCCCACATAGGTCGCCTTCTCGTGAAGGTAGGGGTGGTCGGTCGCTACGCCGAAGCCAGCCACGAAAACCGGCCGATCGGTGAAGTCGGCAGCGATCTCGGGTCTCGTGAGTAGGACCGCTGCAGCCCCGTCAGTCTGCGGGCAGCAGTCGAGCAGGTGGAGCGGGCTGCAGACGGGGGGAGATTCGAGAACCTGGGCGACAGTTACCTCCGAGCGGAAGTGAGCGTAGGGGTCGAGGCAGCCGTTGTGGTGGTTCTTTACCGCCACCTGGGCAAGCATCTCCCGGGTCGTCCCGAACTCGTGCATGTGACGCGTGGCGAAGGGAGCGAAGAGAACCGGGGCAGTCTCCCCCCGCGTGTAGACGGGATGGCCCGCCGCCGCCCGCGATAGAAGGCCCTCCTGGGTCGACTTGTCGCGCATCTTCTCGACCCCGATCACGAGCACGCGGTCGTGCACCCCGCTCGCCACCATCATGGCACCCACCCGAAATGCATCGGATCCCGAGGGGCAAGCGTTCTCCACCCTGGTGCAGGGGATTCCCGACAGGCCTATGGCGCTCGGAACGGTGTTCCCGCCTATGCCCTCCTGTCCCCATAGGGATCCACGCTGGGTGGCGACTACGCACGCATCTATCTCTGAAAGAGCTATAGATCTGTCCGCACCGGAAAGCATGGAGCGGAAGGCCCCCGCTGCCAGGGACTCGTATCCCTGGTCGAACAGCTCGCCGAATGGGATGATCCCGGCGGCGACTACTGCAGCTTTGCCCCAGCTCATGGCTGATCACTCTCCGGTACGGCCTTCCAGCCATACACAGGCACAGAGCGCTCCAGCGCATAGCGGCGTAGCACGAGATGTACCCTCCCTCCTACGGTAAACTGCCCTGCCTTCTCGCCGGCGCCCTGGACCATCAGCCTCCCACTTCTATCCAGATCTATGACGACGAGGGGGAGCGGGGCCTCGAACGGGGCCGGCATGGTGTGGTTCACGACGAAGGTGACGACCGTTCCATCACGCGTGAGTGGCACGATCACCAGGCTCGTGCCTCCACAGCCAGTGCAGGAGGGGTGGATGGACGGGGGAGTCATGATCGTGCCACAGTCCACGCAGCGGGCACCGGTGAGCTCCAGCACCTCCCCGACCTGGCGAACGAAAGCACCGCCGCCTGGGGGCAGCCCCATTGGCACTGGCTCCACCTCGGCCGCTAGCACCCCTCTCGCCTTCATGATCTCGACGTGGGTCCGAATGGTGCTCCCTGATCCGAAAGAAGCGAGCTGCCCAAGGGCAGTCGAGACCCCCGCTATCTCCCCGCCGCACCGCATGGCAATCGCAGTGGCCTGGCCGCCTCCGTAGGCTATGAGACCCAGGAGCCCCGGGGATCGAGGCTCCGTCCGGGCACCGTCCGGGTCCTCGCCGGATCGAGCCAGAGAAGGCAGTATCCCGAGGAGCGGCGCGGGCGCTCCTGTGTCCCCGATGGTCCGCCGTATATCGCCTCCGGCAGGCGTTCCGCCGAGAGCCTTCGCGGCGCCGGAGGCTAGGCGACCGTCGGGGTCCGTGATCGACCAGGAGGAGATGGCCTCGCCCGTGGCAGAAGCCAGACTCTCGCCGGCTTCCCTGACCAGCGGCAGGAAGATGGCCTCACGGAACAGCCGAGCGTCATAGAGATCGTGCGTCGATAGCTCTCCCGGACCCCTATAGCGATCCACCACAGGCATCATGCGCGTGCTGCGTCCTAGGAGCAGCGCGCCCTGGCTGCCGCTTCGCCCTGCTCTGAGCAGGACGAAGGCAACTGCGCCGTCGCCGAAAGATGTCTCGGTGGCAGTGCCGGTCGCACCTTTCCTGGCGTCGGAGGCCACGACGAGCGCCACGTCCACCCGGTGAGACGCCAGGGCGTTCCAGGCCGCTTCGAGTGCAGTGGCACCGGCCAGGGGGGAGCCACATGTCAGATAGCCCTCCGTGCCGGCCGGCAGGCCAAGGCTGCTCGCGAGGAAAGCAAGGTTCGGCCCTTCAGCGAAGGGCGGGCTGGTGGTCCCCCAGTAGCACCCGATACGAGGATCACCTCGGGACGCGGAAGTAGTGCGGGGTGCATCTATCCTGATACCGGCGTTCCTCGCGGCAGAGAGTGCCTGGCTGCCTGCTGACCAGGCTAGGGTCATGCTATCCTCGTCGCTGCCGCATGCAGCCAGGCTTCCGCTCACGGCTGGTTGGCCCCATAGCTTCGCTGCCTCGCCGGGGGACCATCGGAACGCTGGGAGTCCTACGCCTGCTGCAACGATCTCGACAGGGGTGGGCCCGGCAGTGGACCCGGCACTCATGCTTGCCACCATGGCGCATCTGGGGGATGCCCACCTGTGAGTCCCGATGCGATTAGGTTCCGCTGGATCTCCACGGTGCCTGCCCCTATGCAGAGCCCACGTACATCGCGATATGCCCGCTCGAGAGGGTACTCGCTGCTGTATCCGTAGCCACCGAGCATCTGGATGGCCTCGTCGGTGACATGCTTGGCCGCCAGGTTGCAAGCGAGCTTTGCCATGGCAGACCACATGGCAGGCGGCGTGCCACGAGCGCCACCGGCCAGGGCGAGTGCTCGTGCCAGGAGCAGGCGGGCTCCCTCCAGCTCCGTAGCGCAGTCGGCGAGCTTCCACTGGATCCCCTGGAGCTCCGCGAGGCGCTTCTGGCCGACAAGGCGATCACCCACGTAGGAGATGGCGTACTCGAGCGCTCCCTGTGCTGCCCCCAGGCACATTGCAGCATTTCCGCATCGCTCATGGTTGAGATGGGATAAGAGCGTCTTCAGCCCGGCGTTCGTGGTGGGATCTCCCCAGACCAGCACGTCACCTGGTTCTATGCGGACGCCGTCGAAGGCGAGCTCCGCTTCCGTGCAGCCACGAAGACCCATCTTCTTGTGGGTGCCTGCGACCGAGACGCCTGGTAAGGAAAGGTCAACGAGCACCGCGCCTATCCCCTTGGCTCCAGCTGGCCGGGAGGTACCCGATCCCACTGGTCGAGAGCTACCGGCTGGCGATGGCGTGTGGAACGAGGTATCGCGTGGAGCCTCGGTGCCCGGAGATAGCTCGTCTGAAGATCGAGTTGCGGGAGAGCCGTCGGGAGTGGCATTGCGGGGAGCGGGTTCGTCGTGTTCGGGAGGGAAGCGGCACCAGACCAGGCAGGCTATGGCTCTGTGGCCACCGGTTACGTAGTTCTTGTAGGCATGGAGGCGGAAGCCGTCCCCGTCCGGAACGAGCCTCGCTCGCATGCTCGTGGCTGCCGAGCCAGCGTCTGGTTCGGTTATTCCGATACAGAAGAGCTCGCCGCGCGCAGCCTCCGGGAGCCATCGGCGCCGCAGCGCGTCGGAGCCGAGATGCTCTATGGCCCTCGGGGGTCCGTTGTAGACGAGCTGGCAGAGAATGGCGCTCGACACGTCCACGCGGGCGATCTCCTCGAGGACGATGGCGGCCTCTATGTCGCCCTGGCCCATTCCGCCGTAAGCCTCGCCAATCGTGATGCCGAAGAGCTCGGCTTTTCGCAAGGCTTCGTAGGCTTCCTCCACGAAGGTCTCTGCCCTGTCATGGCTCTGGGCGTAAGGAGCTACCGCATCTCTGGCCACTCGGCGGGCGAGCTCCCTCAGGGCCGCCCTATCCTCGGTGTCGGACAAGCCGATCATCGGTCCCGTATCTCCCGGTCCGGCTTCAGGATCCCCTCTAACTGACACCACCGTCAGGTTACTAGATAGAATCGAGGTCCATGGCCAGAGCGAATCCAGGTGGGTCGCCCTCCGGGTCGGGGCGCGAGGCGGTGATCGTGGACGCCGTCCGGACGCCGCTCGGGCGGCGAGGTGGATCGCTTGGCGGCTGGCACCCAGTTGACCTGCTGGCGAGGGTGCTCTCTGCCCTGATCCAGCGCACAGGGATCGATCCCGCGCTGGTGGATGATGTGATCGGGGGTTGCGTCAGCCAGGTGGGCGAGCAGAGCACCAACGTGACGCGTAATGCCTGGGTAGCTGCCGGGTTCCCGCAGACAGTTCCTGCCACCACGGTGGATCGCCAGTGCGGCTCCTCCCAGCAGGCGGTCCATTTCGCCGCCGCAGGAATAGTCGCAGGGCACTATGACGTGGCGGTGGCGTGCGGGGTGGAGGTGATGAGCCGTGTCCCGCTGGCTTCCAATGCCAGGGGTGGCACTGGTCCGTTCCCACCGTCGTTCCTGTCGGCAATCGATGGCCGTCTCTGGATGCAGTTCCGGGTAGCTCAGCTCCTGGCTGACCGCTACGGGATCACGAGAAGGGAGATGGACGAGCTCAGCCTGGAGAGCCATCGCCGTGCGGCGGCCGCGACCGATGCGGGCGTGTTCTCGAGGGAGATAGTGCCCGTTTTGGCCAAGGGCTTCGACGGGAACGAGACAGGTAGCCTGCTTACCGAAGACGAAGGTATACGGCGGACGACCAGCCTCGAGCAGCTTGCTGCGCTGGGACCGGCCCAGTCCTGGGAGCCGGACACTGCACCGGACATCACTGCCGGGAACTCCTCGCAGGTGACCGACGGGGCGGCTGCGATGCTGGTCGTCGAGCGCTCGGTCGCTGATCGCCTGGGTCTGGTACCGCGAGCGCGCCTCGTTCACTTCGCTGTCGGGGCAGAAGACGCAGCGATCATGCTATCCGCGCCCGTCCCGGTTACCGAGAGGCTCCTCGAGCGATCCGGCATGACGGTGGGCGACTTCGACGCGATCGAGTGCAACGAGGCTTTCGCCGCCATAGCTCTGATGTGGGCCCGGGTATTCAAGCCCGACATGGAGAGGTTGAACCCTCTCGGAGGTGCCATCGCATTGGGCCATCCTCTCGGAGCTAGTGGCGTCAGGCTCATGGGAACGCTTGTAACTCGCTTGGAGCAGATCGGGGGGCGCTACGGGTTCCAGACGATGTGCGAGGGAGGCGGCCAGGCGAACGCCACAGTGATAGAGCGGATCACCTGAGGGCTGCGGTCGTGGACTTCGCGTTCTCACCAGAGCAGGAACAGCTCCGCGACTCGGTCCGCTCCTGGCTGGAGAAGCGGGCTCCCCGCACATACATGCGGCAGATGCTGGAGGATCCGGCAGGCAGCACGCCCGAGATATGGCAGGAGCTGGCTGATCTGGGTTGGCTGGGACTTCTCGTGCCCGAGGAGCACGGAGGTCTCGGTCTCCAGATGGTCGATCTCGTGGTCGTCCAGGAGGAGGTTGGGCGGGCCATCTTCCCGGGTCCTTTCTTCTCCTCTGCCGTGCTCGCCACGTTGGCGGCGCGCTCTCTCGGCCTCCCCGAGCTGCTCTCGGGGCTGGCGTCGGGACGTGCCAGGGGAACGGTTGCCCTGGAGGAGGCGGGCCACGGTGACCCACTGCAGGCGGTTCGGGCACGAGCCAGGCGATCAGGAGCCCCAGGGAGCTCAGTTAGCATCTTGTCGGGAGAGAAGCCACTCGTGCTTGATGGGGAGGGTGCTTCCTGGGCAATCGTGGTGGCCCGCGACGAGAGCGGGATCGGTAGCTACCTGCTCGAGAATCCGGATGGGCAGGCAGTAGAGGTCCTGGATGTCACACGTCGAGCCGCGAGACTGATCCTTGATGGCAGGGAGGCTGTGAGGGTGGGACCTCCAGGTGACCAGAGCGCTCTCTGGAGGGGGATCCTACTGGACGCAGGGGTGGCCATCGCGGCAGAGCTTGTGGGCGTCATGGAGAACGCCCTCTCGCTCGCAGTGGATTACGCCAGGACGAGGGTGCAGTTCGGGCGCCCGATAGCCACTTTCCAGGTGATAAAGCACAAGGCAGCCGACATGCTGCACAGGCTGGAGCTCGCGAGGGTCGGTGTGGACTACGCCGCATGGGCGGCAGGAGCCGGCGATATAGAGCGTGAGCGGGCGGCTGCCATGGTGAAGGCCTATGCAGGGCAGGCTGCAGTCTTCGTTACCGGGGAGGCCATACAGATTCACGGTGGCGTGGGCTTCACGTGGGACGTTGACGCGCACCTGCTGTTCAGGCGCGCGAAGTTCGATGATGTCCTGTTCGGTGCCGGCGGTTGGCAGCGGTCGCGCCTTGCAGAGCTGCTGGTCGGTGAGGGAGGGTCGCTCCTATCGGGTCCCGACCGCTGATGCCCGATGCCAGCTGGGTCTGCCAGGCGGCGGTCACGGGAGCGCGGCTAACCGAAGATGGAACAGGTGCGCTTTCCTCCGGCGCTACCCGAGGGAATCTCGCAGGGCATCTTTCAGGATCTTCCCGGTAGCGTTACGCGGGAGTGACTTCCTTATCTCGATCCGGCGGGGGACCTTGTAGGAGGCGAGACGGGACTCGCAGTGGATTCGCAGCTCGTCGGGTGAGATCTCCGAGCCATAGCGCATAACGACCATCGCAGCGATGTCCTCGCCGAGCACGGGGTGGGGGATACCCACCACGGCTGCTTCCATGACCTCGGGATGCTCCATCAGCACGGCCTCCACGTCGGCTGCGTGGATGTTGTTCCCGCCGCGGATGATGACGTCCTTCAGGCGCCCGGTGACGTAGAGGTAGCCATCCTCATCGAGGTGGCCGAGATCACCCGTGTGAAGCCATCCGCCTTCCCAGGTGGCCTGCGTCGCATCGGGATCCCTGTAGTACTCACGCTGGTGGCCGGGCATCCTGAGCAGGATCTCGCCAGGGGATCCTGGCGGCGCGTCATGCCCGGCGGCGTCCACTATTCGCACCTCGAGAGGCGGCAGGGGCTTGCCGACGGAACCGATGCGCCTGAGCGCCTCGCCCTTCGGCATGAAGCAGTATGCCGTTCCTGCTTCGGTCATGGAGTAGCTGTTCGAGACGCTTGCCTGCGGCATGCGCTCCTGGAGCTTGCGGAGGGTGGCCGGGGCCAGGGGTGCGCTACCGATGTAGCAGAGCTCGATAGAGCTCCAGTCCGCCACCTCGAAACCTGGATGAGCGACTATCAGCTCAGCCATGGCCGGAACGAGGAAGCACACCTGCGGCCGGTACCTGCTCAGGGCCGAGAAGAACCTGTCCGTGTCGAAAGGTGCAAGGTAGCACCCGGACAGTCCGAGCCGCATGGGCGCATAGACGAATGTGAGGCCGGCAAAGGTGAAGAGCGGGCTCGCATGCAGCCAGGACCGTCCCTTCCATTCAGGCACTGCTGTCCCCTGGATCATCGAGGCATCCCGGTGACGTATGGCGACACCCTTCGGCTGCCCGGTAGTGCCGGAGGTGTACATGATATCGGCGAGATCGTCTTCCTCCGTCGGCACCTGGAAGCTCTCGGGGCTCTCTGCAGCAGCGAAGGTCCATGCAATAGGCGAGACCGTGGCCGTGGCAGGCCCGGTCTCCGCATGGTGGCGGGCGGCAGGCCCGGCGGCTGGATGGCTGCCAGCTATGGGTTTGGCGGCTGGATGGCCGCCAGGTGTGGGCCCGGCGTCCAGACGGCCGCCAGCTATGGGTTCGTGCGGATGGTTGCCGGCGGCAGGCGGGGTGCCCACTGGCGTGCATAGCTTCGGGCTGCGGGTAGCCAGGTCGATCGCAGTAGCGGCCTGAGCATCGCGCTCCAGGCTGGCGAGGATCACTGCCGGCTCCGCGTGGTCGATCAGGCGAGAGAGCTCGCGCTCGCTGAGGCGATCGTTCATCGGCACCGCGACAGCGCCTGCCTTATGGATGGCGGAGTAGGCCACGCAGAATCGGAGTGCGTCGCGTGCCTCTACGAGCAGTCCCACGCGATCTCCCTTCGCCACGGCGAGGTGCATCAGCGCTCGCCCGAGCTTGTTCGACTCTGCTTCCCACCCGGCGAAGGTCATCGAATCACCATCGACCATCTGATAGGCGATCTTATCGGGATAGGAGGCGGCCATGGCACGAAGTACGTCAGGCAGGATAGCCATCAGAAAGCTCCAGGGTCGGTGACAGGTTCATGGGCTCAGGTCTCCGGGTCTCCACTGCCCGCCATAGTGGGAGTGGCGCCGTCCAGGCGTATTAGCCGCCTGGAGAAGAGCCACCCGTTCTCGGTGCGCACCAGCTTGTCCTCGTAGGAGCCTGAAGCCATGAGGAGCGGGGTGCCACCGCCACCTGCCGGGCGCTTCAGAGCCAGTAGAGAGCACTCTTGGGTCGCTTCGTCGCCGTCTACGTCCACCGTGGCGTCGGTGGTGACGTGCATGAGTCCCGGTGGCGTGCCGGCGCACATGCCAGCGAGCGCCTGCTGCCCCGCGAACTCGGGCCCACCTTCTATCGCCACTACCCCGTCCCGCACGAAGGTGGAAGCGAAAGCGTCCGGGTCATGGAGGTCGAAGGAGCGGTTGTAGCGTGCGGTTAGCTCCCGTATGGCTACCCGGTCGAGAAGGCGCTGGACAAACTCATCGGAGTGCACGTATTGCATCGTAGCGACGGTGGCACGCTCGGGCATTCGGAGCCGCAGTCCCGCCGAGCTCGCTGGCTGCGGCCTCATAATCGGGGTCCCTGGTGAAGGCCTGCTGCGCTAAGAGTCACGGACAGCGCGGTAAGCGCCAGAGCCAGGGCGAGCAGGCTCTCGCGCCATGATCCGGTGTTCCCGAGAATCGGGAGGGACAGGTCGCGGTGCCAGGGCCAGAGAAGCGGT
>DAHXND010000062.1 GCA_027366675.1 Acidimicrobiales bacterium
ATCCGAGAAATTGGAGTCGCCCCTCGAAGACGGCCTCCATGTACGCCCCCAGGTAGCGCCAGGCGATGGCCAGGGCTGCGACAAGGGCAATGATGGTCCAGAAGAACCCCATCTAGAACCACTCCGGCTTGAACATGGCCAGGACCAGGTAGGCCAAGAGGATGACGGCCACACCGAGGAGAATTCCCTGGACGACGTTCACACCCGGTCCAGCAGCCGGATCAGCCCGAGCAGGAGCGCGGTGAATGCCACCGTGCCGAGCACCGCCAGCAAGTCACCCACGCCAAGGGCCTGGGTCGCTGGGAATCAACACGAGACCGATGAGCGTCACCTTCCGGCGAGCGGGCTCTGCAGTCACCGGCGCAGTGGATGCGTTTCGCTTGACCGTCTCCCATGAGGAAGCTCTTAGGACCAAGGGCATCAACCGATCCACCGAGCACTGTCTACTACACATCGGCGAACAATCTCGGGGTGCCCCGGAGCCGATTCCGCTTGCAGCGTCCCGCGTCCTGCCAGGCTGTCCAGGCTGTGGGCCAGCGGTACGAGAACTTCTCTCTGACCCGGGACGAAGAGGTGATCGAATTGCCTGCCCGGAAGCGCTCCGGAGGAATGTGCCGCGGGCATAACCGAGAAGTTCATCTCGATCCGGTGGTGGCGTTTAGCATGCATGCATGCCCCGCGTCCTGCACATGTCGACTCCGGCACGCTCGGGACCGCCCAACGACAAGCGCCCAGGACCTGCGCCACCACCACCGCCTAAATGGCGCCCCTGGCTGCTGTTCGCAGGAATTGCTTTCACCATGATGCTGCTCCTGCTGGTCCGTCCCCCGACGACGACGCCGAAGGTCAAGGCGCTCACCTACAGCGAATTCTTGGGCAGTGTCCGTGCCGACAAGGTGAAGACCGCGACAATCGGCACGGAAGGGCAGCTGAAGGGCACCCTGTCGGACGGCCTGAGCTACACGTCCCAGATACCGTCGATACCACCGCAGAACCAGCTCCAGGCCCTCTTGGAAGCTCACAAGGTTCAAGAGACGGCGACATCGCCGAGCAACGGGTTCTCGCTCGGCACCCTGCTACTCGACTTCCTGCCCCTGGTGCTGCTGATCGGTTTGTTCGTCTGGATGGGACGCCGAGCGCAAAAGTCGCTTGGTGGCGCCGGTGGTCTGATGGGCATCGGGAATTCCAAGGCGAAGGTATACGAGCTGTCTGACCGGCCGAGCACCACCTTCGCCGACGTCGCCGGCTACGAGGGAGCTAAAGCCGAGGTCAGCGAAGTCGTGGACTTCCTCAAGCATCCCGAGCGCTACACCAAGGCAGGGGCTGTCGGGCCCAAGGGGGTGTTGATGATCGGCCCTCCTGGTGTCGGTAAGACCCTCATGGCTAGGGCCGTCGCCGGCGAGGCCGGTGTCCCGTTCCTGGCGCTCACCGGTTCCTCGTTCGTAGAGATGTTCGTCGGTGTCGGTGCCTCGCGGGTCCGCGATCTCTTCGCTGATGCCCGTAAGCGAGCGCCGGCGATCATCTTCATCGACGAGATAGACGCCATAGGAGGTCGGCGAGGCGCCGGAGGGGGATTCACCACCAATGACGAGCGGGAACAGACCCTTAACCAGATGCTGGCCGAGATGGACGGCTTCGATCCGGCAACCGGCGTCGTGGTGATAGCGGCGACCAACCGGCCCGAGACGCTCGATCCGGCTCTGCTGAGACCAGGGCGCTTCGACCGGACCGTGGAGATCCCTCTGCCGAACGTTGCCGAGCGCAAGGCCATTCTCGCCGTGCATGCCCGAGGTAAGCACATCGGTCCGGACGTGGACCTGGGTGTGGTCGCCCGGGGCACCCCCGGATTCTCCGGCGCCGACCTTGCCAACCTGATCAACGAGGCTGCGATAAACGCTGTGCGCGACAACCGCTCTGTCGTCAGCGAAGCAGACATCGACCATGCTCGCGACCGGATCCTTCTCGGTCGCCGGGACGCATCCAACGCCTTGCTGCCTGAGGAGAAGCACTCGGTGGCCGTTCACGAGACCGGCCATGCCCTCGTCGCTGCCCTGTCGCCACACGCTGATCCGGTCGCCAAGGTGACCATCCTCCCCTCCGGCCAGGCGCTCGGCGTCACCGAACAGCTTCCCGAGGACGAGCGCCACCTCTACCCCGAGAGCTACCTGGAGGACAGCCTGGCGGTCCGTCTTGGTGGCAGAGCAGCTGAGCTGCTGGTTATCGGCGAGGCATCGACCGGGGCAGCCAATGACCTGGCCGGCGCAACGCAGCTGGCATTGCGGATGGTGCGGGAGTGGGGGCTGTCAAAGCGCGTCGGTCCCGTCAGCTATTCCACAGGCAGTCCCGGATACCTCGACATGAGCCATGTCCAGGGTCGGCCCTATGCCGAAGCCACCCAACGCACCATCGACGAGGAAGTAGCGCGCCTGCTCACCGAAGCCGAAGCAAGGGCAACCGAGCTGCTGGTCTCGCACCGCAAGGAGCTCGACCAAGTGGCAGCACTCCTGCTCGAGCGCGAAACCATCGACGGCAAGGAGCTGCGCGCTATCCTCGAGCACTCGAGCGTTCCGGCAGCCGTCACGCAGGCTGCCCCTACCGCCCAAGCCGCCCCCACCCCCTGACCTCGGCGAGGTTGTTACGCCAGGATCGCGCCTAGCTGCCGGCCGGGGTGCTGGCAGGAGTGGCCGGGGTGGTGGCAGGAGTAACTGTGTGATCTCCCGCCGGCGAGCCCCCGGTCAGCTCCGACGGGGCCGGTGGCCCTGAGCCACCCGAGCCGATCTCGGCCTTGAGGGCGGCCAGCTCCTTGTCGACCTCGGCGTTCGACCCGGCCTCGTCCAGCTCCTTCTGGATGTCGTCCGTGCTACCCCCGACGTCTTCGAGCACTCCGGACTCCAAGAGCTCGTCGACCGCTCCGGCGTGGGCCTGCATCGTCGATATCTTGTCCTGGGCTCGTTGGAGCGCAGCTCCCGAATCGTTGAAGGTCTTGGATATCCCCGCGGCGTTCTCGTCCACGGAGCTAACGGCCTTCGCCGCGGTGTACTGCGCCTTCATCACCTCCTTCTGGGTGCGGAAGTCGTTCACCTTCTTCTGCAGGGCGGCGAGGGTGTGCTCGAGCTTCTCCTCCTGCTCGCTCAGCTGCTCCTGCTGGGGATCCATGGCATCTACCTGGGCCTGGGCGGCGGCCTTGCGCGAAAGCGCCTCCTTCGCCAGATCCTCCTTGCCCTGGGATAGCGCAGCCCTGGCCTGATCCTGGAGATGGTCCACGGAGTGCTGGAGCTGCTGCTCTTGCAGCTCGATCTGCTTGCGCGACGCCGCGATGTCCACCAGGGCACGCTTGACCTGGGTAATCTGCTCGAGCATCTGCTGGTAGGAGAGATCGAGCATCTCGTCGGGCTTCTCCGCTGCGTCGAGCGCCTTGTTGGCCTTGGCTTCGACTATTTCGTGAGCCCTTTGGAAGAGGGACATGGCAG
>DAHXND010000079.1 GCA_027366675.1 Acidimicrobiales bacterium
TTGTCCCCATCGGAGCCGCCCAATCCAGCCAGCTCAGAGAGGCGCTCAGCCAGGACTTTCCCGCCGATTTCCTCTGGAGCGACGACCATCACAGTGTCATCTCCTGCTACCGTGCCAACCACCTCCCTTATCCCGCTTCGATCGAGAGCCGACGCGACTACGTGGGCACACCCCGGGGGAGTGTGCACTACTGCTATAACGCCGGAGCTGACGACTTCCACGACCCATTCTCCCAAGATACGACGGAGATGATCCAGAGGCGCTACTTGCTCGCGTGGCAAAGCCGGTATCGCATAGCGGCTCTCTGCGCCCGGACTGCGAACCTTCAACGCACCGAGCTCTTCCAGGTCGCGCGATACCGTTGGCTGCGTGGCGTGAACGCCTTGCGCGGCAAGCAGCTCGACAAGCTGCGCCTGACTCGTCACCTCCTGCCCCTCAATGATCCGTTGGACGAGGTGCTGGCGCTGTGCTTTCCCTACTGACCGCTGCGCATCATCATCGACAACGTTCATCTCTCCTCCTGGCCATATCCTGCCATCCAGGCAAACAACGCCCGAAGAGCGCCGCGCCGGTTCCGTGCCTGTGTCCACACCCTGCTCCGCGGTCCGTCCAGCACCCCTGCTGTGATCTCTTCCCCCCGATGGGCGGGAAGGCAGTGCAACACGATGGCCCGGCTCGGCGCCACATCGCAGAGGGCCGCATTCACCTGATAGGAAGCGAACGCCCTGCGGCGGATCACCGACTCTTCCTCCTGTCCCATCGACGTCCACGCATCCGCGTAGATCACATCAGCCATGCGCACGGCTTCCAGAGGATCCTCGGTACGGACCACGACAGGATGGCCAGCCAGCCTTTCTGCACGATCGACCACCTCATCGGCCAACTGGTAGCCCGGCGGAGCTACAGCCACCATACGCGCCCCCACCAACGCCAGTCCGACTGCGAGCGATCGGCTCACGTTATTCGCCGCATCGCCAACGAATGCCACTGTTAGGCCTTTCATAAGCCCGAAATGCTCATGCATAGTCATCAGGTCCGCCACCACCTGCGTGGGATGTGCTGTATCCGACAGGAGGTTCAGCACAGGAACAGACGGCCAGCCATCACCGACGTTGGCCTCGCCCATCACTCCAGCCATCTGGTCGAGAGTCTCATGATGGTTCACCCGTGCAGCGATCACTGCGTGATATCCCGCCATGACCCGAGCGAAGTCACGAGGATCCTCGCGCTCTCCCAGCCCTACCTCATCTCCGCGCATAACGACCGGGTGCCCCCCGAGATCCACCACTGCAAGCTCCGCTGCGTTCCGCGTCCTTGCAGATGGCTTCTCGAATACGAGAGCTGCGCTCTTGCCCTGGAGGGCCCGCGGCCAGTTGGAGGATCTGGCTAGCTCCAGTACCTCCGCGACCCCATCTGGCCCTAGATCCTCCATGTCCAGCACATGACGCACCCTCACTCCGACGGCCGCAGCGTCCTCAGCGGCGCCCATCGCGACTAACCTTTCCAACGACAGCAGTAACGCTCTCCTGCAAGCCGCGGGCAAAACGCTCCGTACCCTCCTCGATCTCTTCCTCCGTGACATTCAACGGCGGAGCGAACCTGATAGCGTCAGATCGCACTGCGTTCACAACGAGCCCTGCATCGAGACACGCCCTGGCGCATTGCGATGCCACGGGCGACTCGAGAGCTGCAGCCAGCAAGAGGCCTTCCCCGCGCACCGACGCCACTCCTGGCACCCGCCCGAGCAAAGCAGCCAATCGCTCTCCCATCCTGGCGCTGTTCGCAGGAAGGTTATCTCTCTCCATGACGGTGATCGTCGCCTCGACAGCGGAAAGCGCCAGGGGTTGCCCACCGAAGGTACTGCCGTGATCCCCCGGCCTGAATGCAGCTGCTGCTCGCTCACTAGCCCAGCACGCCGCTACAGGCATCCCGTTCCCGAGGGCCTTGCCCATCGTGACCACATCCGGCTCTATCCCTTCGTGCTGGAATCCGAACCACTTCCCGGTCCGACCCATGCCTGTCTGCACCTCATCGACCATGAGCAGAACGCCGCGCTCGCGGCAGATCTCAGCCACCGCCCTCAGGTAACCTCGCGGTGGTACCACGACGCCCCCCTCGCCCTGCACTGGCTCCAGGAGCACTGCTGCCACATCGAGACCCATGGCTCTTTCCACTGCTTCTATATCGCCGTATTCGATATGTCGGAAGCCAGCGGGCATAGGAACGAATGGCGCGTGCTTCTCCGGCTGCCCAGTAGCGTGCAGCGTGGCGAGAGTTCTCCCGTGAAACGACCCGGTCGCGCTGAGCACCACATAGCGCCTGGGTGATGACAGGGCTCCGAACCTCCTGGCCAGCTTTATGGCGCACTCGTTCGCCTCGGCACCAGAGTTTGCAAAGAATACTCTGCCGGCGGCATGCCCGACCCCTCCCGCGATGAGCCGGTCAAGGGTCCCAGCCACCCGGGGCGCCAGGACGTTGCCATAGTGGTTCGACACGTGCTCCAGACGGATGGCCTGCCTGGCAATAGCCGCAGCGACCTCGGGATGCGCGTGGCCGAGCGAGGTCACCGCTATCCCCGAGAAGAAGTCCAGGTACTCCCTACCGTCCGCATCCACCAGTCGTGAACCGCGTCCCGCGACGAACGTAACCGCCGGTTCGGCGTACGTCTCCATCAGGTAGCGGCGATCGCCACCATAGCTCGATACCTCCGGCGGACGGGAGCCCGCCACCATGCCTGGCTCCCCGATCATGGCTCCACCATCGTCCCTACGCCCTCTCGGGTGAAGAACTCGAGCAGGAGGGCGTGCGCCTTCCTGCCATCCAGGATGTGCGCGTGACCTACGCCCCCGTTGACGGCAGCGAGGCAGGCCTGTGCCTTTGGCAGCATGCCCCCTCGCACCACACCACTGTCGATCAGCTGCCTGAGCTGTAGGCAGCTCAGACGATGAAGAAGCTCGGGTTGCCCGCCAGTTCCAGCCAGGATGCCCTCCACGTCAGTCAGGAAAACCAGCTTCTCGGCCTGAAGAGCCTCGGCAAGGGCCCCGGCGACTGCATCAGCGTTTATGTTGTACGCCTGACCTTCGTCACCGGATCCTATCGTTGCTATGACAGGTACCAGGCCACCCGCGAGCAGCCGCTGCACTATATCCGGCTCCACTCTATGCACTGCGCCCACGTAGCCGAGCTCCGAGGAGTGCTGCCGGGCAACGATCAGCTTCGCATCCTCCCCGGATAGGCCGACCGCTATAGGTGCATGCATATTTATCGCACCTACCATGTCTCTGTTCACCTTGCCCACAAGAACCATCCTGGCCACATCAAGAGTTGCGGCATCTGTCACACGCAGGCCATCGATGAACCGCGTCTCCATCCCAAGCCGATTCATAAGTGCGCCTATCTGGGGGCCTCCACCATGCACCACGACCGGCTGCATACCGACGGCCCTCATAAGCACGACGTCCTCGGCGAAACCAGCGAGGTGCGCAGGCTCTTCCCCCGCAGCCCCGCCGTGCTTGATCACGACGATCTTGCCGGCGAAGCGGCGAATGTAGGGCAACGCTTCCACGAGGATTGCCGCCTTCTGCCCGGCACTCAGCTCCTCGCCTACTCTCTCGGTATCTACTGCCCCAGTTCCACCGAAAGCATCCTGTGGGCTCACGATGTACCTCGATTCTCGGCCAGATAGCCATCCCCTAGATCAACAGTCAACACGCCGCCCTGCCCATTGCCAAGACCGAGATCGCATGCCAGGTCTATGTAACGACCGTCCATATGGGCTCTTGCCGCCTCTTCGTCGTGGGGTATGGCGACGCCAGCGCTGGCCACCGTAACGCCTCCGTAGCTTACGCTGGTCCTGTCCGGCGAGAAAGCGACACCAGCTGATCCCAGCTCGCTCACGATACGACCCCAGTAGGGATCGGACCCGTTCAGTGAGCACTTGACCAAGAGCGAATCAGCCACACGGCGCGCCGCGCGTGATGCGTCTGCGTCGCTCGAGGCACCTTTTATCAGGATACGCACGACCTTAGTGGCCCCCTCGGCGTCAGCCGCCATCTGCTCTGCCAGATCCTCGCACACACCGGCAAGCGCAGCCTGCAGCTCGCGATCATCAGGCGACCTGCCAAGGCCGCTTGACATGAAAATCACGGTGTCGTTGGTCGAGGTGCAGCCGTCAACAGTCAGCTCGTTGAACGAGTGACGTACGGCCTCAACGAGCATCTCACGGGCCTTCCCTGGGTCGAGCGGTGCATCAGTCGTACACACAGCCAGCATCGTCGCCAGATCTGGTGAGAGCATGGCTGCCCCCTTTGCCATGCCCCCCACGGTGAAGCCCTCACCCCGCCTGACTGCTAGCTTTCGCACGGTATCGGTAGTCATTATCGCAGAGGCCGCGTCCATCGCAGCTGACGCTCTGTCACCAAGTCTCGCTACCGCTGCCGGTATCGCGCCTACTACCAGGTCCGTAGGGAATGGAACCCCGATAAGGCCGGTCGAGCAGACCATGATGGTCTCGACGGGGACGTCGAGCTCACCTGAGGCAGCCTGCGCCATAGCGCTCGCGCCTTCATCTCCTTCCCTGCCCGTGGCTGCATTGGCATTGCCGGCATTGAGCACCACAGCGGCGATCTGGCCACCACTCGCCTTCAGGTGAGACCTGCTCAGGAGCACTGGCGCTGCGGCTGCCAGGTTTCTCGTGAAGACTGCTGCCCCGGGCCGTGGCACTACTCGCCCACCTCCGTCGTGAACAGCTACCACGGCCACATCGAGGGACGATCCGGCCTTTAGGCCAGCCCGCACACCTGACGCCAGGAAGCCGCGTGCTGCCAATACGCCCGGGGCCTCGCGGCTAAGCATCTCGTCAGAGGAAGTAGCTCCCGCTCTCATGGATAGCTCCCTATCCTTCGCAAACCGGCCGTCTCATCGAAACCCATGCAGATGTTGGCTCCCTGGATGGCCTGGCCGGAAGCACCCTTCACCAGGTTATCGATGGCAGCAAGGAGCACCACCCATCCAGTGCGCTTGTCCACCCTTGCCGAGAGGTGAGCAGTGTTGGAGCCTGAGGTCTCTTTCGTGGAGGGCGACGCCTCGCTTACCCATACGAATGGCTCGTCCACATAGCGATCGGACAGCGCCTGGAGCACGTCCTCAGTACTGGGCATAGAGCCTGCGGAGCTCGGCCTGGCGTACACCGTGGCCAGGATGCCCCGTGTCATGGGTGCAAGGTGCGGAGTGAAGATCACCTCCGCCTTGCACGCCTGCTCTATCTCGGGAGTATGCCTATGATCGAGCAGACCATAGGCACAGAAGTCCTCGTTCGCATGGGAGAAGCCGGTAGCAGGTGTGACCTTGTGCCCAGCGCCCGAGATCCCGCTAGCCGCATCTACGATAATTCCCTGCGCCTCGAGCATCCCCGATTGGACCAGGGGAGCCAACACCAGCGATGCCGCCGTCGGGTAGCAACCCGGTGCCGCCAGCAAGATCCCCCGCCCGCTCGTGACTAGCTCGTCTGCGGCCGCCACCATCTCCTGCCGGTTCAGCTCTGGCATGCCGTAGATCGCCTGGTCCAGCAGCTCTGGACAAACGTGCTTCTCGTGGTACCACGCCTCGTATACTCTTCTCTCCCTCAGTCGAAAATCAGCAGCCAGATCGACCAAGAGAAGGTCAGTGCGTACGTCCAGGAGCCTCGGGACCACCCGCTGCGATTCACCATGGGGAAGTGCAAGGAAGACGGCATCCACCTCGGACAGGCCACCTGGATCCGCGAGCAGCTCCGCCAGTGATCCAAGCCTGGTGCCCGGGAAGGCGAAGTGTAGCCCGGGCATGGCATCCTCGAGTGACCTGCCTGCGCCTTCTCTCGCAGTGGCAAAGCCGAGATCCAGGTAAGGATGAGTGGCTATTAGGGCAAGAAGCTCCCGCCCGACGTAGCCCGTAGCCCCGAGCACGCCTACTCGCGCCATGACGCGACCTGAGAGCCCGTGCTCGCTCTAGGCTGGCCGCCACATGCCGCTGACCGGCTGCCCGCAGGCAAGGCCTGATCCTCGGCCTTTGGCATTCTGCCTGGACTCATGAATGCAATTTTAGTCACGCTTATCTATAGCTATACAAGTTGGCCTAACGACTTGGGGGATTTTCGGGTACATGTCTTGCTATTTCATAGTGTTTAGATATACTTTATATATGCCTATGAGCCCATACAATAACCATTCTGGAGAGGAGCGCCGTGCTGGTGCGGAGCACTCCGAGACCCACCCGATCCTGGATCCCTGGATCCGCCATCTTCTCCGCATCGTGCCAGAGCTCGGTCCGCGATGCCTACCCCTCGCCGAGATGCTCGACGAAGAC
>DAHXND010000089.1 GCA_027366675.1 Acidimicrobiales bacterium
GCACGAGCTTCACCGGCTTCGCTGCTTTCGAAGGCGCCTTCGCTGGCGTCGAGCTGCACGCGGCAAGGAAGATCCCTGCTGCACCCACCCCCATGCCAGTGAGCACCTGCCGACGCGAGATATGCCTGGCCAGGAGATCCGGAACGCCGTATCCAGGATCACCCCCAAGCTCAGACCTGCTCACAACGGGAATCCTATCACTGCCGGGAGCCCGAGGCGCCTACAGATGCCGAGCTCAAGTGCCAGTTCCCCTATATCTCCAGCTAGTGCCATATACCAAGCCTGCTCTAGCTCGCGTCACCCTGCCAGGGCCGAAAGTCCCTATCAGCGCCTTCGGCCCCTCCACGAGAGGCATCCAGCTCGCCTGCAAGGGAGAAGCGCAGGCGATAACCTGGTACGGCATGGCAGTCGAGACGCAGCCCGAGAGATCGCTCACATCCAACGAGCAGGCCCGCACATCGTCCTCCGACTTCCGTGGAGATCGTCCTCCTAACCCGGAGTTCCAGCTTCGTGGCGTGAACCACTTGGCCCTTGTCTGTAGAGACATGGCTCGTACGGTGCACTTCTACCGCGACGTGCTGGGAATGCCACTGGTGAAGACCATTGACCTGCCCTTCGGCGGAGGCCAGCACTTCTTCTTCGACATCGGAGGCGGTGACTGCCTGGCTTTCTTCTGGTTCCCAGAAGCGCCCGAGCCCATCGAGGGGGTGGTGTCACCCAATGCCCTCCCAGGTAGGGGGGACTTCGTCACGGCGATCGGGACCATGAACCACATAGCCTTCGACGTCCCGCCCGAACGCTTCGACGAGTATCACGAGAAGCTCGTAGCGAAGGGCATCGACGTGAGCGATGTGATGAACCACGACGACAGCGCGCTAACGGTATCGGAGGCCATGCACCCCGGCGTCTACGTGCGGTCGATCTACTTCCGGGATCCCGACGGGATCCTGCTCGAGCTCGCAGCCTGGACACGCCCTCTTCGTCCCGAAGACGCTGTGCTCGAGCCAGCTCAGAGCCCAGGCATCTCGCGTCGCGCTATATAGCTCCGGTCCAGCAGGCTCACCCCGGGGCAACCCAGCAGGATCAGATCGCGCAGCATCTCGGAGCCCAGAACCTCCAGGATTCGGGCTACTCCTGGCTCCCCAGATGCCGCCAGCCCCCACAGGTAGGGCCTTCCGATCATTACCGCCTTGGCCCCGACGGCGAGCGCCTTCAGCACATGGGTCCCCCGGCAGACACCGCCGTCCATGAGAACCTCGGTCTCGCGACCCACGCGGTCGACTACCTCCACCAAGGCGTGCAAGCTCGCCGGTGCACCCTCGAGCTGCCTACCTGCATGATTCGACACCACCACGCCATCTGCACCATTACCTATGGCGCGGATCGCGTCTTCCCGGGTGAGTATCCCCTTCACCAGGAGCTTGCCGGACCATAGCCCGCGTAACCACCCTATGTCCTCCCATGTGAACGGAGAAGCTACCATCTTCGGGATAGCAGGCCCGCCCTTACCGGTTGCCAACATGTGAGATATGGCGCGCGCTGTCCAGCCAGGACGAGCCAGGATCTGCGCTGCCAGGCTCAGTGAGCTTGCTCCCCGCAGAGCGAGGGGCAGCGTAACTCCGTTACGTCGATCCCTCTCACGGTTACCGAGCTCCGCCGTGTCAACAGTCACTACGAGCACACCTATTCCGAGGCCCTCTACCCGCGTGACGAGCTTCTCTGCATTCTCGCGGATAGGCGGTGGTGCGTAGAGCTGGAACCACATCCGGCCCGGGGCAACATGTGCAACATCCTCAGGCGGGGTGCCCGCCACCGTGCTCAGCACCGAGACGGTACCTGCGGCGGCAGCGGCCCTGGCGACTGCCATCGCCCCGTCCGGATGCATGATGGACACGAAACCACAGGGCGCGCAGATGACAGGGAGATCCAGGCTGATGCCCAGCACGCTCGTTCGTAAATCTGGTCTGCCGTTCCCCATGCCCATGCTCGGACGGAACACCACATCATCGAAGGCGGCCAGGTTGGCATGCATGGTATGCTCGTCATCTGCAGCCCCATCGATGTAATCGAAGACGACCCTCGGCAGCCGCCTACGTGCCATCTCGCGTGCTTCCGCTACGTTGGAAAACCGGCTGGACCTCACTGCCGGGACTCTCGCACAACCTTCAGGTGGAGGTCAAGCGCATCCAGCGGAACAGCTCCCCTCGCATCATGGGATTCCCATGAACCAGGCGCGGCCGCAATCCCCTTCCGTAAGGGAGGGCTCAAGGCCGCTTGCCCTTCGGAGGCCGACCGGCACGGTTGGGAGACTGCTGGTGCTCGATGTAGGACTTGATGATCTCGAGTGGTGCCCCACGATGACGAGACGACGCAGTACGAGGGGGCCCAGAAGTGCTCTCCCCACAGGGCGCGGGTGACCTCCGGCCAGCGCTGCTGGCGCACCCGCATGGAGGAGATCGTCTTCAGCGACATCACGAGCGTCGAGAGAGCGACCTTCGGCGGGTAGGTGATCAGCAGGTGGGCGTG
>DAHXND010000092.1 GCA_027366675.1 Acidimicrobiales bacterium
GAGCGTGACGGTCCGGCGGGCCGCCTCGTCGACGTGGATGCGGGGCGGGCCCGGTGGCGTAATCGGGTAGTAGGTGCCGGGCCCGAAGAACTGTCCATAGCGGAGCACGACGCCGCCGTAGTCGACCACGGCCTGCTCCAAGGCTTCGGTCGGCGCGCCGCCCTCGCCAGGGATCAGCCAGGCGACACTCTGGGCGATCATCTTCTGGCAGCCCGCCGCTCGGGCCGCTGCGATGAGGTTGGCCGTTCCCTCCCGGCGGATTCGGCTGTTCGACGCTGCTGCTGCGGCGAGCTTGCTCGGATCGTCGGGCAGATCGGTGAGCTGATGCATGACCAGGTCGGGTCGGAAGGCCACCACTGCCTCGGTGAGGCGCTGCGCGTCGAACACGTCGCAGACCACAAGATCGGCACCGAGACCTGCCACGTGCGCTTCCTGAGCGGACGATCTACTCAGTGCAGCGACTTTGTGCCCGTCAGCCACGAGCAGTGGCAGCAGCCGGATCCCGATCACACCGGTCCCGCCGGCAACAAGGATCCTCACGCACCCGATCCGTTGACGGTCCGAGCTGGCTGGGCACGCTGGCACAGGTCGTCGATGAGCGCACCCGCCAGGCGGAACGTCTCGGTCCACAGGCGGGGGCCGAGACTGATCCGGGCCGCGCCGAGCGCTGCCAGGCGGCTGATCGCATCCGCGTCGGGGTCCGCAATCATGTTGACGGGACCACGTGGGATTGATGGCCCCATTTGGCCCCACCGCGATGTGGGTCGTCATGCCGCTAATCCACGACAGCAAGGTGAATGCCTCGAGAGAGGGTGCCGGGTAGGACTGGTTGACATCGGGGGTCACCGCGACGTGGTCGGAGACCATGGCGAGGTCGAAGCCGGACGCTTCGGCTCGAACGACGGCGTCGCCGACGGTGCGGGCATCGCCCGGAAGCTCGAAGTTGACGACGTTCAGGCCAACGAAGATCATCAGTGGACGTTGTACTGGTCGTGGAGCGCAGCGAAGGCGTCTTGTTCGGACTCGCTCAGCGTGATGCCGGCTGCGCGGCGAGCCGCGTTGGCCGCGAAGTAGTCCTCACGGGCCACACCGGGGGTGAACAGGATGAGGAAGCGGACTTCGGACTCGGTGCTGTTGCGGAAGCCGTGCACCGACTCCTTGGGCACGTAGACGAGGTCACCGGGCCCAGCTTTGACCCAGTCCCCGCCGTTGAGGACGTCGAGCTCGCCGTCGAGTACGTAGAAGGTCTCGCTGAAGCCTCGATGGTAATGCGGGCTGGCCCCGGGGGTGGTTGGGGGCATGACGTAGTCGAAGAGCCCGAAGTCCCGCTCGGTTTGCTTCCCGAGGGCCACGTAGCGAGTCGTCGCCCTGGGCGAGTGAGTGACCGGCTGCTCGGCGAAGCGGCTGATCACGGCGCGTCCGCATGCGGTCATGCCCGGACTCAGACGTTAGGAGCGGTCGCGGGCTCGGCGCCGCCGGCCAGCTTGGCGGCTACCTGGGCCAGCCGGCGGCCCTGGTAGCGCGCGGCGGCGAGGACCGCTTCGTCGGGGGGCTCCCCGTCAGGGCCGGTGGCGTGCGAGGCGCCGTAGGGGTTGCCTCCCGCGGCGTAAAGCAGCGGGTCGGTGTAGCCGGGGGGGACGATGATCGAGCCCCAGTGGTAGAACACGTTGCTCAACGCCAGGATCGTCGACTCCTGGCCGCCGTGGCGGTTCATGGCGGCAGTGAACGCGGTGACCGGCTTGTCGGCGAACACCCCGGCCGACCACAGCCCGCCGGTGGTGTCGAGGAACTGCTTGAGTTGCGCGGCGGGGTTGCCGAAGCGAGTCGGGGTGCCGAAAGCATAAGCCTGGCCCCACTCGAGGTCCTCCAGGGCCGCCTCGGCGACGCGCGGGCCGACGGTGTCGACGTGGTCCCGCCAGCGGGGGTTGGCATCTATCGCGGCGCCAGGGGCGAGCTCGGCGACGCGGCGCAGGCGGACCTCCGCGCCCGTGCCTGCGGCTCCTTCCGCCACCGCCTCTGCCAGGGCATGCACCGTGCCGGTGGCGCTGTAGTAGATCACCGCGACCTTGATCATCATCACTCCTCAACTTCGACGTCGAACAGTACGACGCTGAACACTATAGCTGTGGTAGGATCAATGTCAAACAGTTCGAGAGCGAAGATCGGATAGACAGATGCCGCCTGGCCAAGTCGACGAACCCGATGCGGTCGACGAGATAATCGAGCAGTGGGCACAACAACGCCCCGAGGTGGACGTGTCCCCGATGGGCGTGATCGGGCGCCTGTCACGAGCGTCGCGCCTGGTCGAACGTGGCGTGAAGGCCCACTTCGCGACCGAAGGCATCGAGCCATGGGAGTTCGACGTCCTCGCCACGCTGCGCCGGGCCGGGCCTCCCTTCACCTTGTCGCCCAAAGACCTCGTCGCCACTGCCATGGTCGGCTCACCCGCACTGACCTACCGCGTCGACCGCCTCGTCGCTCGCAAGCTCGTCGCTCGCGAGGTCGACCCGGCGAACCGTCGCAGGCTGCTCATCTCTCTCACGCCCGAAGGCCTTGCACTCGTCGACAGTGCCCTTGACGGTCACGTCGCCAACGAGCACCGACTCGTCGCCGGCCTCGACGCGTGCGAACGCGACGAGTTGAGCAGGCTCTTGCGCAAGCTGCTCGTATCGCTCAACGACACCGTCCCGCCGGATCACCCGCACATTGATTGAACGAGTGCAGATCAGCGGAGCTCGCCGTCAACCTCCGCTGCCAGCGTCAGTGGATCAGGGCGACACCTCGACATCGACTGTCACCGTCCCGCGATCAGACGCTGACGGATCCGGTCGTTGACGCTCGCTGCCCCGCAGCTCCGCCTCATCCAGGTTGTCAGGCGTCAGCCGTTCTCCCCAGACCAGATGCCGATCGTCAATCGGAACATCCCCGGTCGGGTCGCGGTTGTGGACGATCAGGGATTCTCGCGTTCTGCAACGGAATTCGCGGTGGATCTGGCCCGGTAGTGCCCTCCGCGGGTGTTGGGGTAGTTGTAGTCGGTCGTCGTTGTCGTCTCAAGCCTCGGTCGGGTGCGGCCCGGCCGACGGCACGTTGGGACTGCGCGAACTGCTCGGAGCTGCGGGTGGATCGGATGGGACGGACGCTGGTGCCGTCGGCCGGGCGAGTCGCACCCCCTGGGTCGGCGGTCCCCCGCAGGTCGGCGCCGACGGTCCTTCCGCAGCGCCGTCGTGATCGTCGACCGTGGAGGCGCCGGCGATGTCCACGCCAGCCGGTGCAGTGGTGAGCACCGCGAGGACGGCGAGGAGGACGAGGAGGACGAGAGCGGTCACTGCTTCACCGCCTCGGCCAGTGCCTGGTGCTCACGCATGCGCCACGAGGGCCCCTTGATGTTGGACACGACGGCCCGGTGCACGAGGCGGTCCAGGATCGCCGAGACGACCGCATCGCCGAACGCCTCCCCCCGCGCCGGCAGCCCCCGGTTGGTCGTCGCCAGGGTGGGGTAGCCGTTCTCGTAGCGGCGTTGATCACGTTGAAGAACACCCGGGCCCCATCGGCTCCGACCGGCAGTAGCCCCACGTCATCGACCACGAGCACGGTGGGAGCCGTGTAGGTCCGCAGCTTGTGGGTGAAGTTCCCGTCCCGCTCGGCCGCGAGCAGGCGGCGGACCATGTCGTCGGCGGTGGTGAAGTAGCCCCGGTAGCCGGCCTCGACCGCGAGCGTGGCCAAGGCGACCGCCAGGTGCGTCAACGGGGCGAGATCGAGATCTCGGGTACGGCACAATTGGAACCGTGCCTATCTCCGCAGTCTTCGTCGCAGTCGATCCGGACCGGCTCGCACGCCTCGCCCGCTTCCTGCACAACGCTGCACGGGTCGAGGCCGGCTATACCGAACCTGATCCCACGTGGGCAGGCTCTCCCGGCTCGAAGGCCGACCGGGACCGCCAGTGGACCGAGCCAGGCGTAGCAGCGGACAAGACCACCCGGGCGGTCGACACCACCTACGCCGCTGCCCGACTCGGGCTTATTGCCATCACCGATCACGCCGCCTCACTCGGCCGGCTCATCACCGATCCTGATCTCACTGGCTGCCTCGCCCTCGAAGCCATCGCGCGATCGGCGGTTGAGACCGCGGCCCGTTCCTGGTGGCTCGTCCAACCAGGTCTGACCGCCCGCCAACGGGTAGCCCGGTTCCTGGCCGACCAATTGTTCAGCGCCTACCAGGCCGAGGACATGGCTCGCAGGATGAACTGGCCTACCGGGGTAGCCGGCATCTCCCCGGGGGCCGACGAGATCAGGGCGAAGTGCGACGAGCTCGGGCTCAACTACGACGCCAATCAGTTGGTACCAACGGTCGACGGGCAGAGGAGGCCAGGGGGTACGCCGCTCGTCGCTGCCTTGATGCGCGACACCATCTACTCGGCGTCCTACCCGCTCGTCTACGCGCTTACGTCGGCGACCACCCACGGCACCCACTTCGCCCTCATGCGAGCCTACGTCGACACCGGGAACAAGCACGGCAGTGAACCGATCCTCGATCACCGCCTGGACCACCGCCAGATCGAACCCGTCTGCGGTGTCGTCCTCGAAGCATTCGCTGCAACCCTGCGCAGCGTCATTCGGCTCGCCGGGTGGGGCTGGACCAAGCTCGATGGCTACCAGTCGCCCATCCGCAACTTCCTGTACACGATGCCCTACTGATGTGTCGCCTTCAGGACCGAGAACGAGGTCGCCTGTGGGACAAGCGGCACCAGGAGCACAGAGCGGGTGCCCAGATCGCCCGACGCGATGCCACGGCGGCACCCGAGGACCACTTCGGGCGCGGTCACCGTCGAGATCTCGTTGATCAGTGCAGTGCGTACGCATGCCCTATGCATGCATACGCAAGACCGCCTCGGAGGACGGCGTCGAAGTGCCGGCCGGCTCGAAACCGCAGCTCACCGGCCATATCCCGCTGCGCACACCCTGCATACGCATGCCTATGCAGCCTTGATGAGGCCCCGAGAAATCCGCCCGAGAAACTCGCATCCCTGACGAGCGCCCGAACGCGAAAGCGCTGGTCGGGCGCCTGTGCCCTATGCACGAGACGCGCCGACCAGCGTTTCGATGGTGGCGGGGGCTGGATTTGAACCAGCGACCTCCGGGTTATGAGCCCGACGAGCTACCAGACTGCTCTACCCCGCTCTGGTGCAATACCTATTCATCAGCATACCCGCAGCACACACAGGAGTAAACCCGGACCCGCCGGACCACCCACCAGAAGAGCCGTACACCGCAGGAAAGGCCCCGCCTGGTCGCGTCCGACCTGACCTGGCTGGACGGCGACCCCAGAAACTACGCTCCGTCGATCGAAGACGGTGGAGGGCGCGATGAGCTTCGGCCGGTTCCCCCGGAGGAGGACGCCCCTGCCTTCACCGCAGACGTTTTCGGGGCAGGCGAGGATTTCGAGCCAGACGTAGTAGATACCGGGGCCTTCACTGAAGACGCCGGCTTCGCCGGTGTGCTAACCATAGCATCTGCATTCTGCAGATCCGTCCCCATCTGGTTCACCTCCTGCTGGTAGCCACCGAGGTCGCCGGACTTCAGGTCAGCTTGGGCCTGCTGATACGCCTGGTCAGCCTGACTTATCCAGCTCTTGACTGCACTCGAGATCGGCGCTCCCGATGTAGCAGGAGCCGTAGACGTCCCGGTAGAGCTCGAAGTCGTCGTAGACGTCGCGACGCCCTGGAAGATATCGCTAAGTGCCAAGGGCAGGCTCGTATCCATGGCGGCCTGCTTCCCGTAGACCACGATTACGTCCCTCAGCTCTGGAAGGGCGTTGCTCGACGATTCCACGTAGAGCGGACGCATATAGACAATCGAGTTGTGGATCGGAAACATCAGCACATTGCCGAGCAAGACCGAGGAGCCGTGCTGATCGAGCAGGCTTATAGCCTGCGATATTGCCGGGGTGGCGCTGATCTGGGCTTCGACCAGAGCGGGACCATCGATGGACTTGCCACGCGGTGTCACGTAAGCCACCAGCTTCCCGTAGTCAGATGGACTGGAGCCAGCCACCATGAAAGCGCTCAGAGTCTGCACTGTACTGCCCTGGGAAAGTGGCACGTAGGCATCGATGAGATTGAAAGTAGGGCTGCCTTGCCCCGGGATGGAGAACATCTCGTACTGGGGGCTCATTCGGACCACACGCGACGGACCCGTAGGAATGCCCTGGGCGTTCACCGGAGTCACCGTACTGAGCGAGCTCGAAGGCGAGCCAACACCTGGAGCCTGAGAAAGGCTCCAGGCATCGCCGGCGTTGTAAAACGCTTCGGGCTGTGTGATGTGATAACGCCCATACATAGCTGACTGCACAGTCAGGAGGTCTTCTGGATAGCGGAGCAGCCCCCTGAGCTGTGGACTCATCTTCGACTCCGGGGTGAACATCCCCGGGAAAGCCCGCTCGTAAGCCTGGATGATCGGATCGCTCGGGTCCGTTACGTAGAACGTCATCTTGCCGGTGTATGCGTTCGTCACCACCTTCACGGAGTTGCGCACGTAGTTGAAAGTGGTCTGAAGACCGCTCCCGCCCGGGAGAGTATTCGTATTCGCGTTCTCCGCATACGGATAGTTGTCAGTAACCGTGTAGGCGTTGTCCACCCAGTCGATCCCGCCATTCACAATCACAGCGTAAGGATGAGATCCGAGACGCAAGAAGGGAGCTGCCTTCTCGACACGACTCTCTATATCCCTCACGAACATGATGCGTGAGTGCGGGGTCAGCAGGTTCGATACAAGGAGGTTCAAGTCCCCGAAACGGATAGCAAAGGCGAGCTTCTTGAACGTCGAGTTCAGCAGGACACCACCAGGACCCTTATAGTGGGACTCCACCTCACTGCCACTCGACGTCTGATAGTCCATCTCACCTTGATCTGTGTTGACGACGACGTAGCTGGTGCTGGTAGATGGATTCAGAACGCCATAGTAGATATTCGGCTGGCTCAGCTTCGGCCATCCGGTAGCAGATGTCGGAGGGACGTTGTCGACGGTGAAATTAGGGTTTCCGTCCCCAGTTGCCATGTTAGAAGGCGCGGCTACCGCTCCGTATCCATGAGTGTATTGCAGATGCTTGTTCACCCACGATTCAGCCGGCAGAGCACTGGAGTTCACCTGGCGTGCCCCAATCACGACAGGCGTCAACTTGCCGGAAACATTGTATGCCACCGTGGCAAGGCCACTCAGTCCGTAGTATGAGCGAATATCTTGAAGCTTTGAAAAGGTCGAAGCGGTAAGAGAGGGATCCCACAGGGTCGCATCCGAAAGCGTTGCAGCGTCCTTGGTCAGCACGCTGGGACTTAGGTCCTGTGCGGCATTGTACGATACCTCCTTCACCTTGGTAAGTCCCATGGCCGCTCTGGTGGCCTGTATGTTCCTGCTGATATACGGACGCTCGAGCACATCTTGCGCGGGATCGACCTTCAGCTTCTCGATCAGAGCCGGGTATATGACACCTATGGCCAATGCCACGAAGGCCCAGAGCCCCAGCGATAGAACCGGCAGAGTCCATCCCTTGCGCCAGATGTTCGCCACCAGGGCAACGCAGCAGATAAGCGATATCCAGAACAGCAGCTCTATCGCAGGTAGGCGAGCGTGGATATCCGTGTACCCGGCACCCTGAACATATCCCTGCGTAGAGAGAACAAGATCGTAGCGTAACAGCACATAGCCGGCTGCCTTGACTAACGCGAGAAATGCCAGGAGCACAGAGAGATGAGCCTTTACCGCCGGAGAAACGCGGGGCTTCTCCCCGTGGAAGCGGATGCCACCATTCAGATAGTGCTGGACCGCTGCCAGGAGGATCGTCATGACGATCGCTACGAACAGCCAATCGACTATGAAGGAATAGAAGGGCAGCTTGAATATGAAGAATCCATCGTTCATATGAAATAGCGGATCGCGATTAGGAAATGATCCACCGTTCGTGAACAGCAGCCAGTTATTCCATTGCCCAGTAGCGGCAAGCCCACCCAGTGCCCCGACGAACAGGGCCACGACCACTCGTATCCATCTCCTGTGCGGAGCCACATGGCTCTGGTAGCCTCTAACCAGCTCGTCCGGGGTTCCCAGCAGTGCCTCCCACGGCATGAAACGGTCTGCAACGTAGAGGTTGGCCCATATCAAGATAGCGAAGATGGCGCCAAAGGTAACGCCAAGGCCGAGCTTCACCGTGAGCAGCGTGCTCCACACCTGCCCAAGGTGAACCGAGTAGAACCAGAGCGCATCTGTATAGAAGACAGCAAGCGACCGCAGTGAGAACAGAAGGACGACTATGACAGCGATCGCGATGATGATGGCCGACCGCCGGTGGCGGAAGTGCCTGTGGTTCTCAAGCGTGGCCGACGCGCCGTCGGCAGGGGTACGCACTGAGGTAGATCTTACGCACGTGCAGGGACGATTAGGCAGCGGCACCCCGTGTGCATGGACGGATGCATGTGCCCGGTAGGGTATGCATGGCCCCGGAGAACGGGACCGGCAAGTGAGTTGTCGGCGCAGTCAGGGCACGGAGCCCCGACGTCGTCTACTATCCACACGAAAGCTACGTCATCCTCCGCTGCCGCCAGCATCCCCGCAGCGAAAGCACTCGTAACGAAATCGCCTGCCAGGCGGGCTGCCCTGTCGGACCTCCACTGGCGGAATACAGAGCCGAGAGCACCCACTCTCTCCTGCTCATCAGGCTCCTCGACTTTCAGGACTTCGAGGACGTCATGGCGTAGCGGATCTACGATAGCCCTGGCCAGCTCGTTGCCTAGTGGCTCCGCAACTGATCTCGCTCCCGTGTCGTCGAGCGTACGTGCAGCGCCATCGAGAACCTCTTGAGCGAAATAAGCACCCAGGCGCGCCGCCTGCGCCAGCTGCGCCGCTGCCGCGCTCCGGTAGCGGTCCTCGTGCTCGAAGAGATCCATCGGCAAGTCGCCGAGCGCCCCCTGCCCAGCCTTCTGGTCCTTGCGTAGGGCATCCAGGAGCTGGTTCTGATCGTCTTGTAGCGCACGTTTCAACCGTCGTGACAGATCGGTCGAGACGGGGTCGAGTAGAGTATCGCGCCGCGCTAGAATGGCCTCTGCGCCGAAGCCGCCATGCGGAGCCATCTGGCCCGGCACAGTGGCTGCCCGGGCCGGAGCTGCCGCAGGCTTGCCCGGGACTGTCGCAGGCTCGCCCGGCACAGTGGCTGCCCGGGCCGGAGCTGCCGCAGGTTTGCCTGGAGCTGCCGCAGGCTTGCCTGGAGCTGTCACCATCTGGCCCGGCACAGTGGCTGCCTGGGCTGGAGCTGCCGCAGGCTCGCCTGGAACTGGAGCTGTCGCAGGCTTGCCTGGGGCCGCCTTCCTTACCTCTGTGCGGGACTCAGCCTCCTCGCCTGGCAGAGCAGCGTCACCAACACCCTGGCCAGGCAGAGCACGCCCTCCGCCTGCCTGCCCAGCTCCCGCCCTGGGATCACCTTCCCCCACTGCTTCCGCTCCGGGTCCATCGGCTCCAGCGGGTGCCAGCTGATCATCTGCCCTGACCCGGCGAAGCTCTGCTGTAGTGCCGGCATCTGTAGTGCCGGCATCTGTAGTGCCGCCGTCGCCTGCTTCCGCTCCGTGGTCAACTAGCGCAGTAGCCCCAGCCTGCCCTGGATCGCCAGAGCTTCCACGTGTCTCTCCCTCACCGATAGCAGCGCTTGCCTTTATGCGGGCAAACAACTCCTCCACGTGCTCACGCGAAGCGGACACCGATTCCCGCTCCTCCCGGCGCGTCCTTCGCTGTAGCCCAGCGTCGGGTTCCCTGGTCGGGGGGACCTGCTCCCCCTCGAAGCTCAGAGGCTCCAGCGTGGCCTGGGACCGGCTCCTAGCCAGCTCTGCCTCACGGCGTGCTACCGCCCCAGCCCGCTGAACGTTCTCACTCACCTGCTCCGCCGCTCTCCGCACCTGCTCGAGGTTCTCGATAAGCGCCGCCCGGCCTGCCTCGAGCTGTTGGACCTGCGCGTGCGCGACACGGCGACGCTCCAGGAGATCTGACAATATCCTCGCACGCTCTTCCCGTGCGTCTCTGATCAACGCCTCACCTTCGGCGTGCGCTGCCGCCAGGCCAGCTGCGGCATCGTTCTCTGCTCGGCGGCGGATCTGCGCTGCCTCCTCCTCAGCACCACGAACGGCCGCCGCGTGGATCTGGGCTGCGGCCTGCTCCATTTCGGCATGCTGGGCAGCCACACGCCCCTCGGCTCTTGCCAGCTCGTCACGTGCGTCGGCCAGCAAGCGCTGAGCCTGCTCTTCAGCTCGCTTGACGATATCAGAAGCGGCTTCGTGAGCACTTCTCAGGACACGGGCCGTCTCCTCGCCAAGAGCCTCGGTCAACGTGCGCTCGTCGATAACAGGCTTCGCTGCGTGCTGGCGAGCCTCTTCCAACTGGCGTGCCAGCGCGTCGTTCCGCTCTGCTAGCCCGGCAATGGCCTTGCTGGCCTGCTCCAGCGCCTGACGCACCTCCGCTGGGTCGTAGCCCCGCCTGACGGTAGCGAAGCTACGGCGCGTGAGATCCTCCGGGTACAGCCTCGAGGACCCCACCGGCCTTGAACGTTCCTGAGCCACCCTGACAGCCTAGATCAGCGCGGCCCCACACTTCTTGAAGAAGCACCAGAACATGCCCCCAGCAGCACCCTGAAGGCCCGGATCCAGCTCAGCGTACACATTCCCAGCTATTGCCTCTAGAGCTCTCCGGCCCGCGAGCAGCCTGCCCCGGTGGCCAGGACCGGAGACCGGTAGACCAGTAGGCAGCCGCCTCTGGCCGCGCCCGCAGGTCAAACGTCAGGATTCGAGCCCTGCTATGCGCTCTGCCGGCACCAGCGGGCAGCTCGGATCCGATCCGCAGCGAAGCTTCCTGAGCACCGTAAGCGCTTGGTCAAGGCTGTCGACCGCCACTACCCGCACGCCGTGGCCCACGTGGGCGCGCGCCCGCCCGTACTCTTCCGGTGGCACGAGGAACACCTTGGCTCCAGCCCGCGTCACGGCTACAGCTTTCTCTGCTACCCCGCCAACAGGTCCCACCTTACCGTCCGGCGATATGGTCCCCGTGGCTGCCACCTGGATGCCCCCGGTAAGGTCCTGTCCCGTAGCTGTGGCGATTATTCCCAGGGTCATCGCCAACCCAGCAGACGGCCCACCCAGATCGCCGACAGCGATTGCAACGGGAACGGGAAGAGCGTATCGCTCTACTGGCTGGTCGAGCACAGCGATGCCGACATAGGCCTCCCGGCGGCCATGGACCGTCCGCTCGCCAAGCCGTAGATCCACCACGTGCGGCCTCCATACCCCGAGCGTCTCCACGGTCAGCTTCAAGAGTGCGCCGGGCCTCTCCCTCTCGATGGCTTTCACAACAGCACTTGGAGTCGGAGTGGCACGGCCATCCACTGCGGTAATGACCTCGGCGATGCTGAGCACCCGACCTGCCGGAGAGCCTGGCAGCACCTCCGCTACGGCAGCCCCCACCTCGTGACCTGTCAGGTGGTAGCCGAGAGCCCTCAGAGCAGCCACCTTGGCGGCCTGCTGGGACTGATCCATCTCGAGGGCACCCTCCGCAGCGAGCTCGCTCGAGGGTATCCCACCCAGGATCTCCTGTGCAGGATCCAGCTCTATATTCGATCGCAAGAGATCAGGCAGGTAGTCGATCAGGAGCACCCTGCCCACGTAGACGTAGGTGTAGTCAATAGTGCTTGCTGCAGAGCTCTTCGTGCGTGCTTTACCGATCCGCACCACTCGGCTGACCGGCAGTGCAGCTCCAGGCGTTATAGCGTACTCGGGCACCGTCACGAAGGAGCCGACCACGACGTAGAGGACGATCAGAGCGAGAAGCGTCACGAGAGCTGCCCGCAGCAGGTGTCGCCTGCGTCTCACGCGCTCGACTCACCCCGGGGAGGCGCCCCGTCCTCTCCGTCACCCTGAAGTGCTATGCGTTCCAACCAGAGACCTGGGGCTTCGAACTCGGCAGCCGTCGGAAGGTTCCGCTCGTGAAGCCACAGGGTGCGCAGAGACTCCGCACCAGCCCTCTCCACTACTCCTTCCACGAACGAACGACCCGCCTCCACCTTCGCCTCATCGAGATACAACCCGAAAAACCGTTCTGCCGCCTCGTAGGAAGGATCACGGTCCAGCCTGCGCCGGCGAAACGCCTCCTGCACGGGAACGAAGGACGTCCCTAGAGAGCCAGCGACCTCTGTGACCACATGAGCCACATAAGCATGCAGGGTAGAACCAATAACCTCCAGGCGCGTACGGGCGTTCCGCTGCTTCTCGCTCTCATCCGGCGCAAGAAGCCTTGATGGATCGGACAGCAGCTCACCAAGCGTATCTGGATCTGATAGATCTTCCAGATCTATATCGTCACCTCCGAAGCCCGAGAACTGCACTCCGGCGGCGTATGATCTGACAAGATCCTGGAGAACACTTCTAACCGGCTCCCTGGCAAGAACGCTGTGATAGGTAACCTCTCGTAGAGCAACTAGCAGCCGTACGCTGTCAGCATCGAGGCTCCAGTCACTCGCCACTGCATCCACATTCCCGGCTACTATCAGCAGATCGCCCACATCCCCGTAGGGAACGATGAGGTCGTGCGTACCCATGACCTGACCGGCAAGATGGCCCAGCATAGATCCGACCTGAAGAGCCATGAGAACAGGACCCATCATCTTGAACCACTGCTCGAGCATCGCCGCGAAGCCAGCCTCCGGCCCTCCGCCCTCCTCGCCATAGGGATCGAGGCCCTCTAACGGTGATCTGCCTCCCGGCATGCCGGGGCCCATCATCTTCATTAGCTCTGATAGCGACTTATCTGTCATCCCAGTAGGATCTGCTGAGCCACCGAGACTATCCGGTAAGCCTTGGCCCTCTAGTGGAGATCGCGTGCCAGGATACAGTTCGCTCGTGCCCACGTCGCCAGGCTGTCCTGCTCCAGGACCTCCTGGCGGGCCGGCGCCAGGAGTGGTAAGGCTCGCTGCGACCGCATCGAGAAGCGGGCGCCACGCTGATAGAGTCCGCGATATCCATTCGCGCCGCGTCACTGCCAGGAGCTCGAGCGGACGGCCGTCAGGCACTGACGGGAGCCCGGTCACATTAGCTACATGGAGCTCGGCCAGGCGTACCAACTCCTCGAGCCTCATGCGAACCGACGGCTCGATGTTCGGTTCCTGGGTTCCTCCGGTAGCGACACCGACGGCTAGCTGCTCCGCCGTATCAGCAGGCCAGGATCCACTGCTGGTGACGACGCGCGCCAAGTCGAGGAACATCTGCTGGAAGAAGTTGCCGCCTGCGCTGCTCTGGCTCATCGCTGCAGGCTAGGCGAGAACATCGGCTGCCCTGATCAACTGGCTACCCTGATGAGCAGGCCCCCTGAAGTGCCGGGAGCGTGATCCCAGGCCGACCCTCACGCCGCTTCGAGGCTGCACTATCGAGCTTCCCGTATCATGGCAGCCTGTATCATGACAGCGCAGTCCTCAGCTAGCAGCCAGCACGACCGGGACATCGCGCCGTCCCCTGGATCCCCGCACGGAGAGCACGACTGCGCTATGGGGAGGCATCAGGTACAAGCTGGCCTGCAGCGCAGCCATCGATGGGGTAGGCGTTCCATCCACCCCCACTATGACATCCCCCGGATGGATGCCCGCAACTGCGGCCGGGCTCCCGCTGCCCACGCTCACCACACGGGCACCCTCACCGCCGGCATCTGACAGGGCGACCCCGAGCCACCCATGATCTACTCGCCCGTTTGCCATCAGCTCGCCAGCTACTCCCCAAGCGAGTGGAGCTGGCGTCACGTAGTCCACGAGGCGACCATGAACCCGCTCGGTGGCATCGAGAATCCCGACCAAGCGCCCGTTCCCGTCGATCACGATGCCGCCATCGGCCCCGTGGACAGGTGCATCGACCGAAATCGCGTCCAGCAACATGGTGTGACCGGGTACGGCCGCGTGCTGTCCCACATCGCTCACGCGTCCGAGCGCGATCTGGAGATCACCCGGCGAACCATCACAGGCCACTGCCACCGTGATCTCGCCCTGTATCACGGGATCGAACGAAGGCTTTTCAAGTGCTCTGATGACAGAAGAATGCACCTTTACCAGAGCTACGCCAGTCGTCGCGTCGAGTGCCGTAACCCTGCCGCTCAGATGCGTCCCGCTCCTGTCCACGACCGTGACATGCTGCCTCCCCGCTGCCTGCGACGATGATCTTGATCCAGCGAACAGTGAGGTGGAGGTCAAGATGGTGGCAGTTGGTCCGCTGCGAGCCACGACGACGCCAGATCCCCAAGTCGAGCCAGCTCCATCGGGCACCTCGACCGCTACCACATAGGGCCGCAGCGCTGCTACCTGGTGGAGGACACCAGCGCTCACGGCAAGGGGAGCGCCTCGCGAGAGGGACCCACCGGCGCGAGTATGGCCAGGCAATGCCACTGTCCCGTTCGCCATTAGCTCACTTGTCGCCGGGGGCGATGCGGAGACCGATCTGGTTCCCTCGGACAGAAACAGGCCGAGACCGACACCACCTGCCGCCACAACGAGGAGGGCGACAGCGGCTACAGGGCCAATGGCGCGCCTGCGTCCCGAATCTCGTGGCAGGCTCCTGATGGCAGATTCGACTGCCCGTCCCACGAAGCCAACCTCCGACGGATGAACCCAGGGCCGTTCCTCAGGCGATACCCAGCCTTTGACCGAGTCGCTTTCGGCCTCGCCTTCGTCCCTTGGGCCATCACCGACCGCATCCGGGTCTTCCGGGCCGGTCGTAGGGATCATGCCATCGACAATACCGACTAAGGCGCCGAAATTGGCATCGCCCTCAGCCGTAGTGCCAACTGCAGCCTGGCATCTAGCATGGCATCGTGGAGGCACCCTGGCGAGAGCACGTCACCCACCTCGATCTGGAGGCTGCCCTAGATCTGGAGGCTGCAAGGAGTGCGCCCCGCCCAGGCACGACGCCGGGGGCTTCAGGCAGCCAGCCATGCTCCTTACGGGGCCTGATCCACGCTGGAACGCCGGGGCGGGCGCGGCCAACACGGAAGTCACCTCTCAGATGAGCAGGGGCTTGGCGCTGGACCTCGGAACAGCCACCATCCTCGCATGCAACCAGAGCCGGGAGATCGTGTTCCGTGAGCCTTCGATCCTGGCAGTGAACTCCGAGACCCGCGAAATAGTCGCTATCGGCCAGAGCGTGTCGTCGCTAATCGGTCATACGGCCGGTCACGTGGTCGCCACAAAACCCATCCGCGACGGCGCCATCATCGACTTCAGTGTCGCTGAGCGCATGATGCGCCTAGTCCTCCAGCAGAGCGGCCTGTCGCGTATCGGACGATCGAAGGTCGTGGTCGCGGTTCCAGGCTCGGTCACACCGGTCGAGCGCCGCGCCATAGAGGAAGCCACGAGAAAGGCGGGAGCGAGCAGCGCCCATCTGATAGAGCAGCCCTTGGCCGGAGCCATGGGAGCTGGGATTCCCGTAAACGACGCGGTAGGAACCATGGTCGTCGACATCGGGGGTGGAATCACGGAAGCGGCAGTTATCTCCTTCGGCGGGATAGTCACACTTAGGTCGGCACACAGTGGAGGCATGGCTCTGGACGCCGCTATCCAGGCTTACCTGCGCCAGGCACACGGGATAACCATCGGAGAACAGCTTGCCCAGGATATAAAACTGGCTCTGGGATCTGCTATTGCTCTGGACCAGGAGCTCCAGGCGGAAGTTCGCGGCCGCGACATGATGACCGGCTCGCCCCGTAGCGCTACCGTTACGAGCATCGAGATACGAGATGCCATGTCGGAACCGCTTCGGGCGGTGCTGGATGTCGTGCAGACATGCTTGGCCGACGCCCCGGCCGAGCTCGCTCAAGATGTGATTCTCCAGGGAATGCACCTGATAGGAGGAGGTGCCCTGTTGCGCGGCTTGGCCGACCACATAGCCCATCAGATAGGCATCCAGGTGCATCTGGCAGACAGACCGGTAGAGGCTGTAGTCGAGGGAGCGGCTCTCTTCTTGGACTACCTGCCCGCGCTTTCCAAGCAGTCTACCTCGGCTTGGAGCTGATCCCGGCCTGGACTGTATCGCGAACCGATAGCTACTCGGAGGAGCATTGCCTCCCAGGTACCCAGGTCAGCCATGGAAGCGTCAGGCTTCCACACCAGCATCAAGATCTGCCAGCAGCGAGCGCGCCGCTTGCCGCACCTGCCAGTCAGGGTCGTCCACGCCCGCTGCCAGAGCGCGGGATGCTGATGGATGGTCGAATCCAGCCAGAGCGACAACGGCTCTCCTGCGCACAGGGGGACGATCCGCGATAGCTGCCAGCACGGCCGGAAGCCCACGAAGATCACCCAGGGCTCCGAGGGCGCCCAGCGCCGCTTCCCTGCAGACCTGCTCTGGATGGCCAGTAGCGAGCCTGCCCAGGGCCTCCACGGTAGCTCCGGGAAGTGGAAAGTCGTCGAACGCGTCATCGTTGGCAACGCACTCGCCTATGGCCACGGCGGCTTCCACTGCCACGAACCAGACAGGATCATCGAGCGCCGTGGTAAGCGCCGGAAGGCATTCCCGAGCAATAGGGGGGCGGGAGCGTAGGAGGTCGGGATCATCCGAAAGGGGAAGGCATTCCCGGGCAATAGGGGGGCGGGAGGACCCGGCCCACGAGGCTCGGCAGGCACGCCTGCGTACGCGGGGATCGTCGTCGGCGAGCGAGTGCTGCAGATCTACTGCCCTGAACTTGCTCATCCTAGCCAGAGCACCAATGGCAGCGATCCGCACGCATGGATCAGGGTCGCTCACCGCGCTCTCTCGGATGGCGATCTCCTCCGCAGCTAGCTCATGGCGCCAGCCCGCAGCCAGTAGCTCCGCGCGGCGTGCCTTGCCCCTGGCCTGCCCAGATGCGATCGGAGCACCACCGGCAAGCCGGCCTCTCTTCGTCAGGCCGGCAACCCCTCTGGAATCCCGGTGTCCCACTCGAGCAGCAAATGCTCCCGCTCGGCGTCGCGAGTAACCCTCTCACGGTTCCGATTGAACTGGGGATCGTGTGGAGGCAGCAGGACAAGGCGTGCCAGCGTCCTCTCGGTGAAGGCATCTATAAGAGCCGGGTCGCCGTAGCGAGCCTCGATCACCCAATGGGGCGCCACCGGTCCCTGATACACGATCCTCACATGGCCCTTCGGTGGCTCCTCTGCCTCAGGCTCAGCCACTGGCTCCCCCGGATCCGGGGCCGCTACTGCGCCTTTCCCACCGGGCTCCCCGGCGAGAGGAGCGCCTGCTCTTGGAGAATGCCCGCCCTCTAGCTGGGAGCTCTCTAGCTGGGAGCCCCTTATCTGGGAGTCTGGTGACGCAGGAGCCTGGTCGTTCGTCTGGTCATCCACGCTCCCGAGCGTACCAGCCGCGGCCGGTTCGGCCTCACTTCCGATACACTGTAGGGAGCCACATCGGGCGGCACGGTAGTGCCGGGAGGGCAGCCCAAACAGACCAGGCGAGGATGGGACGTTATGAATACCGAGTGGATGGACAAAGCGAAATGCCGGAACCTGCCTCCAGAGACATTCTTCCCGAGTGACGGCCTCGGAGTGGAGGCGGCCCAGCGCATATGCCATGGATGCCCTGTAAAGCAGGAATGCCTGGAGTATGCGCTGGCCAACCACATAGACCACGGGGTCTGGGGCGGCGCGTCGGAACGTGAGCGCCGGAGGATACTGAGGCGCAGGCGACTCGCGGGGGTGAACCTGGTAGAGGCGCCATACCGCCAGAGCGACCAGCCCTGAGGGTCCGAACGCTTGCTGGAGAAGAACGGTCTGTACCGAGCCTCCCCCTGACCCGGAATCTCCACGAGAATCCGGAATCTCAGCGAGGATGGAGCCAGGCACGTAGCGTGCATGACGATCAGCCAGACGCGTAAGCCTGCCATGCTCGAGTGTGTCGTCAACGTCAGCGAGGGGAAAGACGAGCTGCTCCTGAAGTGGCTGGCCGATGGGGCTGGCGGAGCTCTCCTCGATCTCCACCGATCGAGCGAGCACAACAGGAGCGTGCTCACGCTCGCGGGAGAGGACACTGCCGTCATGCACGCTGCCCGCGAGGTCACGAGCAGGGCAGTGGACGCCTTGGATATCGGAACCCACAGGGGCGCACACCCGAGACTTGGCGTCGTCGACGTAGTTCCCTTCATACCTCTCGCGTGGGACCAGGGACGGCCTGGGAGACTCTCATGCCTTCGACCAGATCTGAGCCAGGCCATCAGGGCACGGGACTCGTTCGCGTCATGGGCGTGGCAGTCGTTAGGAGTCCCATGCTTCACCTATGGACCGGAGCGTTCGCTACCCGAGATCCGACGTCAAGCTTTCCGCGCACTGCATCCCGATGCCGGAGGGATCAGGAGCCATCCGAGTGCGGGTGCCATATGCGTGGGTGCTCGCCCCATGCTCGTTGCCTACAACTGCTGGGTAAGAGGAACAGGCCTGAGCAGCGCACGCGAGATGGCGGCGGCCTTGCGAGGTCCAGATCTTCGGGCCCTCGCATTCGCGCTTCCGAGCGGGATCCAGATCTCGTGCAACCTGCTGAATCCCTGTTCATTCGCTCCCTCGGAGCTCTACGACAAGATATCAACCAAGACGAGTATCTCTAGAACAGAGCTAGTTGGCCTGATCCCGGGAACCGTGCTCGATCGCATCGACCCCACACGTTGGAAGGAACTGGACCTATCCGATGACCGCACCATCGAGCAGCGCCTGAACACCTCAGGCAAGAGATCGAGATAGGACTCTAGCCAAAAGTAACCGCAATGACTACAGGACCGCTATAAGAGCCTCTGTTGCCCAGCCTCCAATCACGTGAGCTCGATATCAAGAAGCCGAAGCTGCGGGCTGGCGCATGTTCAACCCACGAGCCCTGCGTACCCGCCTGCGCTCACGCTCGCTCATCCCTCCCCAGATACCGAACTTCTCACCATTGGCGAGAGCGAATTCGAGGCAGTCCTCCCGCACCACACACGCGCGACAAACCTCCTTAGCCTCGCGCGTCGATGCACCCCGTTCCGGGAAGAACAGGTCCGGATCCACGCCCATACAGTTCGCGTCGCTCTGCCAGGACTGGCCAGGGCCTCCATACATCAAGCTCACTATGTCAATGCTCATTTCCAGTTCCCTCCCATCGAGTGACCACATGTGCAACACGTCCGACCCGTTCCGAGCCATGTACCCCGACCCGAAACTGCCGCCTTACGCGACGACAGGCAGGCTACCCGTACTGCACCTGTGTAATTACAATGCTGTTATTGTTACCTATTCTGGGCAATAAGGCAAGAGGGTCAGGGATTTTTCCCAAGAATTACCTGGACGAATATATGTTCGTTCCAGCCGGATGAGCGCAGTATCAGTGTTGATGAGCGCAGTATCAGCGTTGCAGTATCGCTGTTGCGAGCTCCCTCATACCGCCCGCCCTCTGCGCAGACCAGCGATCCGGCTGCGCCGCTCCAGGAAGTCCACCAGCACGTACTGCCCCAGAGTATCGGGCGTGGTATACAACACTCGCCCGTGATTAGTCCTCGCCATGCGCTCGGCGAAAGAGCGGAGTGGCGGGCTGGGATCGAGCACGAATGTGTTTATCACTATGTGCTCCCTCGTGGCACGGACGACCTCTGCCATCGTCGCGTCGATAGTCGCCCTGACTGGCGGGTAGTTGAAGAACACCTCGCCATCGTCGAGGATGTGTGCCGTCGGCTCCCCGTCCGTGATCATGAGGATCTGCCGCGTTCCCTGCTGGTGGGCAAGCATCCGCCGTGCCAGAGCAATGCCATGCTGCATGTTAGTGCCGTAGACGAAATCCCACGATACCTGCGGTAACTCCCTGATCGATATCTCACGAGCAACCTCCGAGAACCCGACCATCCCTATGAAGTCACCGCGGTAGCGCGTGGAGATCAGTGTATGCATGGCGATGGCGACCTTCTTCGCCGCCAGGAAATTATCTCGCATTGGCATGGACAGGGAAAGGTCGATCATTATGACCGTTGCAGCGCGCGTGCGCTGCTCCGTTAGAGCTACCTCGAAATCTTCCGGATGCAGGCTGACGGGCACCCCGCCACCTGAGCGCAGCACTGCGTTATGCACAGTCTGGCGGATATCTATATCGAAACGGTCGCCGTAGCGATACGGCCGCGTTCCACCCTCGCGATCATGGCTCAGGCCCGGATCGGGGTCTTCGTGGCCACCCAGACGATCTGCCTGCATCCTGCGGAAGATAGCCGCGAGAGAGCTTTCGCCTATGCGCCTCATTCCCCTGGCCGTCAGCCTGTGGCGTCCTTCACGGCGCTCTATGAGACCTGCCTCTTCGAGCTGGCGAGCCAAGCCGGCAAGGCGGCGCATGGCATCTGAGATGTCCTTGCCGAGTAAGCGGGCAACTTCGTCCATGTCGGCCTCGGCCAGTGCCGCCGGGCTCGAGGGGGACCGCAAGAGGCGCTCCAGCTCGTCAAGGGATCCCAGGTCCCTTGCAGCCTCTATGGCCTCTGCCAGTCCCATGGAAGCGCTTCCTCGCATAGGAGCGGCCTGTCCCCAGCCCATGTCGGGGAGGGCGCGCGCCAGGTTCGACGCCAAGCGGTCCACCTGCCAAGCCAGGTCGAGATCCCCGAGCAGGTCCGACATAAGCCGCTCGAGCTCGGCGCGCTGCTCAGGACTCATGGCAGCCAGCACCTGAGATAGCGCGGCCATTCGGCCTGCAAGCTGGCTCAGCAGCTCATCCAGGTCAGACGGGTTCCCAGGAAACAGGTCGCCGAACTCCTCCATGAACGCGTCGAAGCTCGGATCGAGCTCATCTCCACGTTCCCGCTGCTCGATCATGGTATTCAGGGCATCCATGGCTCGCCGCAGGTGATCGATGGCGGAGGCGTCCATCGAGCTGATCGAGCGGGAGAGCTCTCCGAACGCCTGAGCGGCCACCTGCTCGGTGAGCTCGTCAATGAGCTCGTGGAAAGCAGTAGAGGCATGGGGGGAGATGAAGTCGTATCCTCTGAGCGACTCGATCCTCCCTGGAAGGTCGGAGGGAAGGAGATCGAGCTCCAGTCGACGCTCTGCCGCAGTGCCTGATGCCAGCCGCTCTCGCTTCTCGTCTCCCGACCTGCCAGCATCATTCTCGTAGCGATCTATAGCCTCGCGCTCCTCGTCGATGATCTCGTCGAGACGGCGCATGATATCCGGGTAGATCGTATTCGGATCGCCGCTCTCCTGCAACTGCTGGCGGCGCTCCTGGATACGCCTCAGGATCTCGCGGAGACCGGCTAGGTGCTCGCCGTCGGAAGTATCCAGACCGTCGTGGAAAAGGCGGCGCAGGGCCGCATCCAGGTCCCCGTGGTAGAGGACATCGTCGGCGATCTGGTCGAAGAGCCCAGCTGCATCCAGGTCGGGGCCGGCCTGCCGTCCGTCCCAGCGGCTATAGGTTACGCGCACGGCCTGAGCTACCCCCGCTTCCCGGGCGGGCCATGTATATGATGCCCCTCCGCGAGGGGCCGCTGTCCTTGTTCAGGCGCTTGGCCAGGTGCAGCCCTTCGAGGACAAGCTCCATGGCGCTCGCTACAAGGGCAGGGCTCTCCCCCTCCAGGGAAACCTCTCCAGGCTCGCCTGCACCTTCACCCCTGGTCAACAAATGCGAAGCAGCCACCCGCAGGCCAGGATTCCCCGCCAGCACGCTCTTGTAGCTGGCTACCGGCACATCGTCCCCGGTCTGGACCACAGCACCACTGTCGAAGGCGTCCACCACCTCTTTCCAGGTAACAGCCGGGCAGCGCTCCCGGAAGAGGTCCAGCACGGCGGTTGCCACCAGGGCTTCCACGATGGCGACCTCGTCACCCTCCTCCAGGGACTCGAGCTCGATCTTGCCCATCAGGGAGGGGCCAAGAGCTTCGAGATCGCTTATACGAGGAGATGCCTCGTGCTCGTGCAGGGCAACGGCGCGCCTCATGGCGTT
>DAHXND010000105.1 GCA_027366675.1 Acidimicrobiales bacterium
GAAGCGGGTGCGCACCTGGTCGTCTATGCTGCGAACGCCATCGGATGTAGCTACGAGCACCCGCCTGCGGCTGTCGTGGTAGATGGCACTCACCTGCCTGACGGCTCCACCTGCCGATCTGGCAGCCTCGTCTGCGACGAGGAGTAGGGCCACCTTGTCGGCCTTCGGCACGGACTCTGGCGGGATCCGCGCACCAGGTAGGCCAGAGCTGGCCAGCTCAGAGGCCCCCCGATCCATTGCCTGACCCCCATACACGGCCGTGTCCGGACGAACGCGACCAGCTGCGGCGCTGACTGCCACGCTTCCTCCCGCGCTGGAATTGGCCAGAGCTGCCGCTGCAGCACGCGCTGTGGCCAGGAGCGCGGCCTCGGAGAAATCGGAAGTATATGCGAAGCCCGTCGAGTCACCGGATACGACGCGGATACCGACTCCGCGCTCTCTGGAGGAGTCCACCTGCTCGACTCGCCCCGCATCGAGACGAGCCCCGGCTGAGCCGCGATCCTCGGCGAACAGCTCGGCGAAATCGCCCCCATGGGTCAGGGACGCGTCCAGCACCCGCTTCACCACCGTCTCATCTATCACCTTGCGCTACCTCGTCTCTTCCTGCACCTGGGAGATGTCTAACCCGGCATCGTGTCCTCGCCTGCTACTGCGGCATTCTCTCGCCCTACTGCGGCATTCTCTCGCCCGTTGTTCCGGCATTCTGTCGCGCCCTCCATGTGGGAATCATGTGGCCCTTGTGAGGATGCACTGGCGCGCGCGCTGCGCCTCCCGTATGGTACCGGTGTGGCACTCCACACCGGGCTCATGGGCAGAGCCTCCTGCAGGGTCAGGGAAGAAGACACAGCATCCGCTCTCCACTCTGGCGACGTCCCGGTCCTTGGCACCCCACGGCTCGTCGCGCTCTGCGAGGAAGCCACGTGCCAGGCCCTGCAGGGAGAGCTTGACGCCCGCCAGACCACTGTGGCTACCCGCGTGCGCATAGACCATCTCGCGCCGGCGTCGGTTGGTAGGGAGATCGCAGCGGAAGCCACCCTGGAGTCCGTGGAAGGCCGCCGGCTCACCTTCACAGTGAGCGCCTCTGACGAGGCTGGCATCATAGGCGCCGGGCGCATAACCAGAGTGCTGGTGGACGCTGAGAAGTTCCTCGCGCGAGCACGATGACCGGCAGCCCACCTGGATAGGCTCAGGCGAGGTTCATAGGCTCAGGCGAGGTTCGAGGTTCGCGGGTAGACGGCCGCGGGGTCCGTAATCACGTTCACCAGATACGGAGCTCCTGATCGAAAGGCGCGCTCGAGCGCGCCGGCGAGCTCAGCCGGACGCCTGACCGTCTCGCCTGCACCGCCCAGTGCAGCCACCACCTCGTCGTAGCGACACCCGGCCTGTAGATCAGCGGCCACGTCATATCCGTAGACCATCTTCATCGGGTGCTTCTCCAGACCCCAGATGCCGTTGTTGCCCACTACCATGACGACAGGCAGGTTCTGGCGAACCAGGGTGTCCACATCGAAGCCCGAGAACCCGAAGGCACCGTCGCCGGCGAGCAGCACTACCTGGCGGTCGGGGTGGGCCACCCTGGCCCCCATCGCATAACCGAGCCCCGTGCCCAGGCAGCCGAAGGGACCAGCATCCAACCAGCAGCCTGGCTGGAAGACGTCGACCAGCCGTCCGGCGAACGATACGAAGTCACCCCCGTCACCTATCACGATCGCGTCTCTATCGAGGACCCTGCGGAGCTCTCCATAGATCCTTCCAGGATGGATTGGCTCGCTATCCGACATATACCATTGCTCGTCCCCTGAGCGCACTCGCGACTCCCCGTCCGCCAAGCGCACCAGCCAGTCGGCGCGCTCCGATGGGCCCGGGCCGCTGCCAGCGAGCTCGCGGAGAACATCGCGCAGATCCCCCGCTGCTGCAGCAGCCAGGGGCACATGCGCTGCCAATGATTCCTCGGCCCCCATCAGGTGTATAACTGGAGCCTCCCCGAAACGCCCGAATGACAGCCTGAAGTCGAGCGGCGTACCCACCACGATCATGCAATCCGACTCCCTGAACATCGATCGGATCCGGGAAAACGCATTCGGATGGTCCGCCGGCAGGCAGCCACGCCCCATCCCGTTCGCAACAACCGGCAGTCGCGCCTCCTCCGCCAGAGTCCGTAGCTCCGCCCATGCTCCGTCCCACCAGACCTCGCTCCCAGCCACGACCATGGGGCGCTTCGCCGCTGCCAGCATGGAGATCGCCTTGTCGATTCCCGGATGCCCAGCCGCACCAGTAGAGCCAGCCGGGCTTCTCTCTCCAGAACCAGACGCTTCTTTCTCTCCAGAACCAGGCGCTCCCTGGGACGCGCCAGGCGTCTGTGCTCTCCCGAAGAGAGCATCGAGTGGGATGTCCAGGAACACCGGGCCCCTGGTCCGGCCGCTCCCCGGGGAGAGCCCTCCAGCCGTTGCCAGGGCGCTGGCCACGCTCTCATAGATCGCAGCGGTGCTTTCAACGGTAGCAGCGCTCTTCGTGATAGGAGCCATAACGGGTACGTGATCCATCTCCTGCAACGAGCCACTCCCCCACCGCGACGCGGGGGCCCGGCCGCCAAGCACCAGTACCGGAGATCCGTTGAAACGCGCGGTGGCCACGGCGGACACGCCATTCGTGACGCCAGGACCGGCTGTCAGCATCGCAACACCCGGGCGCCGCGTGCACTTCGCCAGCGCTTCGGCAGCGAACACTGCCGACTGCTCGTGACGGACGTCAACGATCCGAACCCCCTGCCTGTGACAGCCGTCGAGCAATGGGAAGATGTGCCCGCCCGACAGGGTGAACACCGTGGACACGCCTTCCTCGGCGAGCGCCTTCACCGCCAGCCACCCACCCGTCTCCTCCTCCGGCTGGCCGGTAGCAGATCCTGGCCGAGCACCGGTCATGACTCGCCTCCCCGACCATTACCTGTCACCTCTCCACTATGCAATGCTCTGGCCATGGCCGCCAGCGTGCAGGCCGGCCGCGACCGGACATTCCCCGCCATAGGGGCAGTTGCCGCGGCCTTCTCCAGCCTCGGCGTCTTCTGGGGAAGCTGGGCGGTAGCGGCGACGAACATCCAGCATGCCTACCATCTCTCCCCAGGCGGGCTCGGCGTGCTGTCAACGGTCGTGGTGGGCGTGGGAACGGTAGGAAACGCTGCCGGAGGAGCCCTGGCAGG
>DAHXND010000141.1 GCA_027366675.1 Acidimicrobiales bacterium
GTCCTTGCCAGCTCCCTCGACCACAGTGGTCTCGTCCTTCGTGACCACGACCTTCCGGGCCCTGCCAAGGAGGTCCAGGGTTACGTTCTCCAGCTTCAGACCGACCTCCTCGGTGACGACCTGGCCACCAGTAAGGATCGCCATGTCCTGGAGCATGGCCTTACGGCGCTCACCGAACCCAGGAGCCTTCACGGCAACGCTCTTGAAAGTGCCACGGATCTTGTTCACGACGAGGGTGGCGAGCGCCTCGCCCTCCACGTCTTCGGCGATTATGACGAGGGTCTTCCCCGTCTGCATAACCTTCTCGAGGACGGGAAGCAGGTCTCTCACGGCGGAGATCTTCGACCCTACGAAGAGGATGTAGGGATCATCGAGAACCGCTTCCATCCTCTCGGGATCGGTCACGAAGTAGGGGGAAATATAGCCCTTGTCGAAGCGCATCCCTTCCACGAGCTCCATGTCCATCCCGAAGGTCTGGGACTCCTCCACGGTGATAACGCCGTCCTTGCCCACCTTGTCGATGGCCTCGGAGATCATGGACCCTATCTCCGGGTCCGCTGCCGAGATGGATGCGACCTGAGCGATCTGACCCTTCGAATCGGTCTCGCGGGCAAGATCCTTCAGCCCGGCAACCACTGCCTCGACTGCTTTCTCGATGCCACGCTTCAGCGCCATGGGGTTCGCGCCTGCGGCGATATTCCTCAATCCTTCATGAACCATGGCCCAGGCGAGGACCGTAGCCGTGGTAGTGCCGTCACCAGCTACGTCGTCCGTCTTCTTCGCGACTTCCTTGACCAGCTCGGCGCCCACCTTCTCGAAGGGGTCCGCCAGCTCGATCTCTTTCGCTATGGAGACCCCATCGTTCGTGATGGTCGGCGCGCCCCACTTCTTGTCGAGCACGACGTTCCGCCCCTTCGGGCCAAGGGTCACCCGCACTGCATCTGCGAGCTGGTTCATGCCGCTCTCCAGGGACCGGCGTGCCTGCTCGTCAAAGGCAATCAGCTTAGGCATGGGTTCCGCCTCCTTCTCTCTATTCTCTGGCTATCTTCTTGGTAGATCTGAGGCCGCTGCGGCCTGGTACTGAGCTCGTTCAGTAACCATCAGATTAGCACGGCTCGTTAGCACTCTCAACCCGTGAGTGCCAAGACCTCCAGCGCCCTCCACGGTCTGTCGGTGATGATCGCGTCCACGCCCAGAGCAGCGAGAGCCACCATGCGGGCCGGGTCGTTGACGGTCCAGGCCACCAGAGCAAGCCCCAGGTCGCGGCAGAGCTGCACCACCGCCTGGTCGACCAGGGGCTCGTAGACGTGGCAAGCGTCGAAGCCCCGGCTGGCTGCCTGCGCAGCGAGACCTCCGATGCTCCAGGGACCCGCCAGAGGGGGCGCCAGGAGCCACCCGGTGCCCGCCCGGTAACCAGTGGCACCCGCCGCTGCACTGGCTACGGGGGGCAGCGCCACATCGAAGGACGAGAACGTGATCCTGCAGCTCCGGTGGCGCGAAGAGACCTCTCCAGCTCTCTTCGCTAGGTCGCCAGGCCCTGGCGGCGGGCTCTCTCCCGCTGGCCGGCCCTTCACGGCTGGCGAGCTCTCCCCGGCTGGCGAGCTCTCTCCCGCTGGCGGGCTCTCCCCGGCTGGCGGGCCAGCCTTCAGCTCCACTATCACCTCCATCCCTTCCATGACGCGAAGCGATGCATCGAGCGTCGGGAGCCACGCAGGCAGGTCGCCTGCCGGCAGGGAGGATATGGGCGCGCCTCCTCGCTGCAGCACCGGGTCGTGATGGACCACGACGCTGCCATCCCCGGACAGGCGGGCATCGAGCTCCACGCCCTGGCATCCGAGGGCGCGGGCGGCGGCGAAGGCTGCAAGGGTGTTCTCCCTGTGATCCCGGTGCATGCCACGGTGCGCGATCACGGAGGTTCTGGCCATTATGCAGCAGCTCCCGGTAAATTCTCGGTAAACGCTTGCAAACATTTCATCAAGTTGTTATCCTGGAAACGCTCAATCAACGGTAAACACCTCTCGCCTTCGGGACAGGGCATGTGAAATGTATCACAAGCTGGCCAGGGAGGAGTAGGAACCTCGAGGAGGGTAACATGGCCCTGAGCTGGACTCGTTCGATCGAATGGGATTCTGGGGAATGGAGGCAGGTGGCTGCCTGCAGGAACACCGAGCCCGATCTGTTCTTCCCGGTAGGCAGCACGGGCCCTGCCGTGGAGCACATAGAGGCTGCCCGGGAGGTCTGCATGACCTGCGCGGCGAAGGATCCCTGCCTCGAGTTCGCCCTTGTCACCAACCAGGAGTCTGGCATATGGGGTGGCACCTCGGAGGAAGAGCGCCGCCGCCTGCGGAAGACATGGCTAGCCGAGAGGCGTAGGGCCGCTTCCTGACACTGCGCCGCCGTCGCCGCCAGTCCGAAGCGGCAATGGCTCATGGTTAGCCGAGACTCCGCCCACTATCGCCTCCTATCCTGTGGTGCGGAGATCAGGAGACTCCCGCCGAGATAGGGACCGAGACACTCAGGCAGCAGGACCGAGCCATCCTCGAGACGGTTCGTCTCGACCAGCGCAGCCCAGATCCGCGCCCAGGCGAGCGCCGATCCGTTCAGCGTATGCGCCACGACCGGCTTGCCGCCACCGCTCGGGCGATATCTGATGCCGGCCCGGCGTGCCTGGTAGTCCCCACACCAGGACACCGAGGACACCTCCAGCCAGCGATCACATCCAGGTGAGTACACCTCCAGATCGAATGTGCGGCGCGCCGAGTTCCCGAGATCGCCCGCGCAGAGGTCGAGCACCCGGTAGGGAAGGCAGAGAGACTCGAGCAGCGAGCTCGCCCTGGCAACCATCTGATCGAGCTCTCCTGCTGCTTGGGCCTCGGTGGTGTAGGCGAACAGCTCCACCTTGTCGAACTCATGCACCCTCAGCAAGCCACGGGTGTCGCGCCCTGCAGCACCCGCCTCACGCCGGAAGCACGCTGTCTGCGCTGTCAGGCGAAGCGGCAGGTCTTCCTCCTCCAGTATCTCGTCGCGCGCCATAGAGGTGAGAGGCACCTCGGCGGTCGGGATCGCCCATAGGTCGTCGCGCTCTATATGGTATGCCTCGTCAGCAAACTTCGGCAGGTGCCCGGTCGAGATCATCGTCTCTGTCCGTACCATCGTAGGCGGATGGATCTCCTCGTAAAGCTCACTGTGGCGATCCAGGGCGAACGCCCCCAGGGAGCGGAGAAGTCGCGCCCCCATCCCTCTATACATCGGGAACATCGACCCCGAGAGCTTCGCTCCCCGCTCCATGTCGAGGATGCCGAGCTCGGCCCCTATCTCCCAGTGAGGCACGCGCTGGTGAGAACCATAGGCGGGGAGCTCTTCAGGGTGGCTCCGCACCACGACATTCTGATCGCTCGTTGCACCGTCGGGGGCGCCGTCTGCAGGAATGTTCGGGAGGCGCAACCATAGATCCCGGAAGGCTGTCCTGGCGGCTTCGGCGTCTCTCTCCAGAGCCTTCAGCCCCTCCCCCACCTCGCGGCTCTGTGCCCCGAGCCTGTCTGCCAGAGCGCTGTCGCCACCCCGCCTGGCCGAGGCGTTGCGGCGCGAGAGGGTGTTCACCTCCGCGCGCAGCAGGTCGACCTGTCCCGAGAGTGCACGGACCAAGGCATCGGACTCGATAAGCGCCTCCACCTCCGCGCGATCCACGCCACGGCGCGACAGGGCGGCTATGACTTCCTCAGGCGAAGAGCGCAGGAGCTGGATATCGATCATGTGCCCCATACGGTAGCGTGATCCAGGTGATCGGCACAGCCCGGGTCCGCCGCAGGGATGCCCTCCGCCATGGCGGGGAAGAGGAGAGACCAGCCGGAGAACCTGCCATATACGTAAGCGACCTGGTCGTGGACTACGGGCCGAACCGGGCCGTAGACCACCTCTCGCTGACCGTCGTGCCCGGCGAGGTCGTGGTGGTGCTCGGGCCGAACGGGGCAGGAAAGACGACCACAGTCGAGGCCATCGAGGGCTATCGCCGCCCGACCAGCGGTCGGATCCGGGTGCTCGGCATGGATCCGGCAGCCGACCAGCGACGAATGTCGGAGCTCGCAGGCGTCATGCTGCAGCAGGGAGGCGTCTACCCTGCCATGAACGCATGGACCGCACTCAGGCTTTTCGCCTCCTACTACGGTGACCACGAGGAGCCTGCCGAGCTCATAGAGCGCCTCTCGCTCGGAGCTGCCAGCCATACTCCGTGGAGGCGCCTCTCTGGTGGGGAGCAGCGTCGCCTGGCCCTGGCGCTCGCCCTGGTCGGTAAGCCCAGGGTGGTGATGCTGGACGAGCCCACGGCGGGCGTCGACCCCGAAGGACGAATCCTGGTTAGGAAGGTAATAGGGGATCTCGCTGCGAAAAGGAACTGCGCCGTGCTGCTCACCACCCATGAGCTGGCAGAAGCCGAGCAGGTTGCCCACCGGCTGGTCGTAATGGACAGGGGGCGCATCGTCGCGTCGGGAACGGCGGCGGAGCTCACATCCGCCTCCGGGAGCACAGCCATCTACTTCCAAGTAGCACGAGACGCGGACTGCTCGCCCGTGGCCGGTCTCCTCGGGCACCCGGTGACCAGGGAGCAGGCGGGCCGATGGCACCTCTCGATCGGGAACCCTGCCGAGCTGGCCACGACCGTGGAGAAGCTGGCATCCTGGCTCGCCTCGAACGGCATAGAGCTTCTCGGAATGCACGCGGGCAACACGCTGGAGGACGCCTACCTGGCACTGACCCGCGGGGCAACCCTGGACGCCCCTCTCCACGCCCGGAGCGCCCCGGGCACGGAGGGCGAGGAGCATCCATGAGGATCCTTGCCGCACAGGTACGGGCAGAGGTAACGATGACGCTGAAGCGAGGCGAGTCGCTCTTGCTCACGCTCGGGATCCCACTCGGGATCCTCGCTTTCTTCTCGCTCGTCCACGTGCTCCCGACGGGCACCAAGCAGCCCGTGAGCTTTCTCGCTCCTGGCGTGCTTGCCCTGGCGATCATGTCCACTGCGATGGTGGGGCTCGGGATCGCCACCGGTTTCGAGCGCAGCTACGGGGTGCTGAAGCGCCTCGGGACCACGCCGCTCGGCAGGCTTCGGCTCATCATCGCCAAGATGGCGGGCGTTGTCGTGGTCGAGGCCATACAGGCCGTAGCGCTCGTTGCCGTGGCCCTCGCCCTCGGATGGTCACCCGGGAACGGCGCCGGCGAGGCGGCGGGTGCGTTGCTGCTCGCCACCGCTGCGTTCGGGGGGATAGGCCTGCTCATGGCGGGGCGGCTCCGGGCG
>DAHXND010000160.1 GCA_027366675.1 Acidimicrobiales bacterium
AGCGGGCTCGCGCGTGACGACGACCGGCAGCATGCTTGTAAAAGCAGGCATGCTGCATAGGTAAATCGCGCCTTCCCCCACAAGGCGCGGCCCATGAGCCGCCCTGGGCCCCCGGGGCGGCTCTGGGTCTACTTCGCAGCCGAGCGGGGAGGGTCGCTCCACTTCCTCGCCCTGAGTGGTCGAGGTGCCACCGGCTAAGACATGCTCTGGCGGCGTCACCAGAGAAAGGGAGCTGTCTCACAGCTCCTACCAGGGACGGCGCGCTAGCGCCGTACGGCTCGGCGCCACTCGTTAGAAGTTCCAGCGCTCGGGGTATCACGGCCCGTTCTGAGCGCACAGAACGTCCGAGACACCTCCCAGGAGGGCAAGCCCGCCTGGCGATACCTGAAGCTCACAAGTCATAAGGAGGGGTTATGGGAAATAAGAGACATGAACACGGGTGGCTGCGCAGAGGCGCGACCGCCTTCAGTGCTACTGCCCTGGCTGCCGGCCTGCTCACTGCAGGGCTGCTGGCGGGGATAGCCGGGCCAGCCTTTGCCGGCACTGGAAGCGCCACCTGCACGTTCAACGGCACCAGCTACGGACCGACCGCCGCCGTGACGGGCGTCACAGCGGGAGAGTCGATAGCCGTATCATGCACCGGGGTTCCAGCCAGCACGACACTCGCCGTAGTAGAGGCAAGTCCCCTGGGAGGCGTGATAACTCCCTCGAGCGACGCAGAGAACGAGGCCGATGTCGCCGCTGCAGTCCTCGCCACCTCGAGCTCGACCGGGGACTACAGCGCCACGTTCACGGTGCCGACCACCTTCAGCGCCACGGATCCAAACGCCGCCTGTCCGCCTACTCAGGCACAGATAAACGCCGGCCTCGTGGACTGCGCTCTGGCGATAGCGACGACTAGCGGAGTCCCCTATTACGAGCAGCTCATCCAGTACAAGAGCCAGGACGTGACGCCGGCAGCACCTGATGTGGCTCTCAGCCCGACTACTGCCACTACAGGAGATTCGGTGGCAGTCAGCGAGCCCTCGAGCCCGACTGGATACTTCTGGGGAGATGCTCTGAGCTCGAGCACGATTCCTGCCTCCAACATCCTCGTGGGTGGCGTCGCAGCTTCGGCGGGAAGCCTCACCGTAGCGCCGGCATCATACGCTTACGACTCCACGACCCCGGCTGACAGCGTGCTCACACCCCCCGAGGTCTCGGGTAGCTTCACGGTTCCAAGTGGCGTGACAGCCGGAACGGCTGCCGTCGACATCTTCGAGTCGAACGTTACGCCTGACGCGGGGAACTCCACGAGCTCGAGCTTCTCGAACGACGTGGAGGCCACCTCATCGCTTACCCAGCTCGGTACAGCCGCGATCACCGTGAGCCCGGCATCGGGAGGGATAGGGACCGTCGTGACCGTCTCTGGAACGAACTGGGATCCGCAGGGCGGCAAGGTGAGCGTCGCATTCACCACAGCATCCTCGGGCGGCACCGTGAGCTCCACGAGCGCGACCGTTGGCTCGGACGGCAGTTTCAGTGCGAGCCTGTCGGTCACCAGCGGAGATGCAGTGGGATCGAACCCCATCACCGCCACGCAGACATCGAAAGACGGCTCGACCCTCACGGCCAAGGCGTCATTCACTGTGACCGCGATCAGCTCCACGTGCACCATAGGCGGCACCACCGGCACCAACACCTGCTCGGTGGAGCAGATCATCTCCGATACGGTGACTGGAACCACGCTCACGATCACCGAGGAGAAGACGGGCACGAACCCGAGCGCCACAGCGGTTACGCTTAGCCCGATCACCCTGGGCTCAGAGGTGAACGCTGATGCGACCGGTCACATGAACACGCTGCAGGTAAGCGATAACCGAGGCACCCTGGCCGGCTGGGAGGTCACAGGTCTCATGGAGACTGACTTCACGAACAGCACACCAGTGGGCAACGCCTCGGACAACGTGATCCCGGCGTCGAACCTGGCCTGGACACCAGCAGTTTCCCTGATCACCGGAGCGAGCAGCGCTGGTGGCCCGAGCGGAGTCCTATCGGAGGTCACGGCAGGACCGAGATCTGCGCTATCCACCACCACACCCGCCCTGCTCTGCGAGGCAGCGGCCGGTGGTGGCGGAGGCGGGTTCAACTGCAGCGCCGGACTTTCCCTGACCGTCCCCCCGTATGTGGCGGCCGGTGCCTACTCGGCAACGTTGAAGCTGACAGTCGTGGGGACAGGTCCCTCGTAAGCCGAGTCACGCAGCATAGAAGCTCTCGAGGCCGCGCCGCTACCGGGGCGGCCTCGGGGCATCTCCACGGGCTCTTACCTGGATAGATACGAGCCCCCTATATCCATACAAGATCCATACAGGCGAGCACGCCGGGATGCGAGCGGTCTTCGAGCAGGAATCCCGGTGGAACCCTCGAAAGACACCCGAGGGAAACTCGCCCGACGGGAGCGGGGGCCATGAGAAGCCATGAGAAATAGCATCGCAGCCACCAGGCGCCTACGTACTACGATACTATGTTCTAGGAATGACGACCGCTCGCGGGCGCCACGCGAGACGGAACCACCTCGCGTGGGCAACAACCATGGCGGCCGAGGGGGCAGGCCCGCTCGCTTCCTAACCCATCGCACTTCCCGGCTCGGGATGGTAGCCGCCGCTACGCTGACCGTTGGGATGTTCATCCTGGCCGTGACCACTTCCCCGAGCGGCGCATCTCTGATCCCTCGATCTGTGTTGCAGAAGCTGCTCGCGCCAGGCGCAGTCCTACCCGGAGGCAAGGTGAGCCCTACCACCCCCATCAGAGGCTTCAGCCTGACGCCCCTGCGCCAGCCCGGAACCACCAGACCGCCATCCAGCTTCACATTCAGCCTCCAGCCCGGCGTCACGCTCGCATCCGACGCCGTAGTGCTCGCGAACGAGGAAACGCACTCCATCACCTTCACTATCCATGCTGACGATGGGTTCAACCTGCCGGGTACTGGAGCGCTGGCCTTACGTCCAAATAACGAGCCGAAGAGGTTCGTCGGCAGATGGATAGCACTGCCCGTCCACGAGCTCATCGTCCCCGCCCGAACACAGGCAACCATCGCATTCCACGTCTCCACTCCGGGCAACGCCCCGCCCGGATGGTATGTGGGGGGCATCGTGGCGAGAGCAGTTACGCCTGTACCACTCGGAAGCCGGGGACGGGTACATGTAAATGTATCGCTCGGGGAGGGGGTCCTCGTCTTCGCCCGAGTGCTGGGCCCGCTGGATCCCGGCCTGCGAGCCTCGAATCTCTCCCTCCACCGCTCTGGTGGTACGAAGGCCCTGCTGCTCGGCTCAGGTAGCGCCCGCCCGACTCTCGAAGTGGCAAACACCGGGAACACCATCCTCGACCCGGTCGTTCATCTGAGCACTGCCGGCGGCCTGGTAGGCGGGACCGATCCAGCCCGCATCCCTGCCCTTCATCTGAGCCCGCTGCTCCCAGGCTTTGTAGTCACCGTCACCCTACCGTCCCTGCGCTCCCTGCCCGACGCGGGTCATTTCAGGCTCATCGCAACGGTCAGCGCGAATGGCCTGACATCGACTACAAGCGCCGGAGTGTGGCTCGTGCCCTACCTGGCCGTCATGGTTCTCGCCGTCCTGCTGCTAAGCCTGGCCCTCTGGTCGTTGCTGCGCAGGAGGAAGAAGCGCCGGCGCTCCGTGCAGCCACCTGGCGGAGGCGCTCAGTACCCAGTGACAACGATGTCCAGGGTATCCTCGTAGCTCCCCGCTGCCACGTATGGCGGGACAGCGAGCGACAGCCCGGCAGTGCATGAGAACGTGCCACGCCCGTCAGGGCCGGCCGCTCCTGCTTCGACACCGCACAATAGCTCCGCGCTTCCCTGCATGTCCTGAAGCGCTGCCGGCGGGCCCGGCACCACGTCGCTCCCCGATGCCCCAGCCTGGTAGCTCAGATAGGGCCTCCATGTGGCGAAGTCGGCCGGTATGACGGCATCTCGTTCCGGGGCACCGTCTGGTGCATCTCCGTCCACGAAGTTCCCCTGGAGCTGCCCTGTAACCGTCCAGGCGGATGGGCCCCCATAGGCGCTTACGACTGTCAGCGGCTCCAGATTGCCCGTTGCCTGGAGGAACTGCTCACCGTCCAGGGGGAACCCTTTCAGGAAAGGTACAGCCTGCTCGCTCCCCAAGATCACTGGCGACAGGGTGACATACGCCCCAGACTCGGTCACCTGCAGGCTCCCGCTCGCTGCATGCGCCTGCGCTCCATGCCGGTCGCATCTGGGTGCCCTACCGTTGCCAGGCAGGGTGCAGATATCGGCTACGGTAGCGATACGAGCTGTCATGCTCCGAGATACATCCAGCGTACCTGGGCCGACTTGGCGCTGAGCTGCCGGAGCGACCGGGTAGGAACGCCTCGGATGAGTCGATGTTCCCACCCCGGATACTCCTATGATGACCAGAACCCATAGGATCCGCGCTACCCAAGCCACGACCTCGCCCTCCTGCCAAACCTGTTCGCGTGATAGGTGACGTGGCCCCGGCGGCGAATCCGAACGAGGGCCACAGACGTAGCGATCACCGCCGTGAACAGCGCCAGTGCGGCGATCACGATAAGAGCCCACGGCAACAGGGTGAGGCTAACCGAGAAGTGCTGGCTGGCCGGGGCGCCGCCGACAGCGCCAGCCACCCTCACGGTACCGAACCATAGCGCCGGCAGGCTCACCTGCCCCCTGACGCGACGTGTCTCTCCGGGGCGGATTTCCCCGATGGGAGCCGCCGCCAGCACGTGGCTGTAGGGCGGGCCGGTGCCAGCATGCAGCACGAACGGGACCTGGCTGAGCGCATAAGATCCACGGTTCGTTACGTCGAAACTCAAGCTCCGTACCGCAGATCCACCGAACCACTCGGCCAGCGTCGCGAAGAGCGATTGGCGGTCCACCAGGCGAACATCGTTCACCACTATGCGTTCTACAGGCATCCGGGTCTTTGCGGCCACGACAGCTCCGTAGGGTGCCCCGCTTACGAAGATCGGCGCCAGCGCTTCGGGGGCGGGCTCCGCCCGCGGGGAGATCTCGAAAGCAGCGACTACACAGGGGCAGGGTACAGGCGGTTCGAGGACGGTGAGACGTGCGACGAAGCCTCCCGGTCCCGCGTCTGCCACTGTCGAGTTCGAATCCGAGGCGACAACGACCCCGCTCTCCTGTGAGCAGTCAGAGGTGCTTCCCAGCCCTCCATCTCCACATACCAGGACCAACCACTGTGCATCCGGGAGCAGGCCTGCTGCCCGAGCGGTCACCTCACCTCCTGGTCGCACGATGCTCGGCGAGATAGCAAGGAGCGGCGTAGCCGACGCGACCTGAGCCACCAGCCCGATAGCCGCTACCTGGATGATGCCCCCGATAGCCGCTATTGCGAACAGTGCTACTAGGTTCCGGAGAACGCCCCGCCATGATGCCAGCCCGGGAGGAGCCACGGTGTCCCGGCATGATGCCAGCCGGGGAGGAGCCACGGTGTCCCGGCCGGCCGTGCCACGACCTGCCGGATCGTGGTCTGTACAGCCATGGTTTGTAGAGCCGTGGCGAGCGAGCCTCCTCGGCACGGTCAGGTCCTCGTGAGCGGCCTGCTCACCTCCGGAGGCTGCTCGCTCCCGATCACCTCGCCATCTCCGCTGCCACTGTGCAGCGATCCCATCCCCTCCGGTGATCCCGGTACCCCGGCGCGCTGACCACGTGTCCTCTTCCGGCGCCGGCGCCAGATCGCCATCAGCCAGATCCCTCCGGCCAGGACCACGATCACGATAACGACGAGAAGCCACGGGAAGATCCAGAAGCTCGCCGATCCCGAGACCACCCCGATACCTTTAGCCTCGAAGGATACGCTCACGTGCTCCGGACCAGCCAGCGGCAACCCGCTCCAAGATGGCTCCCGGATAGTGAACCTCTCACCTGGCAGGAAGTCCTGCACGCCTACCCCTCTATAGCGTTTCACGATATCTCCGAACATGTTCCTGACAGTAGCGACGGCGGAACCATCCAGGACGGAGTTACCTGTGTTCACGAGCTGGAAACTGAGCGACGCCTTGCTCGACCCCGTAGCGAACGCGAATGGGGATACGAAGGGGGTCACGTGTATCGCGCTCACTGCGGCACCGGGACGGACCGTGCCTGCCACATGCACGAAGACCGCTGCCGCTACGCCCAGGTTCACGCTTACATGGCCATAGCCTCTCGGAGATGTGCCAGGATGAACCTCCAGGGCCACTATCCCCCCGGCATGGCTACCTGGCGAGGCATCAGCTGGCACACGCAGGGTGAAATCGAGTGTGGCAGAGGTGTTCCCGGGGAGCTCGTATATCGTGCTCGGGTCGAGAGGAAGATGTATCCAGGACCCCACTCCGTGGTTCTTCCAGCTCTCGGGTCGCACTGCGAAAGCCCCCCCGATGGCTGTGTTATACGCATCCGCCGCCCAGATCCGGAAGTCCTCAGGAGCAGCTGTAGTGTTCGTCAGAACCACGGCGTCGTGGACCACCTGGCCCGGGACCACGTCATAGTCGAAGTCAGAGCGCCCGAATAGCTGCCCGGGAGCCTTGGCCGGCTCGATGGAGAACGGCCCCACTGATATCGCTCCGGCAGGCAGGGAACCAGCTACCCCGATCCAGGCCCCCGTAACCGTAGCCAGGACGGCAGCAGTGCCGAGGAGGCGTGCGAGCGCTCGAACCGGTCGAACCCTCCTTCCAGACCAGATCCTCCTGCCGGAGCGGATCCTCCTGCCACATTCCGACGTGCCCGTCACCACGATGCCCCCTTCTCATCCCTCGCCAGAGATCTTGCCTGCTGGCACGAGAACAGCGGCTCTCACTACCTCGTGCATTCCTGCGGAGAAGCCGTGGCGGGCACTATAAGCGTCCACCACGGCTCCCGCTTTCCCCACACTCATCTCTCTGGCTCCTGCCCATCCCGGAGCCCGTGCTCAGGAGCCAGGAGCTGCACGGGCCATTCCTTCCAGCCTTCTACAGCCCTGTAACGACTATGTTCAGGGTCGCCACGTAGGTCCCCTGTGCTACATACGGAGGAACCGCCAGGGAAAGACCCGCGTTGCAGATGAAGGCACCGCCACCACCATCGGGGCTGTTCGAGCCACCCTTCGTCGTGCAGAGGACGACAGCGCTGCCGTTCAAGTTCTGGAGAGCTGCCGTTGCCCCGGGCACGACCTCCGCTGGCACGTCGGTAACGCCGCTCGTGCCGCCGCCCTTCCCGCTGCCGCCACCGGTGCCGTTCACGCCAGCGCTTCCTGGTGTCCCGGACTTACCACCGACGTTGGCTACGGGGAGGCCACTCGGACCCACGCAGTCCTTCGGGTAGCCGCTGGGTGGGGTCGACTGCGTTGGGCAGAAGGCGCCTGCGTCGTTGGCATCCGGTAGCGCTCCGGGAGTTGCCAGGACCACCGAGGGACTCCAGGTCAGGAAATCGGCCGGGATCACGGTGTCCTGCTTCGGAGCCGTGGCTGGCGGGTTCGTGTCGGCGAAATTCGTCTCGAGCTGGCCCGTAACCGTCCAACCGGATAGCGTGCCGCGATCGTCCATCACCGTGATCGGGTTCAGGTGACCTGTCGCCTGCATGAACTGCTGGCCATTCAGTGGTGCCGTAGTGGCGAACGGCTGCGGTTGCGCGGGTGGGACGCAGGTGATCCCGACAATTGCCGTCAGGTCAAGGCTTCCTGGAGTGAACGTAACGAGTCCCCCGCTCGCCGTGAACGGCCCCAGATCCGCTGGCGTCGCCGGCAGGGTGAGCGTCACCGGGGTGCCGCTCTTCAGGGTGACCGGCCCGAACTTCAGCCCTGTACCAGCAGCGTTCAGCAGTGTGGGCTTCGCCCCCGCCACATGCACGTTGAACGTGGTGACCTCGCCAGATAGCGTCTTCAGCCCGAAGAACAGCGCTGTGTTGACAAGGCTGGCAGGGATCACAGATGTAGTCTGCACGTCCTCCAGGTCGAACTTCTGGCCATTGGTAACCACGGGATCGACCTTCCCGCTCACGGTGATAGGCAGCGAGATAGCTCCTATCACTGGCGCTATACAGCTATAGGTGTAGCTGGCCTTGAACGGGACCGCAGCGGGAACGGCCACGCTCGTGGCAGCTGAGTTCCCCAGCGTGATCGACGACATCGTAACGCCACTGGCAGCCTCACTTATGGAAAGGACCGTTCCCACGACTGTCGTGGATATCTGCTGCTTCGTGGTGCAGGACCCCTTCTCCGTCCCTGCCGTGTTGCCCCCTGTTTCGCAGAAGGTGGGCAGGGCGACTACTGGTATCACCGTAAAGGGAGCAGTAGCAGTCTTCGAGGTATCAGTGCTGTCTGTAGCCACGATCGGATCTGAGAACGGCGACGTCGCGCTTCCCTGCTCGGCGCTCGTCAGCTTTATCGACCCACTCATGTCCCCACTGGCGTCGACGCTGAACGTCCCGGTATCGGTGCCCGATGTCCACGCTAGCGTTCCCTTGGTGCTGGCAGGCCAGTTCCTGCCGGTCACCGAGATGGTGGCCGGGGGACTCGCAGCAGACGGGCTGGCTACCGCTGTCGGCAGCACCTCTATCGGAGCACTGGCTATGGTCTCGGCGGGCTGGGTACAGGCAAAGGTACCCAGAGCGGTACCTGCCAGGCTCAGCGCCAGGCTCGCCGATGTGGTCGATGATACAGACACGCTTCCGGAGCTGGCTGCGGTAAAGCTCGATGGAGACAGCGTCCCTGGCAGCGTGAGCTTGACGCCGCTCTTTGGCACCGGGCTCGGTATGGTCTCAGACCCTGTGAAAGTTCCTGTCGCGGTCGTCGGGCTCCCGCCTGCTACATCCACGGTGCCCGTGACAGTAGCAGCTATGCTTTTACCTGCCGCCAAAGAAGCCAACGAAGCAGGCACAGTAAGGGCGAGACCGAAATCGCTAACAGAGAAGCTGCCACCCGCCGCTACAGGGTCCGGGTTGATGGAACCAGTGATCACGGCTCCCGGCAGCGACAGCGTCCCCACCACCGGTATGCCGGTGCAGGTAACGGTGAAGCCGGGTGTGTCTGCGAACGCCGTGCCACCGGTGGCCGCGATGAGGCCCAGCCCGCCTACCGTACCCATGACGAGCGCCCCCGCTGCCATGAACAATGCCGCCATGCCCCTGCCTCTACGCCTCCGGTTACCACGAGCGATGACGCCCCTTCGCCGGCCTGGCACGCTGGACCCATGACCGGATAGCTTTCCAGCGTCGCTTCCCCACCTGGTATGCCTTGTCACCTGAAGTTCCCTCCTCACCCTCTATCTACCTGACTGCTCCTACGCCTGCCGCACATACGCCTGCATTGGCAGACGACTCGTTAACTCGAGAGCGCGCTATCTTCCAGCGATCACCCTTCGGCTGTTCTGTGAAGCGCTTGGCTGCCCTGATACCCGAGGGAAGGAACTGCCCTCTTACCAGGACCCATACTGAGAGCTTCCGACTCTCTCTGTGGCTCTATGCCCACGACCAGTGAGATCTCTTGCCAAGCAGTCGCTATAGCCGGCGCGGATCAGCATGGCATCACCGTCTTACCTCGATGCTCTGTGATGCTCTGTCTCAGGAAGAAGCAGAATTTCCTCTGGACAAAGCACGACACATCGTGTAGCATCACACCTGAGGAGTCATGGGCGGCTCCGGGGGGAGCAGGGGTGTGCACGGCATGTCGGGCAGGAGCAGCCATGAGCTCGCGCCATGTCCTGCCGGGTCGGCCGTTGCGCAGTGCTTGTCGTCGACCATGCCCGGGAGGGTCCGCAGGGGCTGGCTCGGACGGGTCGGTGCGGCACCAGCACGAAAGGTGGGGCACGAATGGGCGGCACTGTCGAGGAGTTGGCGTTACCGGAGCTACCCGACGAGGAGGCGGGGCGGGCTCCGAAGAGCACAGACTCCAGGCGAGCTGCCATGCGCGACATGGTGCTGGCTGCGATGGCGGGGGACTCCTATGCCTGGTCCTGGATCGTTAGGAACCTGAATGGCCTGGTATGGTCCGTCGCACGGGCAGAAGGACTCCAAGCGAGCGACGCTGCTGACGTGTGCCAGGCAACCTGGCTCTCCCTCGTGCAGCACCTACGCGAGCTGCGAGACCCAGAGCAGCTCCCGGCCTGGCTGGCCACGGTCGCCCGGCGTGAGTCATGGCGCTGCCGCCGGGGCCGGGACACGCTGCCTATACCCGAAGCGAGCCTGATCGAGGACCAGCGTGGCAATCATGGGACCTGCGGCTCACCGCGACTGCGGCCTTTAGACGACACCGGGCTGATGGCTGGCCTGGATGGCCGGGCGCTGACTGCCCTCTCCGAGGTCTTCGAAGATAGCGCGCGTGCGAGCTCCCTATCCCGGATGCGCCATGCACTTGCCCAGCTCCCCTCCCGCCAACGGTCACTACTCTCGCTTCTGAGCGTGCAGCCACCCATGACCTATGCCGAGATCGCTTCTGTGCTCGACATGCCAATCGGGAGCATAGGTCCGACGCGCAGGCGCGCGCTGGCTTCCCTGCGCCGCATGCTCGGTGCGGGATACCGCTCCACTTCCAGCGCCTAGCCTGGGCAAGGCACGACTTATTCCCTGCGCCGCATGCTCGGTGCCGGAGACAGCTCCACTTCCAGCGCCTAGCCTGGGCAAGGCACGACTTATTTCTACCGGCGCCCCACTCCCCTCCACCGAAGCCACTCGGCATCGCCGGGCCCACCCCCACTGGAATGGCCCTCGGTCCAGTAAGGGCTCACTGTGCCCACGCGCTCAAGGGAATCGGTCCACCTACCGATATACGTACTCATGGCTACGTCGTCTACTGCCCGGTTGTCTGCTGCTCATCATCGTCCCCGCCTCCTGGTCAAGTGCATGGGGACAATACTCCTAGCCATCGCCTCAGGAGCAACGCTTATCGCGCTCCATGACGGCGGCTCTACACTCCCTGTCACGAGCCGCTCACACGCACGAGCCGTGTCACTACGAGCCCAGAGCGACAGCCACCGCTTCGCCGCTATTCCTACCGCACAGCCAGGCGCTACTACCAAGCCAGTCCCCCTACGTAACACCGCGCTGGTAAGCCTGTCATCGACCGGGATCACCACTTCCCGGCAAAGCTCGGGAAATGCAGGGTCCGGGGGTCCAACCACGGCATCCGGCGTAAGCTCGACCTCGCTCAGCCAGTCCATAGGCTTTACCGTCTACCGATCCGGCAGCTAAGAGCGCTCCCTAATCGTCAGTCGCTCCTATCCTGACACGATACTATTGCGGCCTGCACCTTTGGCCTGGTAAAGCCTCTGGTCAGCGACCTGGACCAGGTGCTCGCCGGTCGCCCCGTCGTCAGGCCCCGACGCGACACCGACCGAAACGGTACAACCCACACCCAGCTCCAGTACCGATCGCCGGATCTGCTCCGCTCGCGCAACGGCAATCGCCTTGCCAACATCAGGCAGGATGAGAACGAACTCATCCCCGCCGCTGCGGCAGACAATATCTTCTGCCCTTGTCGAATTAACGAGTACGTGGGCTATGAGCCTGAGCGTGGCGTCGCCCTCGCCGTGCCCTTTGACGTCGTTCACTAGCTTGAAGCGGTCTACGTCGACGACGAGCACACTCACGCTACGTCCTTCCCGACATAGCTTAGCGACATCGTGAGCAAGAACCCGATCCAGATAGCGGCGATTGTAGAGGCTGGTGAGCTGATCCCTCTCAGACTGGTTCCTGAGGCGTCCGTACAGCTCCAGGTTCCCGAGCGCCAGCGCTAGATCATTGGTCAGCTCTGCCGCGAACTGCTGCAACAGGCTAGCAGGCACCTCGCCAGAAGATTCTTCGGTGGACCGCGACGCTACAGCCGACTCGTCTCTGGTGTCCATGCCACGGACATGCAAAAGGCCGAGAAGCTCACCCCGCGCCTCCATCGGGAGGCACAATGTCCAGCCGGTCGCCCCGGTAGCATGACGGCAACGGAGCGCATTGCCATGTATCACTGTGGCATATCGCCTACTGCGACGTAGGGCCCAGCAGTCGTCCGGTACCTCCAGCAACGCCCCTCGTCTCATGCCACCCCACGCGACCACCGCCTCGAATGTGGTCGGGACATCGGCGAGCCAGGATGAGCTGAAGCTGGCGTCCGAGTCGGCCGCATAGAGCGCTCCGGCCGTCCCAGGAAGCAGCGCTTCCATAGACGCACCAAGTATCTCGTAGGCCTCCTCCACGTCGAAGCAGCTGTGGAGAAGATCAATCAGCGCATCTGCCCGTTTCCCCGTCTCGCCGTCCGGCCACTCCGTCACTGGTACGCGCCCATGAGCTCGACTGCTGGATACTGTGACCTCGCTCGATCCATCCCCGTCCCAATTGGCGCCCGACAGTGGCACCGCCCTGTATCCCTCTGGGAGCGCCTCACTATCCAGCAACACCACAAGGTACGTCTCGGACCCTATGTGGGCACTGTCCAGCCTCAAGCCCACTGCGACAGCTCGGCCCTCGCTTGAATGCGCGTACCCGCTGCGAGCCGCCAGCACAGACATACCGTCCGTTTCCCAGGCAGGCTCGGAGCTCTGCATGGTCTTGGGGGCTTTGGCACCCGAGCTGTCGATGGCAGGGCCGGGCAGATCTCCGACCAGGGCAGCCACTGCAGCCTCTGGAGCACCAGTGGGGACGGGTGCAGACCTAGAGAGATCCCGTCCGGTCAGCTCGGGATCATCACGGCTGACGAGGGAGGCAACGGCCCTGCCGCGTAGTTCCCCCCGGCTTACGCCGAAAAGAGTCGATGCACGGCTGTTACCGAAGCGGACGCGCCCTGTCAGGTCGACAAGGAGCAGGGCCACGGGCAGGCGATCCAGCACCTCCCTGGCAATGCTGTTGTCGAGTTGTGACTCCCCGTCTACGGTCATATACCCATCTCGCCGCGCTCCAGTCCCTGCTCCCGTCCCCTGCGGCGGATTCCCCTGGCAGCACGCGTCTTCCCCTTGAGCGACCGGCGAGGAGCCCACCCAGCAACCCCGACTAGTCTCCCCCCTGGGCAGTGATCATAGCTCTGCCCTGAGAGAGCTGTCCGGACCGTTTTCCGCACCCGAAGTGACCAGACGAGTAAATGGCGGCGGGACCGTGGACTTCGGGTGACCTTGAGATATGCTCACCTTGTATGACTGATGTGCTGGAGCGTACTGGCCGGTAGGGTTGGAACTGCGCGAGCGAGCCGACCAATGCCAGTCATGTGACGGACCCGGATCGCTGCTCCAGCCCCGTCGACTTGGCGGGCATCGAAGCCTGGCTGGACCTGCCATCCCTGGCGAGCCTGGATCGCTGGTCCAGCCAGGCCGAGTGGGTGGGCCTTGACGTGCGGAACCTAAGGAGCATAGGGGATGCCTCGCCTCAGCTCATCACTGCGCCGGCATATCGAGCTACCGTCGTCGTGGACCGGGAAGGTGATCACCTACCTGATACCTCCCGACTACCGGGCCACGTCTTCCTCACGGCCAAGCCGGATCCTCCCTACGGATGGGTGTGCCCTGCTGGCGGTATAGGGAGAGCTCTGGATCGCATCCGCTTCGCGGTACAGGAGTCCCCTCTCACCGCCGCCATGCTATGTGAGGTCCTTTCCACGACTGCGAACCTCCCGCTCTCCCATGCGCTGACCGTAGAATCCCTCGCTTACTCAGTTCTCCTCTCAGGGCCCGAGCATGCGAAGTGGCTACGGGATCACCCTGACCGTGGCTCCACCAGCTCTGCTCCCGAACCAGTCGTGGCATCACGCCACGGTCCGAACCTGGTGATAACCCTGAATCGGCCCGAGCGACGCAATGCTGTCGACGCCATGATCCGCGATAGCCTCTGCGATGTCCTCGACCTGGCAAGGGTAGATCGTTCCGTGCGACGTGTCTGGCTAATCGGGCGCGGCCCGTGCTTCTCCTCTGGCGGTGATCTCGCCGAGTTCGGCAGCGCCACCGATCCGGCGCTGGCCCATCTCGTCCGCATGACTCGCAGCGCGGGATGGCGGATAGCAGAGCTTGGCAACGCTGTAACGGCTGCCGTACAGGGCCCTTGCGTAGGGGCTGGCGTAGAGCTTCCTGCCTTCGCTCACTCCGTTCTGGCATCTCCCGACGCCACCTTCCGCCTTCCCGAGCTCTCGATGGGGCTCATTCCGGGAGCGGGTGGGACAGTGAGCATAACGAGACGCATAGGAGCGGAGCGGCTGAGGTACCTGGCCCTATCCGGCGATGCCATCGACGCGGATACAGCGCTCGCCTGGGGTCTAATAGACCACATCATCCCAGCAGCATCGATAGCCGATGCCGCCGACACTCTATCTTTCATCCCACTTGCCCGTGAGGGCCTATGAGCACGCCTGATGCCGCAGACGCTTCAGCCTGCGCGATAGCGCTTCACCCGTCGCTTCCCCGACGTCTGAAGCCGCCAGCCCCCTCGGGCGTTCTGATGGCGCTACTTACTGGAAACCGGCACCACGGTCACTGGAAACCGGCACCACGGTCGCATCCGAGACACTGCCGCCTCCACATACTCGGGGTGGTCACATAACTCCAGCTAACACGTGAACGCATGGCTCGCCCAGGGATTTCCCTTCATACATAGCATGGTCCGCCTCCAATAGCAGCACGTCTGGGCTGACGTCTCCATCCCCGCTGAATGCCACACCTATGCTGGCCGACAGAACTATCTCGGTGCCGTCAGCCGTAATGATTGGCCGGCTCAGCTCCCCGCACAGACGCAGTGCTACGCCGCGTGCGTCTTGCTCCGTAATGCCCTCACATACGACCAGGAACTCGTCACCCCCGATGCGAAATCCCGTGTCCTGGGACCTGAGCACGCCTCGGAGGCGCGCTGCCGCCTCCTCCAGGACCATATCGCCTACAGCATGGCCGAGCGTATCGTTCACCTGCTTGAAGCGATCCAGGTCGCAGTAGCAGATCGCCACGCCCGCCTTCGAACAACGAGCCCAGGCAAGTGCGCTAGTAGTGACCTCCGCCAAGCGGGAGCGGTTGGCGAGCCCAGTTAGCGAATCATGAGCAGCCTGATGTGCGAGGCGCTCTTCGTGGCGTTTGCGCTGGGTGATATCGTCTACGACACCTAGTATTCTCGTTATGGCTCCATCTCGACCGCATATAGGTGACAGCCGCGTCTCGAGCCAGACCAGCCTGCCCCCATTCCGCTCGAGGCGGTGACGAATCGTAACCGGCTTCTTGTCCTGCATCATGAGAGCTACCATACGGCGAACATCATCGCGATCCTCCCAGTAGATCTCGTTGAAACAGGAATCTGCGTCCGCATGACCGTCAAGACGTGCCACCGCCTGATACAGATCCCGGGCACGGCTATTAGCGTAGGTAACCCTCGGTGAACTGCTGGCAACGTCTACGGCGAATACACCCATAGGGATGCCATCAGCCAGGACACGGAACTCCGCCTCGATCCTCTCTGCTCTCTCGCTCGTAGCACGCCGTAACCGCACCTGTAGTCCACGCTCGTGGAGGAGGAAAAGCCCCAGTACCATAGTGATGACCATCACTGACACCCGCAGGACGAGATCAGCCACGTCATGAGATCCCACCCCCGCGACTGCCAGTGATGCCGTGATGGCCACTACCACGGCAAATGTGCCCACTACGGCGCGCCTCCCATACACTGCGGCTGCAAACACAGTGACCGGGACGTAGAGCAGCCAGAGCGGCGAGCTATCCCCGCCGGTCAGGGCCACTATCCAGGCGATCAGACCCAGCAGCACAGCCGACCAGCCATATAGGAGGTAAACACCCGACCCGAGCGACAACCACCGCCGCCAGGGAACAACCGCAGCCACGATGGTAGCCAGCCCTGCTATAGCCATGCCGGTACCGAACTCCCACATTGGGACGTCCCGATGTCCCGGCATCAGGGGGTAGAAGCCGACCACCAGGAGACCGCCTGCCTGCGCGGCCACCCCCAGGCGCTGAGCTCTGAGAAGGAATCCCTTCCCCATACCCTGCTCGCTCGACACGCTCATCTGCACCCCGCAGCCGACCCGCAGAGGCCACTGGTGACCCTCGCCCTGCGCGCCCCACCGTGACACTCCCCGATCCAGAGCCTGCTCCGATCAAACACCTGACCGGAAGAAACGCCAGTCTCAGCGCATCACCAAGTGGGCCGCCTATCCCCGAAGGGTCTCTACAATTCTGCAGATCCGCTTCTCACTATGACCGCATCGCCTCACAATGTCAAGCAGGAATCCCCCCATCCCTCCGTCACATCTACCCAGGCCACGTTATGTGGCCACGCCACCAGGTGCAGCGCACTGCATCCGCCGCCAGTTCCATCGCCATATCCCGCCAGGGAAGCTTCAGCAGGCAGCAGCTTGCCGGCTGGCCGGCAACGAGCCGCCTGGGTACCGAAGCTGGATGGAGAAGTGGAAGCAGGTAACCAGCCAGCGCCTCTCCGGGCGATAGATGCTCGTGCCGAGCCAGCAGAGCGCCTGCCGAAGTCATCCTGTCTCGCGCCGCTCTGATCGACAGCCACGGATCGGCAGGACCGAAGGGCGCGTCGCTACCGAAAGCGAGTGGCACCCCGGCATCACGCCAGGACCGCAGCCGGTACAGCATCTCGACATCCGGCGTCTCCACCTCGGCCAGGTACCTATCCCCGTGTGCGTAGACGAAGCCAGGCTGCGTAACCACCGTGACCCCGAGCTCCCTTATCTGACCCACCACTTCGTAGGGAGCGACGCTCGCGTGCTCGATGCGCCAGGGTACATGCACTCCCCTGGCTCGGAGCAGACCGCCAGGTGCGGCGCCCGCTGCCTGGCACCCGCCCACGAGTCCGAGGCTGGCTTCTCGCTCCAGGGCACCTGCCAGGCCCGGGCTGGCTTCACCCTCCAGCCTGGCTGCCAGCCGAAGACCTGCCACTGCAGCCACCAGTGCCTCCCTGCTAGTCGCGTGGATCGCCACTCCGCGCCGCCCGGCACCAGACACCTGCGCTGCGATGACACCTGGATCCAGCCCACCATCCTCCACCACCACCTTTACCGGGCCGACTACGGGCACCACTCCCCGGTCCCCGCTCGATGCCGCCCGGCCAGTCCAGCCCGCCAGGTCCGGCCTCCCCATGACACACACATCCATGCGAAGCCGCCCGGCGGAAAGCTGCCTGGCCAGCTCGGAGATATCCGCCAGACCATTCGTGACTCCCGCGTCGGTGACGCCGGTAATGCCGTACTTCGCGAGCTCCATCGAGACGCCACCCAGATCCGGCCACGAGCTGCTTTCGGCCAATCGGAATAACTCGTCGGCCCGAGTGATAAGACCTGTCGGCTGCCCGGACCCGTCGATCTCGATCCCTGGATGCCCTATCAGCTCAGGGCGCGACCGCAGTAGCTGGTCTATGGCCGCATGGTTGCAGATCCACCTGTGCCCGGATACGTGCTGGACGCGTACCGACCGATCTGCGAGGTCGCCGAGCATCGAGTCGAGCCCACTCGCGTCCAGCGGGCCAGCTACCGCCTCGTGATATCCATAGCCACGCACCAGCTCGCCCGGCCCGACACGGGCAGCGCAGGCCCGTAGTATCCTCGCGAGAGCATCCCGGTCCCGGACGGCATCATGTCCGAGATCCACTGACTGCCTCCTGGCCGCCATGGCGAAAAGGTGCAGGTGATGATCGTGCAGGCCAGGCAGGAGCGCCCCGCCCCTCGCGTCTATGACCTCCAGATGCATCGAGCCACGGCGCAGGGCTCCCTTTGGGACCTTACCCGACCAGATGGCCTCGATGCGCCCACCTGATAGCAGGACGCTGCAGTGAGGAACGCCATTTACCTCGGCATCAGCTATCAGATAGGAGCTATCCTCGACGGCTTCTACCGTGTGGCGAGATACTGGCGATACCTGGCACGCGAAATCCACTCCAGCTGTGACTCGGAATGGCTCCACTCCAGCCGTGACTGGGAATGGCTCCACTCCATCCGTGACTGGGAAGCGCTCCACGGGACACCTGCTCACGTTCCCGCACCGGCAAGCGGAGATCGATCCCAGCAGAACCCTACCGCCTCCCGCATAGCAACATCGACGAGCAGTGCTCCGCGGTGTCCGCCCGAGAGCCAGATAGCCGCTGCGAGCCCGGCAAGCGCTCCGTAGGACCCAGCAATCGGATCCCCTATCGCATCGCCATAGAGACATGGGTCTCCCGTTGCTGGATTACGTGAGACTGCTCCACCTGCTATGCCCGCGTCGTCGCCGAGCGCCACCCAATCCCGCCACGGGCCTGTCTGCCCATATCCCGTGACAGCGATCCATACCTGGCCTGAGGCCTGGTGTATACCTGCATTCTCGAAAGCCCGCGGGCGGCCGGAGGTGATGACGATATCTGCAGTGCTGGCAAGCCGGCGAAGTCCATCCCAGTCTCCGGCTCCGAGCACCCTATCTCTCTTCAGCCCGTTCAGGGAGCTATACATACCTGGATCACTGAGGCGGAGCGGATCACGGCGATCGAGCAGCTCGACCTTCTCTACGTCGCACCCAGCTCCAGCCAGAGCCATGCCCACCATCGGCCCGGCCCACAGAGCCGATGTGTCGACCACCCTGACCTCACCGCCAGCCAGCCGGGCTTCGCGGCAGCCCCACGATCCTTCCGGCAACTCGCTCCCGGCTCGATCACCCCGGAGCAGCCACGGTGCGGGGGGCGGCCAGCACCCCCAGCGGGAGGCTGCCTGTGCATCCAGCTCCCCAGATCCATTCCCATGCCAGGGCGGAGCTGCGACCGGGATCCCCAGCCTCTGGGCCCTCTCGCGTAGCCTGGCACTGCCAGTCGTGCTCGCGAATCTCTCTACCGCTTCCCACTCCCCTCCCGCTCCAATGGAAGACCCGACGAGCGCTGGCAGGAGATCCAGCCAGCCGTCACTCGCCAGATTCACGGCCACCCAGCCATCGGCAGTCCTGACCAACCGGCACGAACCTGCAGAG
>DAHXND010000165.1 GCA_027366675.1 Acidimicrobiales bacterium
CGCCCGACGTCGGCTGTAGGATACCCGCCACACACTTGAGGAGTGTGGACTTGCCCGAGCCGTTCTGGCCCATGAGACCTACCGTCTCGCCCTCGTGAACCTCCATGCTCACGTCATCGAGCGCCCAGAGCACCTCCAGCGAATGACTGGTATCGCGACGCACCAGCTTCCCCTTCAGAGAGCCATGCTTCATCATGTTCATGTGAAAGCACTTCGAGACATGGTCGACCGTTATGGCGATGCTCCCTCTCGCCCGGCTCGCTCGTGGTGCGGTGGCTCCGAGCGATGCCCTTCCCGCAGCGGGTCCACCAGCTATGGCAGCGAGTCCATCCCCAGCCTGCCCGGGGCCGTCCCCTCGGGATCCTGCGCCCCCGGCAGGCATCAGAGCGGCGCCTCGGAGCGAAGCAGAGCCGTCCCCTTTCGCCTGCTCCTCCTGTGCCTGGTCAGTGACGGCGGCTCCGGTCACCGGAGGCAAGGGCTCTCCTGCCTGACGGTCGCCCTCGGTCGAAGTAAAGGTCGACCGAGCACTACGCGCCGTTGCCATCACATGACCTCCGCGAAGTTACCCTCCAGGTGCCCGAAGAACACGAGTGCCCCCAAAAGCAGCCCTACGGACACGACCAACATGATGCCAAGCACAACCGCATACCACAGGGGTCCATACACCGGCAGGAGATGAAGGATCGGGTGGGGAGCCACGGTGCTCGGAGCGTTCACCTTCGCATATAGCGCGCGCTGGAAGGCAAGCACGATCGAAGCCGGCGGGTCCGCTAGATATATCCACTCCAGGAACTTCAGCGCAGGGTGATTCGCGAATTTCAGGGCGATGTCCTGAAAGGAGTATACGACGGGCACGCCCCAGAACCATGCCACCAGCAGGACCTCTACGAGATGGCGCGTATCACGGTAGTAGACGTTCAGGGCGGACAGGAAGACTGCCAACGCACTGGTGAAGACCACCAGAACGACGAAACCAAGCACCACCTCCGGCAAGAACACCACCGCCGGGACGGAACGAAGTGCAACCAGAACTATAACGAGCACTATCGTCTGCAACACGAAGAAGACCACTCCGACCCCGACGGAGCTCAGGGCCAGGATCTCACGAGGAAACGCCACCTTCTTCACGATCCCTGAGTTGTTCACGATAGTGCTCGTCGCATCCATGAGAACAGTAGAGAAAAGATTCCATACCACCAGACCAGCGAAGAGGAAGACGGCGTAGTTCGGTATTCCGTTCTTCAGGATGATCTGGAACACCACGTAGTACACACCGAGAACTAGCGCCGGGTTCAGCATCGACCAGAGGAAGCCCAGGACCGATCCCTGATACTTGACACGGAGATGGGTGCGAACCATTACTACTATCAGCTCGCGATTATCCCAGATCTCCTTCAGCCGCGGGCCGAGCGCGACCCGGGAGGCTACGACACGAACTGGCTTCCCCTCGAGACGCGACGGTGCGGCCTGAAGCTGTTCCAGCTCCTGATTGGCATTCTCGGGCGTTCGCACGGCATCGCCATGCAACAGGTCCGTCACGCCTCTCGATCCGAGCTCATCCGCGCTCCGCGCGGGCTGCTCCAGCGTCTCGCTCATGTGTCAGGCGCTACCCTGCACTACCATGCTCAAGACGCTGCCGCGGCCCGAGAGCGATCGATGACCTCGTCTATGATCCCGTAGTCCCGAGCCTCTTCAGCAGTGAACCAGCGATCCCTGTCTGAGTCAGCCTCGATCCTGTCCACCGGCTGGCCGGTGTGAAAGGCGATGCGCTCGGCCATCATGCGCTTCAGGTAGACGATCTGCTCTGCCTGGATGGCTATGTCGGCAGCCTGGCCCTGCATCTGAGCGGAGGGCTGGTGCATGAGGATACGGGAATGAGGCAGGGCGTAACGCTTGCCCGGCGTTCCCGCACAGAGCAGGAACTGTCCCATGGAAGCAGCAAGCCCAACGCATATCGTCCTCACATCGCACCTGATGTACTGCATGGTGTCGTATATGGCCAGCCCGTCGGTGACGGATCCGCCTGGGGAGTTTATATATAGAGAGATGTCTCGCTCCGTGTCCTCGGCCTCCAGTAGAAGGAGCTGCGCGCATACCAGGTTCGCCATATGCTGATCGACCTGAGAGCCGAGGAACACGATCCTCTCCTTCAGGAGCCTCTGGTAGATGTCTCCGGCTCCGTCATTGGCTCCGGAGGGTGACTGCGAGATGGGGGCGCTATATGCCTCGGATCCATCTCCATTCCAAAGCAGATCTCCTGGCCGTAAGGCTCGTGCGGTCGTCATGGCACACCAGGCTACTAGCCTCGGAGCCGGTCGCAGTGCACCCGCTCCAGCGAGCCACTTATCCACCGTGCGGGCGTGGCGGAACAGGCAGACGCCCCGGGTTTAGGTCCCGGTCCCCGCAAGGGGGTGGGAGTTCGAATCTCCCCGCCCGCACTGCCGGTCGCCAGGAGCGCCCGTACTTCTCCCCGCCCGCACTGCCGGTCGCCAGGAGCGCCGGTACTTCTCCCCGCCCGCACTGCCGGTCGCCAGGAGCGCCGGCTTGCCTGCCAGCGGCGCCAGAGGCTACACCAGAGTCAGGTTCTAGAGCCAAGGGAGGATGATCATGGGCATGCTCGATGGAAAGGTCGCCGTGGTAACCGGTGCAGGACGCGGGATCGGCCGCGGAGAGGCTCTGCTGCTGGCTCGCGAGGGCGCATCGGTCATCGTGAACGACGTGGGTGCCGAAGTGACCGGCGCGAGCACTGACCAGCGCCCGGCGCAGCAGGTGGTGGACGAGATCGAGGCTGGCGGTGGGAAAGGTGCCGCCAACTACGGGGACTGCAGCACCTGGAAAGGGGCCGAGGAGCTGATCGACCAGGCCATCGAGACCTTCGGCTCGCTCGATATCTTGGTCAACAATGCCGGGATCCTTCGTGACAAAATGAGCTTCAATCTCGAGGAATCCGATTGGGACGATGTCATCAGGGTTCATTTGAAGGGCCATTTCGCTCCTACTCATTTCGCTGCCAAACACTGGAGGGCTCGATCGAAGGCCGGTGAGCAGGTACGCGCTCACATAGTGAACACCTCCTCGGAGGCAGGCCTCTTCGGCAACGTAGGCCAGGCGAACTACTCTGCAGCCAAGGCAGGAATCGCCTCGATGACCTGGGTGCTGGCCCGGGAGCTCGGTAGGTTCGGCGTTACCGTGAATGCCATAGCACCTCGTGCCCGTACCCGGATGACCGAGGAGCTCTTCAATATGGCGGGCGCAGAAGCCGGCGGTTTCGATGTCTGGGACCCGGAGAACGTAGCGCCGGTCGTCGCCTGGTTGGCGAGCGACAAGGCCAGCGAAGTAACGGGGCAGCTATTCATCGTCTACGGGGGATCAGTATGGGTCATGCGCCCGTTCACAGTGGCGGGAGAGATCCATCGTGAGAAGAGATGGACTCCCGCAGAGCTCGCTGCGGAGGCTCCTAAGCTGTTCGGCGACTGGTCTACCGGGGTGCCTCCTTTCGGTCTCGACTTCTGAACGCCAGCCGACCAAGCCTCTTCTGAACGCCAGCCGACCAAGCCTTCATCCAGGAAGCCGCTCCATGAGCGGTCACCTGCGTGCCCGTGACTTCTCTCGGCCCTGAAAGGCCGGGGTTTTCGGCGCGACCCTGCTAAGCCGTTCCCTCCGGTAAACCGAATGGCGGTGGCGGAGGAGGAGGAGGAGGCGGCGGAGGCGGTGGCGGAGAAGGAGGAGAAGGAGGAGGTGGTGGAGGTGGTGGCGAATCCTCAGGCCAGCCCGCGGGTTCGGTGCCCTGTGTCTCCGATTGCCAAACGGGAGACGGCTCGCCCGCCTGGGGAGTGCCATAGGGCTGGGCTGGGTCGGGAGGCTGCGCCGTGCCGTAAGCCTGGGGAGTGCCGTAAGCCTGGGCCGGGCCGTAAGCCTGCTGCGAGGTCTGCTGAGGCTGGGGTCCGAACTGCCCCGCCGCTCCAGGGTGCGGGGCTCGACCAGCGTTACCAGACTGGAGCTGGTCTCTCATCATCGCCACCTCCCTCGCGAGCTCCGCCGCGCGGGCAGCCTCAGCAGCGCGAGACGCGCGTAGCTTCTTATTGCTGCTGCTTTCCCCGAGAAAGGAGCGGCGCGCGTACATGAGCAGAACCAGCCCTCCACCAACGATGAGGACCAGCAGGACCGTGGGCAGGGCATAGCGCATCTCAGCCTGGCGCTCCTGTGCGGAACCTTGCCTGGTCAGGAATCCCGAACCGGCAGGACGGCCACGGCCTCACCAGACACCTTCACCTCGCCCTCATCATTGGCGAGCGAGCAGTCCAGATCGACCAAGTGCTCACCTTCCTCCACACGCTTGCCCCGAACTACCACCTTCGTCTGGAAGGACTCGCCTGGCCATGCCTGGCGGACGAAGCGAACCGTGTAGCGCCTGAGGCTCCCGATGCCCACGAAGTTCGTTATAGCGGTGGCGAGCAGGCCCGCCGAGTACATGCCGTGCCCGAACACCGACGGAAGCCCTGCCTCCTTGGCCTTCACCTCATCGTGGTGCATGGGATTGAAATCCCCTGATGCCCCTGCGTAGCGAACCAGGTTCGTTCTCGTGAGGATCTCTCTGAGGACAGGGCCTTCATCCCCCTCCTTC
>DAHXND010000167.1 GCA_027366675.1 Acidimicrobiales bacterium
CAACCCCGCACCAGGTTCACCATCAGGTTGTACGTCGGGCGGAATGATGATCGCAGAGGATCCGGATACGCCATCACCATCCGATCTATGCTGCGATAGGACGCTCTCGGCGACCACGCCAGGATGGCGTGCCCAACTTCATCTATCCCCCGCCTACCCGCGCGACCAGTGAGCTGCTGGTACTCACCCGGGCTGAGCATCCGAGTAGCCGTGCCTGTGAACTTCCAGGGGCGCTCTATCAGGACCGAGCGCGCGGGCACGTTCATGCCGAGAGATAACGTCTCCGTAGCAAACACCACCTTCAGGTACCCAGCCGTCAAACAGGCCTCGACGGCCTCACGAAACGGTGGGACCATTCCCGCGTGATGAGCTGCGTAACCTGCCTGCAAGCCCGCGACGAAACGCCCATAGTCGAGGACGCCGAGCTCGTCGGCAGAGAGATGCCCCGTATGGCTCTCTGCGATCCGGGTGATCGCTCCCGCCTCGTCGTCGGTGGTGAGGCGCACGTGAGCATCGGCGCATTCGCGCAACGCTTCGTCGCAACGTACGCGGCTGAAGATGAAGATAATCGCCGGCAGGAAGCCTCGCTTCTCGAGGATCGCCAGAGAGTCGATCCGATCTGGCGGTGACCACCTGGATCTCCTCCCGGATCCTCGTTGTCCCGCGCCCTGCCCTGGTGATCTCGATGCAGAGAAGCCCGCTCCAGAGAACGCTGGAGGCACCTTGCCACGGCCCATCTCCATGAGCACTGGGGCGCCGCTGCGACGGTCCCCCGCCAGTAGGTGCTGGCGCAGGGGAACCGGGCGCGACGTCTCCATGACCAGGCGGCAGCTACCCCGGACGCTTCGCAGCCAGCCAGCGACCTCATGCGCGTTCGAGACGGTCGCGGACAAGCACACGAGCGGGACACCTGGGGGGGTGAGCACGATCACCTCTTCCCAGACCTGACCTCGGTATGGATCCTCCAGGTAGTGGACCTCGTCAATGACCACCACCCCCAGCATGCCCAGGGCGGGATCAACCAGTGAGGTCCGATCGGAGTGGATCATGTTGCGCAGCACCTCTGTGGTCATGACGACTATCGGGGCGCTCCGATTGATCGATGTATCACCGGTCAGCAGCCCCACCTGCGACGAGCCGTGATCACGGGCGAGGTCGCGGTACTTCTGATTGGACAATGCCTTGAGTGGTGTGGTGTAGACGGCCCGCTTTCCACGCCTCGTCGCTGCCCCTATCGCGTAGTCTGCCACGACAGTCTTGCCCGCCCCCGTAGGCGCTGTGACGAGAACGCTTTCCCCGCTGTCGAGGGCATCGAACGCCAGCGACTGGAAGCGATCAGGCGTGAACGGAAGCTTGGCGAGGAAGTGCTCCCTGTAACCGTCCGAGCTGACTCCTGAACCTGTCGAGGTCTCAGGAGACATTGGCGTTGGTTCCTGTTGGAACAGGAGCAGCGGAAACGTCCCTGGCCTTGCTCTTGGCCTTCAGCACAACCCGGCCGATGACTATCGAGATCTCGTAGAAGATGTACATGGGAACGGCCATCGCAAGCATGGAGTACGGATCACCGCTCGGCACGAAGATAGCGGCAGCCAGCGTGATCCCGATGATTGCCCACCTACGCCAGGACGCCAGCTGTGCGGGCCGTACCACGCCCAGTAGCTCCAGGGACACGAGAATGACAGGGAACTCGAATGTGAGCCCGAACGCAACCATCATCAAGATGATCAGGTTCAGGTAGCTGATCGGCGAGTATATGGTCGTGAGGCTTGGTCCGCCGATCCCGTGGAGCCACCGGAGCGCATGGGTGAATACCAGGTAAGCCACCGCGGCGCCACCGACGAACAGCGCTATAGAAGCAGCCACGAAGGGCACCGCGTAGCGCTTCTCGTTCCGCTTCAGGGCTGGTGTGACGAAACGCCACAGCTCCCAGAACATGACCGGCGACGCGAACACGAGGCCGCCATATGCGGATATCTTCACCCGTAACGATAGACCATCCAGCGGGCTGGTTACGTAGAGCGAGCAGTGGCCGTGGAAGGCTGCGCAGTACGGTGCCTTCAGGAAGTCGAGTATTGCCTGGTAGAAGATGAAGGCAAGGATCGCGGCCACGACGATCGCTATCACGATGATGATGATCCGGCGCCGGAGCTCCGCCAGGTGCTCCAGGAGGGTCATGGCCTCCGGACGAGGACGGTTCCGCCTCCCTGCCAGGAACGAGCTCCCGGGCATCTCGTAGGGTTCCCCGTTGCTCAGTTCATGCTCGCGTCGTCGACCATGGACCAGTGGTGATCGCTTGCCCAAGATGGTGGATCGAACGGCGGCCCGCCCGGCCACTCGGGCACTCCGGGGCGCTCGACGGCCCGCTCGACGCGGCGCTCGACGGCCCGCTGGCCGGAGCGCTCGACAGGGCGCGACGGAGGCATGACGGTCGCTGTGCTCGAGACAGCACCGGGTTCCTCCTCGCCATAGGGCAGGCCTGGCGGCAGGCCCGTTTCCAGGCCCGTTTCCAGGCCGTCACTGGCGCCGTCCGCACCGTCCGGCCCCGGGGCTATCGCAGCCGTGACTACGGCAGACGATCCTGGTGACCCCGAGGCTTCCCCGGTTCCATGCACGGAGTCCGTCTCCGTCGACCCGAGGCTCGTGAGGAACGTCAGGGGCGATCGGGCGATCGTGGACACCGGGGGCAGGTCCGGCACTGCCTCCCTCAGCTCTGCCTCTGCCCTGTCGCGAATCTTACGAAGCTCCCCGAGCACGTATCCCGCCTGCCGGGCAACTTTCGGCAGCTCGCGGGGACCGAGCACCAGCAGGGCGACCACCAGTATGACGAGAATCTTCGCCGGGTCGAGATCGAACACCAACCATATTCTACCCGCTGGCGGGCAGGCTCCGAAGGCGCCCCAGCTCGGCTTTCACGAGCTTGACGAGTATCTGGCCCTATGGCGGGAACGCCTCCGGGTCGCGCCAGAGCCCTGCGTCCATGGCATTACGCGAGCGATCCCAGGTGGAGGTCAGAATGCATGGAATGCACCGAGCGGCCAGAATCTTAGTACGACCTTGCCCACTATCCACTTGGCCGAGATAGGGCCGAAGTACCTGCTGTCCAGCGAATCCGTTCGGTTGTCGCCCATCACGAAGTAGTACCCCTTCGGGATGACCTGGGTGCGTATTCCCGTGGTAACCGTGCCGCGCGGAAGGAACGGCTCAGCCAGTGGCTTCCCGTCGATGTAAACCTCCCCGTTTGCCGAGGAGATGGTATCCCCGGGGAGCCCGATGATCCGCTTCACCAGATCCTTGTATTTTATCTCGTAACGCATATCGGGGGGCCGGTGGAAGACCACCATGTCGAAGCGGGCCAGGTGGTACCCCATCTTCTGGACGAGGATCCTGTCTCCCGGCATGAGCGTTGGCTCCATGGACCCGGAGGGGATGTAGAAGGACTGGACCACGTAGGTTCGAAGCACCACGGCGATCCCGAGCGCCAGGACGATCACGGCCAGCCACTCGACAGCTATACGCCTGGCGCGTGATCTCCGGCGCCCTGGAGCTCCGCCTGCCTTCGAAGCTCCCACGCCCTGGAGTCCCGGCGCCGTCACGAGTGGTGGCGCATCCTGGTTCCCCGGCGCATCTGGAAGTGGGCGGTCCTCGTTGCCCGGCGCCAGCGCCGGCGCGTCCCCGTAACCCGTTGGGATCCCGGGCGGTGGTGTGTGCCCGGGTCCAGGGGCTTCGACAGGGCGAGCGGCCGCTCCCTCGAGATCGCCCGGCTCCACGGGTAGCCAAGGCTAGCCGCTTTCTTCACTGCGGGTCGCGCGCCTCGCCGCCAGCGCCGGATGCCACACTTCGGGAACCCGCGGTGCCTCACAGCCAGGCCGGTGGCGGCTCAGGCCCCCGCGGGATGCCACACTTCGGGAACCCGCAGTGCCTCACAGCCCGGCTATCAGTCGCTCGACTCTCTCGTCGCGTGACTTGAAGGGATCCTTGAGCAGGATGGTGCGCTGCGCCTGGTCGTTCAGCTTCAGGTGAACCCAGTCGACGCTGAAGTCCCTCCTGCGCTCCTTGGCACGCCGGATGAAGGCTCCCCGCAGGAATGCCCGAGTTGTAGCCGGGGGCTGGGACATGGCATTCACGATGGCTGCGTCGGTGCAGACCCTGCCCACCGATCCGTGTGCCTGCATGCGGTAGAAGATGCCCCGCTTCGGGTCTACGTCGTGGTACTGGAGATCCAGGAGAGCGACCTGTGGGTGGCTCAGCGCCAACCCGTGCCTGGCACGGTGAGCTTCGATGAGCTGCCACTTGGCTACCCAGTCGCATTCCCTCGATAGTTCCAGCGGGTCCTTCTCTATCTGTTCCAGGCAGTGGCCCCACATCTCGAGGGCGCGCTCCTCCTCCGGGCGCAGTCCCTCGGTGGTGGCGAAGCGTCGCGCCCTGACGAGGTACTCCTGCTGTATGTCGAGAGCGCTCAGCTCCCGACCGTTGGCCAGCCGGACCCGGCGCCGGCAAGTGAGATCGTGGCTGATCTCCCTGATCGCCCGGATCGGGTTCTCGAGCGTGAGATCCCTCAGCACCACTGAGGGGTGCTCGAGCATTCGCAGCATGATGCTCGTAGTGCCCACTTTCAGGTAGGTGGCGTACTCGCTCATGTTCGAGTCCCCTACGATCACGTGAAGCCTGCGGTAGCGCTCGGCGTCGGCATGGGGCTCGTCACGGGTGTTTATTATGGGCCGCGACCGCGTGGTGGCGGAGGAGACGCCTTCCCAGATGTGCTCGGCGCGCTGGCTGATGCAGTACACCGCCCCCCGCGCAGTCTGGAGAACCTTGCCGGCGCCTGCGTAGATCTGCCGGGATACGAGGAAGGGGATCAGCACCTCGGCATAGTGCGAGAAATCATCCTGGCGCCCGGTCAGGTAGTTCTCGTGGCATCCATAGGAGTTCCCGGCCGAGTCCGTGTTGTTCTTGAAGAGGTAGATGGTGCCGCGGATCCCCTCCTCGCGCAGGCGGGTCTCCGCCCCGGCTGCCAGGTGGTCCAGTATCCGCTCCCCTGCCTTGTCATGGGCAACCAGGTCGAGCAGGCTGTCGCACTCGGGCGTCGCGTACTCGGGGTGGCTGCCGACGTCGAGGTAGAGCCGCGCCCCGTTCTCGAGGAACACGTTGCTGGAGCGGCCCCAGCTCACCACACGTCGGAAGAGGTACCGGGCGACCTCGTCAGGGCTCAGCCGGCGCTGCCCGCGGAACGTGCACGTGACGCCGTACTCGTTCTCGAGTCCGAAGATGCGGCGCTCCACTCGTCCCTACGGTAGCGTCTTGTACGTGGCATCCCGTTCCATGGTCCATGTGGCCACTGCCAGCGGCACGTTCCACGCACGGGTTATAGCGGCACGGCTAGGGGCCGAGGGCATACCGGCCGAGCTCAGGGGAGCCTCGGACGGCATATACCCCCTTCCGGGCGCCGTGGACGTCTACGTCGACGCCAGAGACGCATTCCAGGCCAGGGAGATCCTGATCGGTGACGAGGTGGACGCCATCTACGAAGACGAGGTGAGCGCCGTATACGAAGAGGTAGACCCGGCTGGCGACGATCCGGGGGGAACCTACCCCGTGGACTCCAGCTACGAGAACCGGCCCAGGCGCAGGAGCCTGCTCGCCACGGGAGCTGTGGCCATCATGCTGGGCGCGCTCCTCGTCTCGGTGATCGTCGCGATGAAGAGCTTCTGACCCTGCCCACCTGCCGGACAGCACAGCCGCTTCTGCCGGACCGAACGGCCGCTTCAGATAGGCGCGCTGGCCCTGCCTGCCGAGCCGATGTATCTTCCCCAGATCGGCGCCGGCTGTATGGGTTCAGTCCCTTGCCCGGGTAGCCGGCGCAGGCGAGGCCTTTCCACCCTGGCGTGTGGCCTTCGGCTGGCGCCGCGAGTCGCCCGAGAGGAGACTATCCAGCTCCTGGCCTCGGATCCGCCGGAACGCCCTACGATCGTCATCACGGGCCAGCACCGCCACCTCGAGCTCGTCGGGCACCAGCTCACGGTCAGGACCCGCTAGAGCCGAGCGCGCAGATCGGAGAGCTTCAGCCAGGCTCATGCCCGCCTTCCAGAGACTCTCCATGCGGTCGCGGATCTCGCCTGCCTCGCCCCCGATCACGGCGTAGCTCTCCTCGTCTGTGATCGTTCCCTCGTAGGCGATGTGGTAAAGCTGGTCGGACTCGGCATCCACTCCGAGCTCGACCACCAGTATCTCTACCTCGAGCGGCTTCATCTCGTGGGTGAACACCTGCCCGAGGTACTGGGCATACAGGTTCGCCAGGGACCTCGCGTCGACGTCAGCCCTGCTGTAGGCAAAACCTTTCGTGTCGGCATGCCGTACGCCAGCTACGCGAAGCTGGTCGAACTCGTTGTACTTCCCGACGCCCGCGAAGGCGATCCGGTCATAGATCTCGCTTACTTTGTGCAGGCTACGGGAGGGGTTCTCCGCCACTATCGCGATCCCACCGTCATAGGCCAGACCGATGAGTGCCCGGCCCCGTGATATGCCCTTCTGGGCGTACTCCGCGCGATCCTTCATCATCTGCTCGGGAGCGACGTAGAAGGGCATGCTCATGAGCGGTCTCCCCTGCCTGCTCGGCGCGCGGCGATCACCGCGTCGAAGTGCTGTGCAACCTCCCCCTCCTCCACGTAGGAGAAGCCTGCCTGATCGACTACGGCCACCGTCGGGTAGATACCACGGACCTGGTCCGGCCCCCCGGTTGCGGAGTCCTGGTCCGCAGCCTCGTAGAGAGCTCTCGCTACGAGATCCAGCGCTTCCTCGCGGGACATGCCCTCACGGAAGCCGAGCCTCATGGTTGTCCTGGCATCCCTGCTCCCTGATCCTGTGGCAGCGACGGCATCCTCCTCGTAATGCCCGCCCACGACGTCGTAGGTGAAGATCCTGCCGTCCATGCGCCTGTCGTCGTAACCAGCGAATAAGGGCACGACCACGAGACCCTGCAGGGCCATGGAGAAGTTCTCACGGATCATCGAGGCGAGCTGGTTCGCCGTTCCCTCCAGGGTGAGCGCCACCCCCTCCACCTTCTCGTAGTGCTCAATCTGGGTCTGGAAGAGCCGTACCAGCTCCATGGCCGGGCCCGCGGTGCCTGCAATCGCCACAGCGGCCTTCCGGCCAGCCGGGTGGACCTTGTCCATGGTCCTGTACGCGATCGTGCTACCTTCTGTGGCCCGGCGATCACCAGCCATTACGACCCCTCCGGCATACCTGACGGCAAGGACCGTCGTACCGTGAGGCAGGCCGTCCACGAGCTGGCGGGGCGCGGCTCCTCCTGCCTGCCAGTTCGCCTCCGGGCTACGCAGGCCAGAGATGGGCCCTGCCGTCGGGAAACCCCCGGCAGGAGCAGCCGGTCCGAGACGGGCCAGCAAGGCGCTGAAGTTCGGCCCCGGGTCCTCGCCCGGGGAGAAGAGCGGTAGAGGAGGGCTCATTGCCCACCCTTCTGCACGTAGTTGCGAACGAACTCCTCAGCATTGTCCTCCAACACCTCGTCGATCTCATCCAGGAGGTCATCCATCTCGGCCTTCAGCTTCTCGCCCTTCGCCGAGGGTGCGACCTCCTCTGCCTCCTCAGGCGTTTCGCGCTCTGGCGCCCGGTGGCGCTTCTGCTCTCGCTCAGGCATCTCTCTCCACTGTTCTCCTCCGGCCTCTACCGCTGGCCGCTCTAGACTTCCGAACCTACTGCCCCAGGCAACCGCTCCATGCCTGCCGCCGACACCGGCCTGCGTGCCTGCAACGGAGTCGCTGCAGCCCCACCGCCGTGCCTGCTCAGGCCCCCAAGCGCTCGATGAGCTGCTGGGGAGTCTCGCACTCGTCGAGCAGTGCTGCCACATGAGCAGCCGTCCCCTTCAACGGGTCCATCATAGGAACACGCCGCAGGGGATCGGACCCCAGGTCGAAAACGAGGGAGTCCCAGTTCGCCGAAGCTATCCACGGGGCGAACCTCTCCAGGCAGCGCCCCCGGAAATATGCCCGGGTAGTCTCGGGCGGCTCGTACACAGCCCGCTCCACGTCTTCCTCTGCGACCAGGTGCTCGGTGTCCAACCTGCGGAAAAGAGAGCGCTCCGGACGCAGGTCATGGTACTGGAGGTCCAGCGCAGCCAGCCGCTTGCTGGTCCATGGGAGACCGTGGCGCTCCCGGTAGGCGTCTATGAGCTGCTTCTTCGCTACCCAGTCGAGCTGGCGAGCGAGGGAGGCAGGATCGCTCTCCAGGCCGTTCAGGACATCCTCCCAGCGATCCAGGATCGCGCCCCCGGGGTCGCTGCCTCCCACGCACTCGAGCCCGCGATCCTCCGCATACTTCCGGCCCAGCCTGAGCAGCTCCCACTGGACCTCCATAGCTGTCATCTGCCTGCCCGTAGCCATGTCGAGCGGCTTCGAGAGGCCCAGATCCCGAGAGACTTCGCGGATGGCTCGCACTGGCGACGCGAGCGTCAGATCACTGCCGGTGCTGGAAAGGAAGTCGTCCTCTATCATGGCGAGCACGATGGAGGTGGTGCCCACCTTCAGGAACGTAGCCACCTCTGCGCAGTTCGCGTCCCCCACGATCACGTGCAGGCGCCTGAACCTCCGCGGATCGGCATGGGGCTCGTCACGGGTGTTTACTATGGGCCTCTTCAGCGTGGTCTCCAGGCCGATCTCCTCCTCGAAGAAGTCAGCACGCTGAGACAGCTGGAACGTTATCGTCCCCGCACTGCTACCAGGCCCCTCCGATCCGACCTTCCCCGCACCGGCGAAGATGATCCGCGTCACGAAGTGGCTGGTGACCTGGTGGGCTATGCGGGCAAATGGAACGCTCCGGTCCATCAGGTAGTTCTCGTGACAGCCATAGGAGTTACCTTTCCCATCGCTGTTGTTCTTGTATACGACGATCTCCTGGCCGGGATCGAGCACGCGCGAGGCAGCCTCCATGGAGCGCTCCAGGATCAGCTCGCCGGCCTTGTCGAAGCAGACGAGCTCCATGGCCGTCGAGCACTCGGGGGTGGACAGCTCGGGATGGGCGTGATCCACGTAGTAGCGTGCTCCGTCCGTCAGGACCGCATTCGCCAGGTGAGTCTCTATGTCCGGCGCCGCAGAGCCTTTCCTGGCATAACCCCTCGCATCCCGTCCTGGTGACTCATCATCGAAGTCCCACGCAGCCCGGCGCTTTACGTCCGCTACGTATGCATTCACGAGCATCGACGAGGCAGCTATGGGATTAGTATCGGGCATGCCTATGGTCTGGATGCCATACTCCGTCTCCGTGCCACATACCTTCACTACGGCCATGCCCCGACCCTAGCCGCGCTGCCCGCGACCGAGACGATCGGCTGGCCCCGGCAGGCCCGCCGCAGCAAACGTGGCGGCGCTGTCCGTCCCGCGCTGTCCGTGGGCTCGAACCGATCCCATCGGAGATGCGTGATCTCCCAGAGCTACCAGGGTCCCCGAAGGTACTGGGCTCCCCTAGAGGTACTGGCCGGTGCCGACGCGCTCTATGGACCGGCCACCCTGCGCGTCGTCCCCCTCTCCGAGAAGGGTCCGTACGTAGACGATGCGCTCACCCTTCTTCCCCGATATGCGAGCCCAGTCGTCCGGGTTCGTCGTGTTCGGGAGGTCCTCGTTCTCCTTGTACTCCTGGCGGATCGAGGCGAGCAGATCCTCCAGCCTGATTCCGCGACCACTCCCGGCTATCGCGCGCTTTATGGCGAGCAGCTTGGCGCGCCTGACAATGCTCTCTATCATCGCTCCTGACGAGAAGTCCTTGAAGTAGAGGACCTCCTTGTCGCCGTTCTGGTAGGTCACCTCGAGGAAGCGATTCTCCTCGTCGTCGCGGTACATGGCCTCCACGGTCCGCTCTATCATCGCAGCAACGGCCTTGGCAGGATCGTTCCCTCCCAGGCGATCGAGCTCACTCTGGTCGAGAGGCAGATCAGGCGTGAGGTAGCGACCGAATATCTGGCACGCAGCATCCTTGTCCGGGCGCTCGATCTTTATCTTCACGTCGAGACGCCCCGGACGCAGGATCGCAGGATCAATGAGATCCTCGCGGTTCGAGGCACCTATCACGATCACATCACGCAACGCCTCTACCCCGTCGATCTCTGCGAGGAGCTGCGGCACGATAGTCGACTCCATGTCCGAGCTGATACCGGTGCCGCGCGTACGGAAAAGCGAGTCCATCTCGTCGAAGAACACGATGACCGGCACTCCCTCTTCGGCCTTCTCGCGTGCCCGCTGGAAGACCTGCCGTATCTGGCGCTCGGTCTCACCTACGTACTTGTTCAGCAACTCAGGGCCCTTCACGTTCAGGAAGTAGCTGCGCGCCTCTCCCCCACCCGCTGCGTCCGCCACCTTCTTCGCCAGGGAGTTCGCCACGGCCTTCGCTATGAGCGTCTTGCCACAGCCTGGCGGCCCGTACAAGAGCACACCTTTCGGGGCAGGTAGCTGGTGCTCGGCGAACAGGTCCCGGTGAAGGAACGGAAGCTCGACCGCGTCCATGATGGCCTCGATCTGGCGATCCAGGCCACCGACGTCCTCGTAGGTGACATCCGGCACCTCTTCCAAGACGAGCTCCTCCACCTCGGGACGGGGCAGGCGTTCCAGCAGCAGCTGGGTCCTGGAGTCCATGAGGAGCGAATCCCCGGATCTGAGCTTCGTGGCCCGCAGGTCCTCGCCGAGCTGGCAGACCCGCTCCTCATCGGCCCGGGCCACCACCACGGCGCGCTCCCCGTCGGCGAGCACCTCCTTCAGCGTCACGACCTCGCCCGATCGCTCTGGAGCCCTCGCGAGCATGACGTTCAGGGCCTCGTTCAAGAGGAGCTCCTGGCCCCGCTCGAGCTCCGATGGATCGATAGCCGGATGCAGGGCGACGCGCATCTTCCGGCCCGATGCGAGCACATCCACAGTCCCATCATCGTTATGCGAGAGGAATGTGCCATAAGCGGCCGGTGGTTGGGTAAGCTTGTCCACCTCCTCGCGAAGCGAGGCTATGTGCTCCTTTGCCTGCATGAGTGTATAGGTAAGCTTCTCGTTCTGAGAGATCGCCTGGGAGAGCTGACCCTTGGTCTCCAGGAGCCTCTCCTCCAGGGCCTGCACCCTGAGCGGTGCGTCCTGGAGCCGGCGGCGCAGGACAGCTACCTCCTCCTCCAGGGATACCACCTGTGCGCGCAGCTCCAGCAGCTCGGCTCGATCTGCTCCAGAGTCTCCCGGCGCCTGGGTCGGATCACTCACTGCACCACCTCCTCGACTTGCACGCTAGCCGGAAGCTCCGCGTACCGGGTGGAGGCTGCTACGGAGAACGGCGGCCGATGCGGCATGGAGGCACGCCTAAGCCCTAGACTAGGCATGCTTGACACCGGAGAAGACAGAGCTGGCCGCAAGACCGGGAAGACCCAGACGCCAGAAGACCAGAGCCAGCCAGAGAGACACAGCCAGCCAGAAGACATAGGCAGGAACACACAGCCGTATAACCCGGCACGGGCCGGGCGAGCCATCCAAGGAGCCAGGTAACAGCCATGAAAGTTTGGATCGACCAGGATCTATGCACCGGGGACGGTCTCTGCGAGGAGATCGCACCCGCTGTGTTCACCCTCCTAGACGACGGCCTTGCTTACGTAAAGGAGGGCGACCAGGTCCTGAGCGAGCCGGGTGGCTCAGGCGGCATGGCGCTCGTGCCGGGCGATCTGGAAGATGCCGTGGTCGAGGCGTCCGAGGAGTGCCCCGGGGAGTGCATCTTCATAGAGAAGGACTGACGCCGGAGGTCCCGTCACGTCGAGGCGCCCTGTCCGTCGAGGCGCCCTGTCCGTCGAGGCGCTTAGCCTCCTGGGCTCTCCCGAACTGGCTGCAGGAGGCGCGCCGTCGTCAGGAAACCAGTATGGGCAACCATGCGGTGATCGGGGCGAACGGAGTCACCTTCTACGTGCCATGTCCGCTGCAGCACCTCCACCGTCTCGCACAGTCCGAAGGACGACCTGCGTAAGCTCTTGCGCAGCTCGGCTGTCTGATTGATGGTCGGCAGGTAGCACGCCAGGATCCCCCCGGCCCGCAGCGCACCGGCGGCTGCGTCGATGACACGCCATGGCTCAGGCAGGTCCAGCATGATGCGATCGAGCCCCACCTCGGAGATCCCAGCGTAGACGTCACGAAGCTCTATCACGTAGGGAGCCTCTCCGAGGACGGCCGTGACGTTCGCTCTGGCACGGGCAGCGAACTCGGGACGGAGCTCGTATCCGACCACGAAGGCCCCCGCTCGTAGGAGCGCGAGAGAGAGCGCCCCCGAGCCGACCCCCGCCTCCAGGACCCGCATACCGGGTCCGATATCAGCCAGCATCAAGAGGGCCGCGAGATCCTTCGGGTAGATGACCTGGGCACCCCGCGGCATCTGGATCACCACGTCAGCGAGGGTCGGTCGTACAGCAATAAAGCGCTTGCCTGAAGCGGTGAACACGGCACTGCCCTCGCTACGGCCGATCACGAGATCGTGATCGAGTATTCCGGCATGAGTATGGAACCTACCGCCACGGGCTAGAGTCACCAGGTAACGCCGGTCCCGGGCATCGACCAAGAGGACACGCTCCCCCGCTTCCAGGGATCGAGCTCCACTGCCGGAAGACCCTGATGCCACCACCTTCAGGAGCGAGTGGTGAGGTGCCTGATCTCGAGCGCGGCTCCAGGCTCCAGCTTCCCCACGAACACTGTTCTCGGAGCCCGCCTGCGCGCCGCCCGCACGACGAGGGCCGCTCCCCCGATGAGAAGCCATCTCGTGCTTCCCCCGAAGAGACCCTCGCGTACGCCACGACCTATCAGGCGCCAGAGGGTGAGATCCACGTACTCCCGCACGGCGCCCGCCGGGCGAAGCCGCCTGAGAATGCCACGGCTACCCGGGGCTGCCCCACGGCGCCATGAACCTCCCAGACCTCCCGCAACAGACACCCTCAGGTCACACCCTGCGAATCTCGACCACGGTAGAGCGCAACCGCCCGCGACGCCGACCCAGGAGATACGCTGCCGTGGCAAGAGACACCGCCAGGAGCACCCCGACAGTGACGAGCATCGGGCGTGCGCCAGCCACCTCGTCGTCCACCTCGCCACCTATCCGGCGGAAGCCAGCCTCGAGATCGTCGCGGGTGATCCGTCCCTGCCCGGAGCTACCACCGCGTGCTACGGATGCCTTCCTGGCCATGTCAGCTCCTCTCTGCTGGCAGGGATTCTCCCCCGCGTGAGGCCTCGCCCCGCAGGATGCGCCACCCTGTCACACCGGCGATCATGAGCGCTACGACGATAGTGATCATGTAGGGCAACCACGACAGATGCCCGTGAAACGTGGAGCCGGTCTCGTCCTGCAAGACCCTCAGCACCGCCAGGATCCAGAAGAGCGCCGCAGCCGTACCGAGCACACCAGCAGCGACTGCGAAGATCAGGTAGCGGCCAAGGCCCTTCAGGGGCTCCAGGGTCTCCTGCTTCGCGTAATTGACGACGAGCTGCCATGCGCTGGAAGTGGCATCCACCACGCCCGAAGGGCGCCTGCCACCCTGCGGGTTCTCGGTGGCATGGCCGCGTGCCCCGCCGCGGTGTCGACGCGCTCCTAGGCTCATGGCGCCGATGGTAGCCGAGCGCCGGGACATCCTGCATCACCTGGGGCCAGAGCTCACGTGGCCTGGGAGCGCGGAAGGATGATGTACGTCGAGCTGGCCTTTGCCACGAGCCTGCCAGCGTCGTCGTGGATCTCCGCCTCGGCGAACGCGACGCGCCTTCCTCCCGAGAGGATCTGTGCCTCACATGTCAGGATCGAGCCAACACGAGCCGCCGAGAGGAAGCTGATCTTCATCTCGGCGTTGGCCGAGCCCACCTGCGGCGAGGTGGCGGTCGCTGGCCGATCGGCGCTGGCCGAGCCCACCTGCGGCGAGGTGGCGGTCGCTGGCCGATCACGGGCCCAGGTGATCGCAGTCGCTCCCATGGCAGAGTCGGCGAAAGCCGCGAGAAATCCCCCCTGGAGGATACCCATCGGATTGGCGAACCTCTCGTCTGCCCGCATCTGCCAGATGGTCCGATCGCTGCGGCTCTTGTCCAGGCACACCATGCCGAGTGTGAGGTCGCAGTTTGGCGGGACCTGGGGGCGCCTAGCCGAGGTGCTCATCTGGTCATTATGGTCGGTCAGGTATGCCGGAGCGCCATTTCGACCCCGCCAACCCCTCCGGCCCTGGCAGCACAGCCAAGGGCTACGAAGAAGCCACTTCCGGGATAATCCGCGCCCAGGCTGTCGTCTCGTCACCCCCGGCAGGACCATGGCTTCTCCCTCCGCGCCACCCGGGCGAGCAGAGAACAGCCAGCGGGCGCATCCTCGAACCCGGCGAGGTCGTGATCGAGGATGGTGTTATAGTCGCTATACGAGAGCTTAGCACGGGCTCGCCTGTCCCGGCGCTCCTCACTGCTGGATTCGTCGATCTGCAGGTGAACGGCCATGGCCCGGTCGACGTCGCGACGTGCCAGGGTGACGACTGGCGCGTGATGGAGAACCTCCTCCTGGCCCAGGGCGTCACCACATGGTGCCCCACCCTGTCCACGCTCCCACCGGCTCTCACGGCCGAGGCCATCGAGCGGTTGGCGGGCTACACGGGGGAGAACGGGCGGGCGGCCTACACGGGGGAGGCGAAGCCACCGCCCGCACCTGACGTGGCAGGCATCCACCTCGAAGGCCCATTCCTCGGAGGGATGCCGGGAGCACACAGGCCGGAATGGCTGAGGCCTATCGATCTCGACTGGCTAGCTGCCCTTACCCCGGATGCTGCCTGCGTAACCCTCTCCCCGGAGCTCGCCGGCGCGGCCGAGGCAGCAACGCTGCTCGCGAGCCGTGGCATCCTGGTCGGGATAGGCCACACCGCGGCCGGCTACGAAGCGACGAGCGCGGTTATAGGAGCAGGCGCCCAGATGGCCACCCACTGCTTCAACGCCTTCGGGCCCTGGCATCACCGCGACCCTGGCGCCCTGGGGGCGGTGCTCACAGACGACCGGGTGGTCGCTGCCCTGATCGCCGACCCTGCCCATCTCCATCCCGCGGCGATCATGCTTGCATATCGCGCCAAGGGGCCCACGGGCATCGCCCTCATTACCGACGCCGCAGCGGAGCCCCGAGATGGCGCTGGCAGACGAGGGAACCCTGGCAGCGTAGGACGAGGGAGCCCTGGCGGTATAGGGAGCATAGAGCGCTTTCGAAGCGGAGTCCTCGCTGGCTCCCACACGACCATGAACCAGGCTGTTGCCTACGCTGTCGCGGCAGGAGTACCGCTGATGCATGCCCTCGGGGCCGCATCCGTCGTCCCGGCGGGAATGCTCGGGCTCGCCGACCGGGGAGCACTGGCGCCAGGGTGCCGTGCAGATGTGGTCGCCCTCGACCCCGGGAACCTCGATGTGGTGGCTACCTGGGTAGCGGGTGCTCTGGCTTGGGAGCGCGGGTCGCCCAGCCCATAGGAAGTGCCCAGCCCATAGGAAGTGAGGCCCCAGAGCGCCGGATGCGGCCCGAGGGTATGCCGCGATGCGGCGCGAGGGTATGACAAGCCCTCGATGCGTCTAGCGTCGATGCCGTGAGCAAAGTCGACAGCGTGAGCGCAGCCAGATCCGCGGGATCAGTCCACTCCGAGCTGGATCAGCTCGGCGTGAACGTTATCCGAGGTCTCGCCATGGACGGTCCCGAGCGGGCGAGCTCCGGGCACCCGGGCACTGCCATGGCCCTGGCCCCGCTCGCTCACGTGCTCTGGACCCGGATAATGCGTTACGACGCCGGCGCGCCCGACTGGCCCGACAGGGACCGCTTCATCCTCTCCTGCGGCCATGCGTCGATCCTGCTCTATACCATGCTCTACCTCACCGGCTATGGCCTGGAGCTCGACGACCTGAAGGCGTTCCGCCAGTGGGGCAGCCGGACCCCGGGCCATCCCGAGTACGGGTGTGCTCCGGGCGTGGAGCTCACCACAGGGCCCCTCGGCCAGGGATTCGCTACCGGCGTCGGCATGGCGATAGCCGAGAGATGGCTGCGATCCCGCTTCGGTCCCGCTACATGCGACCATCGCATCTTCGGGATCTGCTCGGATGGCGATCTGGAAGAGGGAATAAGCCACGAAGCTGCCTCCCTTGCCGGACACCTCGGGCTGGGCCGTATCGTCTACATCTATGATGATAATCATATAACGATAGATGGTCCCACTGAGCTGGCATATACCGACGATGTGGCCAAGCGCTTCGCTTCATATGGGTGGAGCGTGGTGAGCCTGGGCGAGGTGGCCAACGATCTCGATGCCATAGAAGGTGGGATCCGCGAGGCCATAGCGGAGGCAGACAAACCGTCACTCGTCATCCTGCGAAGCCATATCGGTTGGCCGGCGCCCCACGTGACAGACAGCGCCAAGGCTCACGGTGACCCGCTCGGAAGAGAGGAGATAGGCCTGACGAAGGCTATCCTCGGCCTACCCGACGAGGACTTCTACGTGCCCGAGAGCGTGCTCACCTACTACCGGGAGGCCGGGCGCCGGGGACGGGAGGATCGCCTGGCCTGGGAGATGGTACAGGAGCGCCTGCCCTCGGCGGGGAGAGAGGCGTTCCGGGCTGCGCTTCATCTAAGAGCGCCCGCCGGCTGGGCAGAGAAGCTACCGAGCTTCGAGCCTGGAGCATCGATTCCCACAAGGCGAGCGATCAAGACATGCATCGACGCCACGAAAGAAGCTCTTCCATTCATCGTGGCCGGATCTGCTGATCTGACGGGGAACACAGGAGTTGCATTGGACGGCGCCATAGACCAGGAGCCTGCCAGCCCCGGCGGCTCCCAGGTCCACTACGGCATCCGGGAGCACGCCATGGGTGCGGCCATGAACGGTATGGCATTGCACGGAGGGGTCCTCCCTGTGGGCGGCACCTTCTTCGTCTTCAGCGACTACATGCGCCCTGCTGTCAGGATCGCCGCCCTGTCAAGAACCCATGCCGTGTACTCCTGGACTCATGATTCCATAGGTCTGGGCGAGGATGGCCCTACCCATCAGCCGATAGAGCATCTGGCAGCGCTGCGCGCCATGCCAGGGATTCGCGTGATCCGTCCCGCTGACGCGAACGAGACTGCGGCAGCCTGGAAGCTCGCCGTCGAGCTCGACGGGCCCACTGCCCTCGTGCTGAGCCGCCAGGCGGTGCCCGTCCTCACGGAGACCGCCAATGCCCTGGAAAATCTCCCGAGGGGTGCCTATGTCCTCACCGAGCTGGGCCCTGCGGGGGAACCCCAGCTCCTACTGATAGGCACCGGGAGCGAGGTCGCGCTGTGCCTGGAGGCCGCTAGATCGCTCGCTTCGGGAACGGAGCCGATACGCGTGCGCGTAGTGTCGTTGCCGTCATTCGAGCTATTCGCAGAGCAGCCGGAATCCTACCGGGACGACGTGCTGCCTACAGGGGTTCCGCGCCTGGCGGTCGAGGCCGCCAGCAGCTTCGGCTGGGCGGCTTACGCTGATGACACGGTGAAACTGGACCGCTTCGGTGCCTCGGCTCCGGGTCAGGTCGTCATGGACAAGCTAGGTTTCAATGTGGAGAACGTCGCAAGAGCGGGACGCGAGCTGGTCCGGCGCGCCGGGGAATCCAGCCGCTCTCGAACTAGCCACGGGGAGAGCCAGCGACAGTGAGAACGAGCCACAGTGAGAACGAGCAACAGGGAGAACGAGCCACAGGGAGCCTGAAAACGGTCCGCACGGAAAGAATGAGGAGCATGACCATGACAAAACTCCACGAGCTCTACGACAGCGAGAACCAGAGTCCCTGGCTGGACAATCTGAGACGTGACTACCTGACGAACGGGCATCTCGCTTCCCTGATATCGAAGGGTGTACGGGGCCTCACATCGAACCCGACCATCATGGCGAAGGCGATCGAGGGAGAGGATGCCTACGATCACCAGCTTGCCAGCATGAAGGGAGATGCAGAGAGCGCCTACTGGGAGCTCGTGATCGACGACATCGTGCATGCGCTGGAGCTCTTCCGTCCCTTGCACGACGAGAGCGGCGGAAGCGATGGGTTCGTCTCGGTCGAGGTGTCACCCAGCCTCGCTCACGACACGGCCGGCACCGTAGCAGCGGCCCGCCGGCTTCACGAGCGCATAGGCGCGCCGAACCTTCTGGTGAAGATCCCCGCCACGAAGGAGGGCGTTCCTGCGGTCCGCCAGATGATCGCTGAGGGACGCAGTGTGAACGTGACGCTGATATTCTCTCTGGAGCGCTACAGCGAGGTAATGGATGCCTACCTGGCGGGCCTCGAGGAGCTGCAGGCATCAGGCGGAGAGCTCTCGCGGGTGGCAAGTGTGGCATCCTTCTTCGTGAGCCGGGTCGACACCGAGGTGGATCGCAGGCTGGAGGCCGGTGCTGCTTCGAAGGAGCTGATGGGAAGGGCCGCTGTCTCCCAGGCAAAGCTCGCCTACCGGGAGTTCACGGAGCGCTTCTCGGGCGGGCGCTTCAATTCTCTCTCGCGCTCGGGAGCGAGGGTCCAGCGACCCTTGTGGGCATCTACCTCTACGAAGAACCCTGCCTACCCAGACCTGTTGTACGTAGAGAACCTCATAGGCCCTGATACCGTGAACACCATGCCCGATGACACCCTGGACGCCTTCCTCGATCACGGTAGCGTCGCTCGGACGGTCGACCTCGATGTCACCTCAGCGACCAGGCACCTGGAAGCCATCTCGCGGGCCGGGATCGATATGAAGGACGTGACACGCCAGCTGGAGGACGAAGGCGTGGCAGCGTTCCAGAAGTCGTTCGACGAGCTGCTCGACCAGCTCACCTCGAAGCTCGCGGCACGCTGACCTGTGAGCGGCACACGGAAAAAGCAGTCCAGCCCTGCAAGCGTCCTCGTGATATTCGGGGCATCAGGAGACCTGACACACCGGAAGATCCTTCCCGCTCTCGCCAACGTGATCGAGCGCAAGGAGCTGGAGGAGAACTTCGTGGTCGTCGGCATAGCACGTACCGAATGGTCCGACGAGGACTTCCGCAAGGCAGTGCTCGAGGCCGTTCCTCATGCTGGAGCGCGATTTCGCACTGCCGTCGAGCGGTTCCGCTACATCTCTGGCGAATACGACCATCCCGATACCTTCGACCAGCTCAAGGCGATCCTCGCCGATGTCGACAAGACAACGACATGCCCCGGGCACTGGACCTACTACCTGGCCACAGTCCCGGAGGTCTTCGGTCTCGTAGCGGGAGCGCTCGCGAAGCATGAGCTGAACCGGCCGAGCACACCGGATGGGTCCATCCGACTGGTCATAGAGAAGCCATTCGGGCGCGATCTGGCAAGTGCGACGAAGCTTGACGCCGAGCTGCACGAGAGCTTCTCCGAGGACCAGATCTATCGCATAGACCATTACATGGGCAAGGAGACCGTCCAGAACCTGCTCGCTCTCCGCTTCGCGAACGCCATCTTCGAGCCTGTCTGGAACCGCCGCTACGTCGATCACATCCAGATAACAGTCGCTGAGAGCCTCGGGGTCGAGCATCGTGGTGGCTTCTACGAGCACGCTGGAGCCATGCGGGACATCCTGCAGAATCACATGATGCAGATCCTGGCGCTCACGCTCATGGAGCCGCCTGCCGTCGTGGACGCCCAGGGCATCCGCGACGAGAAGGTGAAGCTCTTGAACGCGATTCCCATCCCGACGCCAGACGAGGTGCTCGTCCATGCGGCCCGCGGGCAGTACGGATCGGGTGTCATAGATGGTGAGCCCGTCCCCAGCTACAAGTCCGAAGACGGGGTCAGCCCGGGAAGCACGACAGAGACGTATGCAGCCATGCGCCTCACGGTGGACAACTGGCGATGGGCAGGAGTGCCTGTCTACCTGCGCACGGGCAAGCGCTTGGCGAAGCGGGTCACCGAAGTCGCCATGCAGTTCCAGCGCGTACCCCACCTACCGTTCTCCGACTCCCTCTCGCGCGAGCTCCTTCCGAACGTGCTCGTGCTGAGGATCCAGCCGGAGGAGGGCATAACGCTGCTCTTCGGGGCGAAGGTCCCCGGACAGGCCTTCGAGGTGAGATCAGTGAGCATGGACTTCGGCTACCGGCAGGCATTCGGGGCGCCCCCGCGGGAAGCCTACGAGCGGCTCTTGCTTGATGCTCTCATAGGGGATCCCACCTTGTTCATAAGGACCGACGAGGTGGACCAGGCCTGGCGTATAGTCGACCCGGTCCTATCAGTGTGGAGCGAGAACGGATCACCCCTCTATCCATATCCTGCTGGATCGTGGGGACCGAAGGAGGCAGACCAGCTCCTGGCCCAGGACAATCATGCCTGGAGAACCCCATGAGCAGTGAGCAGGCCACCCGTGCTCTGCCCGTTGGAGAGGTCCGCGTCGTAGATGACGTGGCAGTGACCTTCGCCGAGATCTTCGGGGACGCCTACCGCGAAAGACGACACGACCGCTTCTCGGTGGCGCTCTCTGGCGGCCCCACGGCCAGGCGCGCGTACGGGCATCTCGGGCCCGGCATCGACTGGCAGCTCGTCGACTTCTACTGGGGAGACGAGCGGTGCGTCCCCCTCGATGATCCGGACTCGAACTACCTCCTCGCCCGCGAAGCGCTCCTCGATCGCGTAGGCCAGCTGGGCTCGGTGCACCCACTCACCTGCGATGATCCGCTGCGATATGCCGCGCTGCTGGACGCTCTCCGAGCCCTGGACCTGATCCATCTGGGGGTGGGGCCAGATGGCCATACCGCATCTCTGTTCCCGGGATCCCCATCTCTCGAGGCAGATGAGCTGGTCGTGCGCAGCAGTGACCCTGCCGCTGCCAATCCCCACGAGCGTGTGACCCTTACGCTCCCTGCTATCTCTCGCGCCGAGCTGGTGGTCTTCACCGTGGCAGGCGAGGAGAAGCGGGATGCCATGGCCCGCATACGAGCCGGCGAGGACCTTCCAGCGGCTCGGGTACGTGCTTCTCGGGTCATATGGGTCGTGGACGCCGCCGCCTGGGGTACGCAATCCTGGGGTACGCAATCCTGGGGTGCGCAATCTCGAGGTACGCAATCCTGGGGTGCGCAATGAAGCCCTCGGAGCTCGACTCAGAGCTCGAGAGGATGCCTCTGGCCGAGCTGATGGCCCTGGCCCGCGAGCGGCGCAGGGTCGCCCATGGCTCGCTCGTCACCTACTCCCCGAAGGTGTTCATCCCCCTCACGCAGCTATGCAGGGACCGTTGCGGCTACTGCACCTTCGCGAAGGCTCCATCCAGGCTCGCGAGCCCGTACCTGGACTTGGAGCAGGTGGAGGCCATCGCCCGCTCCGGCCTGGATGCCGGCTGCCACGAGGCTCTTCTCACGCTCGGCGAGGCGCCGGAGGATCGCTACGCTTCCGCCAGGAGCTGGCTCTCAGCTCATGGGCATACCTCCACCATCTCCTACCTGGTAGAGGCCGCGAAGGTTGCACTCGAAGCTGGGTTGCTTCCACACTCGAATGCAGGGGCCTTGACAGGAGCGGATCTCGAGCTGCTCCGGCCGGTCACTGCCAGCCAGGGAATGATGATCGAGACTCTCGCCAGCGTAGGTGCTCACCGCCACGCCCCTGATAAGACCCCGGAGCGAAGGCTGGCGACCCTCGAAGCTGCGGGAACCCTCCAGATACCTTTCACGACCGGGATCCTTGTCGGGATCGGGGAGACGAGGAAGGACAGGCTGGATGCATTGAGCGCCATAGCCGAGTCCCACATTCGCCACGGCCACGTGCAGGAGGTGATAGTCCAGAACTTCCTCCCGAAGCCAGGCACCGCTATGCAGCTCCATCCAGCTTGCCCACCAGAGGAGCTGGCTTGGTCCATCGCTGCTGCACGCCTGGTTCTTCCCGCAGAGATTCACCTCCAGGCGCCCCCGAACCTGGCCGACGATCTCCTGCTCCTGCTCGAGGCCGGGATAGACGACTGGGGAGGCGTATCCCCGGTCACGCCCGACCACGTTAACCCCGAGCGTGCCTGGCCAGAGCTGGCGCGCCTCCGGGCCGCCACCGAGTCGGCCGGCTTGGAGCTGGCGGCGCGCCTCACCATCTACCCACGGTTCGCCCTCGACCCCGCCCGCTTCCTCGACGAGGAGATGCGCTTCCCTGTGCTCGAGCACAGCGACGCGGCAGGGCTGGCCCGCGAAGATCCCTGGTCGCCTGGGAAGGACTGCGCTCCTCCGCTGCTCGTGACGCCAGGATCTGGAAGCCCTACGCAGCCGGTGGGCCGTAGTCGCAGTGCGGTGTCAGAGGTCCTGGATGGCGTGATGGCCCACCAGGAGCCCGGCGAGCGGGAGATCGAGCTGCTCTTCCATGCGCGCGGCCGGGAGGTAAGGCTGGTCGCGGAGGTGGCGGACGAGCTGCGGCGCCTGGCAGTCGGGGACGATGTCACCTTCGTCGCCAACCGGAACATCAACTACACGAACATCTGCACCTATAAGTGCCGCTTCTGCGCATTCTCGAAGGGTCCGCTGTCGCTGAGCCTGAGAGGAGATCCGTACCTCCTGCCCATGGAGGAGATCACTCGCCGCGTGACCGAGGCGGAAGACGCCGGGGCAACAGAGGTATGCCTGCAGGGCGGGATCCACCCTCGCTTCGATGGCTCCTACTACCTGGACGTGATCCGCGCCGTGCGCGCCGCGTCGCCCAGCATTCACATCCATGGCTTCACGGCCCTCGAGGTGACCGAAGGAGCTCGACGTCTCGGAGTGGGACTGCGCGACTACCTGGTACAGCTACGGGACGCAGGGTTGCGGACACTGCCGGGCACAGCAGCGGAGATACTGGACGACGAGGTCCGCGCCGTCCTCTGCCCCGACAAGATCACCACGGAGGAATGGCTCGAAGCGCACCGGCTCGCGCACGAAGTCGGGCTGCGCTCGAATGTCACCATAATGTTCGGGTCGGTGGAGCATCCCGTTCACTGGGCCCGTCACCTCGTCCGCACGAGGGACCTCCAGAAGCAAACCGGAGGCTTCACGGAGCTCGTGCCACTACCTTTCGTGCACATGGGAGCACCTATCTACCTGCAGCACAGGGCGCGGCGCGGACCCACCTTCCGCGAGGTGCTGCTCGTTCACGCCGTCGGAAGGATCGCCTATCACGGCTATATAGATCACATCCAGGCAAGCTGGGTGAAACTCGGATTCGCCGGTGTGCGCCAGCTTCTGGACGCGGGCGCAGATGACCTCGGAGGGACGCTCATGGACGAGAACATCTCCCGTGCTGCGGGAGCCAGCCACGGGCAGCGCGTGACTCCGGACGATTTCGCGGCCATGCTCCCGCAGGGTAGGAACCTGGTCCAGCGGACCACTCTCTACGGGCCCGTGCTCCAGCCTGCCTGAACCCCGGGCCAGAACCTGCCGTGGTCGACATAGATTCCCTCCTGCAGTATCTCCCCGAGCTGGCCAATCACCGCGACGTCGCCGAGTCGATGCTATCGAGCATCGCCCAGATAGCCGAGGGCGAGGGGGATCGGCTGGACATGAAGCTCGCTGACACGGTCCTGGCGGAGATCGCCGAAGCGTTCCGCGTTTTCCGGCCGTACCGGGCGATCCCCAAGCTCACCATCTTCGGCTCAGCGCGCACGAAGCCGACCGATCGAACCTACACTGCGACAAGGGATCTGGCCAGGATACTGCGCGACCACGGTTGGATGGTCGTCACTGGAGCAGGCCCTGGCATCATGGCAGCCGGGATCGAAGGGGCCGGCCCAGATCGATCTCTGGGCGTGAACATACGCCTCCCGTTCGAGCAGCAGCCGAACCCGTTCATAGCGAACGACCCGAAGCTCATATCCATGCGGTACTTCTTCACAAGAAAGCTGATGCTCGTGAAGGAAAGTGACGCCTATGTCGCCCTGCCTGGAGGCTTCGGCACCCTGGACGAGACCTTCGAGCTACTGACGCTCCTCCAGACGGGGAAAGCCCAACCAGCACCCGTGGTACTGCTGGATCCCGAGTCAACATACTGGTCCGCCTGGGAGCAGTTCGTAGACGCGAATGTGATAAAGCGCTCCCTCGCATCTGCACAGGACCATGCCTTCTACCGGATACTGACGACTCCTGCCGAAGCAGCGGAGGAGATATTCCGCTTCTACAGGAACTACCACTCGTGCCGCTTCGTCGGTCACCTGCTCGTCATCCGGTTGAGGAAGCTCCCATCCAGGCAGGAGCTCCTCGCCCTGAACCGGGAGTTCGCTGATCTCTGTACGAGCGGTGCGATACACCCGACTCGGCCTCTCCCTCCAGAGCGTGCGAGCGAGGATCACCTGGATCTGCCGAGGATCGCTTTCCGCTTCGACAAGACTTCATTCTCCCGCCTTCGCCAGCTCATCGATCGGCTGAATGCTATGCCGGCCCGATCCGAAGCAGGTTGATCGCCTTCGCCACGGCATTTCGCGCCCTCGTTATCTGACGCTCCTCATAGGCCAGACGGTCACGCTCGTCCGTAGAGGCGAGCGCTTCGTGCAGCCTGTCGATAGCCAGGTCGGCCAGTAGCTCAGATAGCCTCTCCAGCTCCTGGCGCACGTCGTCTACGGTCGTCACGCGATGCCTGCCATCACCCGCCTGAGGGCGCGGCCCTCAGAGGCTCCCCTCTGCGTAGCGCTTCCGCAACGTAAGCTTGTCGAACTTCCCCACACTCGTCTTCGGGAGCGCCTCGACGAATACCCAATGCTCAGGCAGCCACCACTTAGCCACCCTGGGCTCGAGCCAACTGGCAAGATCCTCCCCACTCACGTTCGCGCCTTCCCGTAGCACCACGCATGCCAGCGGACGCTCCTGCCAGCGCTCATCCGGTACCCCGATAACACCCGCTTCGATGACGTCCGGATGCCCCATGATGGTGTTCTCCAGGTCCACCGAGGATATCCATTCACCACCAGACTTTATGACGTCCTTGCTCCGATCATGGATCTGCATGAAGCCACGTTCATCCAGCGTGCCTACGTCACCCGTCTTCAACCACCCATCGTGGAACCTGTCCGACGGGGTCTTGTAATACTCAGCCGTAATCCAAGGTCCGCGGATCTCGAACTCCCCCAGGGACTGCCCATCGCAAGCGAGGACAGCGCCGTCCTCGCTCACGACGCGGACCTCCACGCCCGGCACCACCCTGCCCGTCTTCGCGCGCCAGTCCATCGCTTCCTCCGGCGGTGTTCCCCGGGGCGGGTACGCGATCGCGGCGAGCGGGCTCGTCTCTGTCATGCCCCATGCCTGGATTATGGGTACGCCGAAGCGCTCCTCGTAAGCCTCCATGAGCGCTCTCGGCACAGCGGAGCCTCCCGCAGTGAGCGCACGCACCGACGACATGTCCACGGTCTGGGTCTCCCCGTAGTGAAGCAGGTCGTTCCAGATGGTGGGCACCCCGGCGCCTAGAGTCGGGGAGAGCTCTGCGAACATCCTCGCGAGGTGAGGAGCCTGCAAGAACTCGCGGGGCATGACCAGGTCAGTACCCGCCAACCATCCCCCGTAAGGAAGCCCCCAAGCATTCGCGTGGAACATGGGCACGATCACGAGTGCCCTGTCGGCTTCCGTGAGTCCAGTGCTGCAGGCTGCCAGTAGCGCGAGCGAATGCAGGAAGGTCGAGCGATGGCTGTAGGCCACGCCCTTCGGCTCGCCGGTCGTGCCAGACGTGTAGCACATCGCCGCCGCCTGGCGCTCATCCAGATCTGGCCAGCTCATTTCCCCGTCACGGACGTTCCCGCCACAGATGTCGTCGTACAGGAGCGGGCTGCGGCCAGTCACCTCGTCGAGCGCCGAGGTGTCGCCTGCGCCGATCTGGACGAAGTGCTCGACCTTCGACAGGGCCTCTTTCCCTGCGCGGCTGAGTACCGGCGCTAGCGAGGCATCGAAGCAGACCACCTTGTCCTCGGCATGCTGGATCACGTAGGCGAGCTGTGCGGGGAAGAGCCGGATGTTCAGGGTGTGCAGGACCGCTCCCATGCACGGTACTGCCAGGTATGCTTCCAGGTGCTCCTGGTGGTTCCAGCAGAAGGTCGCCACCCGATCGCTGTCGCCCACACCCAGCCCTGAGAGGCCCCGGGCCAGAGCGCCTGCGCGAGCCGCCACGTCACCGAAGCTTGCCCGGCGCGCTGAGTCACCCTGCCACGTGAACACCTCGCTATCCGAGTAGATCTCCTGCCCGTGACGGAGTATGTGGGTAATCGTTAGCGGGAAATCCTGCATCGTAGAGCGCATGCTCCAATGCTAGCCCTGAGGCTCCTGCCTGAGTGGCCTGCCCTGGCGCGGGCCGGGCTGAGTCGCCTGGCTGGCGGGGTGGCCTGGGGCCTGCTCCGGCGCGGGCCGGGCTGAGTCGCCTGGCTGGCGGGGCGGCCTGCCTGAGTGGCCTGGCTGCGTGGCCTGGCCGGAAAGGGCGAGCCCGCTCGATGCACACCTAGCCGCTCGCTACGCAGCATGAGAGACTCTAGGCATGGGAACTGTCGAGACCTACAGGGGGCCTGTCGACACCGATCAGCTCGGCACGGTCTACATGCACGAGCACGTCTTCGTGCTCTCATCTGAAGTCCAGCAGAACTGGCCGGACTTCGACGAGGGAGCAGAGATCGAGAGAGCCGTTCGCGAGCTCGGTGGGCTCGCTTCCCAGCAGGTCGGCACCATCGTCGACCCCACAGTGCTCGGGCTCGGTCGCTACGTGCCCCGCGTCCTGAAGGTCGCCTTGCGCGTCCCCCTGAACATCGTCGCGGCGACCGGTGTCTACACCTACAACGACCTTCCCCACTACTTCGACTACCGCACTGGAGCCGGTGACGACGATCCCATGGTGTCGATGTTCGTCCGCGACATCGAAGAAGGGATCCAGGGAACGGAGGTGCGCGCCGGCATCCTGAAGTGCGCCACCGATGCCCAGGGGATGACCCCCGGGGTGGAGCGGGTGCTTCGCGCTGTGGCGAGGGCGCACAGGCTGACTGGCGTGCCGATCACCACCCACACCCACGCTGCGAGCAGGCAGGGGCTCGCTCAGCAGCGGATCCTCGCCGAGGAAGGGGTCGATCTGTCACGGGTCGTGATCGGGCACTCGGGCGACTCAACCGACATCGCCTACCTGGAAGACCTGATGGCAGCCGGCTCGACTCTGGGCATGGATCGGTTCGGCATAGACCTCTTCTGCCCCTTCGAAGACCGGGTCGCAACCGTGGCGACCCTCTGCGCAAGGGGCCACGCTGACCAGCTCGTGCTGTCACACGATGCGGCCTGCCACATCGACTGGTTCGACCGGGCGCTCAGGGAGGCCGCCCTGCCTCGCTGGAGCTTCTCCCACCTCCACGATGACGTCGTACCGGCACTCAGGGAACGGGGAGTCACGGACGAGCAGCTGAACCAGATGCTGGTGGAGAACCCGAAGCGGATACTGGCCCGGGGCGAGCCCTACCCGTAAGAGCCTGGCGGCGTGGTACGAGCCGGGCCGTGTGGTAGGAGCCTGGCCTGAACCGGTAGGAGCCTGGCCTGAACCGTTGCGGCCTCCTGGCTCCCTGGATCACCGTTTGGCCTCCCCCCAACTGCGCCCCCACGACTGGTGGACCGATAGCGGCACGCTGAGCTCGTATGCCCTCTCCATGCTCGAACGGACCACCTCTCCTGACTCGTCACGCTCATCCTCAGGCACCTCCACTATCACCTCGTCATGTACCTGCAGCACGAGCCTGCTTGCGAGACCGCGCGATTCGAGCGCGGTATCTATCGCCACGAGGGCGACCTTGAAGATGTCCGCAGCGAGCCCCTGGGTGCCCGCGTTTATCGCCTGGCGCTCCGCGCCCTGGCGGATCCGCGGATTGGGTGATGACAGCTCCGGAAGCGGGCGCCTCCGACCGTAGAGGGTCTCCGTGTAACCAGATTCCCTCGCCTTCTCCACCACCTCTGCCATCCATGCACGGAGCCTCGGGAATGCGGCGAAGTAGGCATCCAGGATGGCGCCTGCCTCGCTCATGCTGGATCGCAGCCGCTGGGCGAGCCCGTAGGCCTCCATCCCGTAGGCGAGGCCATAGGAGACCATCTTGGCCCGTTCACGCTGCTCGGCTGTCACCTCCTCCGGGGACACGCCGAAGACAGATGCAGCCACTGCGCGGTGAACGTCCACCCCCGATCCGAACGCCGAGAGCAGCCCCGGATCACCCGAGAGGTGAGCTATGATACGTAGCTCGATCTGATCGTAGTCAGCCACACAGAACCACCAACCCTCTTCAGGCACGAACACATCTCGGAACTTACGCCCCTCGCCCGTGCGCACCGGGATATTCTGCAGGTTCGGGCGGTCAGAGGAGAGGCGGCCCGTGCGGGCGACGGTCTGGTTGAAGCTGGCGTGGATCCTGCCATCCGCCGCCACCTCCGCGAGCAGGCTGTCACCGTAGGTGGAGCGCAGCTTCTCCACCTCCCGATAGCGCAAGAGCGCTTCCACGATAGGATGATCCCCTCTCAGCCTCTCCAGGGTCCCCGCGTCAGTGGAATAGCCGGTCTTCGTCTTCCTCTGCGGCGTGAGCTTCAGCTTCTCGTAGAGGATGCGCCGCAGCTGCGGCGTGGACCCTACGTTGAACACCTCCCCTGCCAGCTCGTGAACCTGCGATTCCAGCCGCGCCGCTTCGTCGGTAAGCTCGCCGGCCAGCCTCTGCAGGCGAGCCACGTCGATCCGTACCCCCCGCGCCTCCATCTTCGCGAGGACACGCACGAGCGGGCGTTCGACGTTCGTGTACAGGGTGGAGAGACCGTGAGAATCGAGCTCGTCACGCAGACGATCGGTGAGCGCCTGGAGACGAGCGAGCTCCCTCTCTGCTCGCTCGCGTGATGCCCCCCCTATCGACGTGCCCGTGCCTAGATCCAGCTGTCCCGCTGCCCGTCTGGCCGGCTCGGCAGCGATCCCGGAAAGCACATAGCGTGCCGCCAGCTCATCCAGGCTCGCCCCACCGTCGCCCGGGTCGGCCAGGTACGCCGCAACGCCCACATCCAGTGCGACATCGAATGGAGCGATTCCCTCCTGAATCGTGTAGCGAAGAAGCTCTTTCAGCCTGTAGCCGCTGATCTGGCAGCCGGCGGACGGCAGCGCCTCCAGCACGATCGCGGTCTCGCGAGCGCTGCCGGAGCCAGAGCCCATCTGGCCGTCCATCCACACCCCGTCGCTCGCTCCAACGGGGCAGAGCCCGATAGAGAGCAGGGCACTTCGCCCGGGCTCGCCGGACCAGGAAGGGGCGACCAGCAGCTCGCATCGCTTGCCCGCCAAGGCAGCCAGTCGATCTGTTGCCTCCCCTGCCGTACGGCACGCCACCAGCGAGACCTGCGGCAGGGCTGCAGCTTGCTCCTCCTTCGATCCCGCCCTGGATGGAGCTTCGCCGGGCGCGCCCGGCGAAGCGGCGGGCGCTGCTCGTCCAGCCAAGATGCCAGCCGTGGCGAAGGCCTTCTGCACCCGCGGCCAGAGTGTCGGCATCTCCAGCCTGGCAAACAGCCTGCGCGCTCCGTCCTCGTCGAAAGGACCAGGCCTGAGTGCCTCGAGGGTCACGCCCAGATCCAGGTCACGGCGGAGCATCGTCATCTCCAGGTTCCTCCGCACCTGATCCTCGTGAGAGGAGAGGGCAGCCGAGAGCTTCGGGGAGAGCTCGTCTACGTGGGCGAAAACGCCATCTAGG
>DAHXND010000097.1 GCA_027366675.1 Acidimicrobiales bacterium
GCCGAAGCTAGCAATCTCATCCACCAGCTCCTCGGAGCCAGACCCGTTGGTCGCGGTGGCGTGATGTGCGCGATGCCAGGCAACTCCAACCAAGCGGGCGGGCTAGAAGCCCCGCGCGTCAAGGGCGGGGAGGTTCACTCCGCTCCCGCCTGGATAAGGGAGGAAATCCCGAGTCCTGTCCAGAACGACGCGTCCGGAGCGTCGTTGTAATTCGAGTAATTGGAGTTTCCCGGAACCGAGGGCTGAGTCCAACTCGACTCTGCCCAAGTAAAGGTAGCGTTGGTAACATACGAATGTGGCACGACATGTCCTGCCCAGATCCCGGAGTACTCAGCAGTATGCGCAACGTTGGAGCAGATCGGGCTCGGTGGGCTCATACTGCGTATATGCGACATCGCCGTGCGCCAGGCAATAAGTGCCCCGGCGTTAGCACCGGGCGGCCGGGGAGGGAAACCGTACTGTCTCAGTTGGGCGTCGTTGGCTTGCACTGGATCGAAGCCGGGTGGAGGGGCGGGAAACGTCTTGACTGGCTGACATGCAGCCCCTGTGGCAGCGGGAGCTGTGTGTGGACCGCCCGGGGCGGCGTGGTCGACCGAAGAAGACATCGTCGACTGTGACACCAGTTGAGTAGCGGTCAGGGATGGGCTGGCAAGGAGTCCCCCTACGGCGAGCACCGACAGCATGGTTATAAATCCTGCTCTCCTTGGCGACCTTGAAGTGCTTCCCTTCAGGATGGCACCATCTCGATCAGCCTCTTTTCTCTTGGGCCAGGGCCCTGGTCAACTGTGAACGAATCCACCGTTCCACCTCCTCTGAGGCCGATTAGTGACGGGCCTACTCGATGCGCCGGGTTTTACGCCTTTACGCCGTTCTTAAACAACACCCTCTCATCTCCCTGTAAGTTATCTCTGTTCATATCACCGCTTTCTTTTCACCACACCGGCACAACGCCTATTATACACTGGAGTTTTATACACTGGAGTCGGCGCGGTTTGACGGAACATCCACCAAAGCGCGTAGCGCTGGAAAGGATGCTCATCATGGAGGCCATGGAGCGGAGCAAGCACCGTGACCGTGGGTCGTACACCCCGGAGTTCAAGTCGGAGATCGTGGACCGGTGCGGAGCCGGTGAAGATGGACCACTACCGCTCACCCGCGAGCACAGGTTCATCGGCGCTGAGCCGGCTGCAGGAATGTCGACGGCATGGCCGAGAGGATCGACTCGGCCTGTGCGACGATCGAGCGCACGATCTCTCCGGCCGGGCGCACCTCGTGGATGCCGCCCACGCCCTGGCCGGCCGGGTAGCACTCCCGGTCGGGGTCGATATCAGGGGTATCCTCGTTACCTCCAAGGTGCATCGCCGCGTCCCGTGCCGACCGTGCAAGCTGGGACGGGAAGGGCCGGAGCTCCTCTGGATGCGACTCCCAGTAGGTGGTGTAGCCATTCCTCACGACCCTCATGGTCTTGCCCGAGTACCCCCTGGTCACTATGGTGCCGTCTTCAGCGGTGGCGAGCAGGCACTCCTTGTAGCCGCCAACAGAACGGGCTTCCGGCGTAGCAATGAAGCGGGTGCCGACCCAGACGCCATCAGCGCCCAGAGCCAGTGCTGCAGCGAGTCCACGCCCGTCGAAGATCCCGCCGGCCGCGACGACCGGAACACTCCCGCCGATACCGTCCACGATCAGCGGGACTAGTGGCATGGTCGCCACCTGCCCTGTGTGGCCACCAGCCTCGGTTCCCTGCGCCACAACCACGTCGCAGCCCGCGTCCACAGCCTTCTTCGCGTGGTCGACCTTGCCGCACATGTTCACTACCAGCACGCCGTTCTGGTGGCACAGCTCCACCACCTTCGCGGGGACGCCCAGCCCGGCGACGAACACCGAGGCGCCACCTGCTATCACCTTCTCGACCTGAGCCACCAGATCCCCCGGCATCGCGGTAAGCAGGTCCACCCCGAATGGCTTGGAGGTGGATTCGCTGACTGCCGCCATCTCCTCCTCCATCTCGGAGCCCGTCATGGTAGAGGCGCCCAGGCAACCGAACCCTCCCGCCTCCGAAACAGCAGTTACCAGTGCGTGGTAAGAAACCCCTGCCATGCCTGCCAGCATCACAGGATGCGCGACACCCAGCATCTCCGTCAGGCGTGTCCTCATGGTTGGCTACCTCCTGGATCTCGACAATGCCCGGATCTCGACAATGTAGGCAGGGACGACCGAGACTAACTCGTACTATCTTGAGCCTGACGTCACGCTACATCTACAAGCGCCTGTCACATTGCCACTGGCTGACTCATCAGTCTATCTAGCGCCAGGGCCATCCTGGTCGGAGCTGGCGCCAGCCGCGCTGCGGCTCCCGGCCAGGGCCGCGGCTGGCTGCAGCCCTGCCGACCGGCCTAACCTGAGAAGCGCTGTTGGCTCCCATGGGAATCTTTTCGGACACTGCCGGGACAGGACCGCCGGCAAGCCCGCCTGTGGAGCCGGTCCGCTACCGAACACGAGCAGGGAGAAGGGGGAGAGCATGAACCGATCCGCGCTGATCCAGGTGCTGGGTGCCGTCGCCTACGGGGAGCAGAAGGCCTACGACGGCGCCAAGGCCCGCTCTGAAGAGGCAGGGAACGAGGAGGAGCGCCGTATCTGGCGCACCATCGCAGCCGAGGAGCTGCGCCACCACAAGGGATTCGTCCGTCGACTCGTTGCCCAAGGAGCCGACCCTGATAGAGCGATGGCTCCTTACCGATCCTCGCTCGACCGCTACCACGGCAAGCCCGCTGCAGATGGCGTAGCCGGCACGGTCCAGTCCTACCTGGGCGAGGGGATAGCCGCCGATATGCTGCGGTGGCTGAGAGAGGTGGCAGACAGCGAGACCGCGGCTTTCATCGATACAGTGCTCGACGACGAGCTCGGGCACGAGGCACATGCGCTAGCCGACCTTCGCGACCAGATGGCCGCTTCCTCGAATGGACGTGCCGAGGCCAGCGCGGGTGCCCGCCAGATGTTGCTGCACATGGCAGGGAGCGGGAGCGGCACCCTGCCCGCTTTCGGCGCCTTCCTGGCCCTGGGACGGCCTATCGATCTCCTCGCCAACCTCGTGGGAGGCTACGTACGGAGGCTCGCCAGCCTCGGCCTGCTGAACCCTGTTCACAGCATCCCCGATCCTCTCGGCCTGTTCGCCCGCGCAAGCTAGCTCGCTGAACGGTGGCAGCTACCCATTCCGATGCTCCGGTCCTTTCCGGCACCATGGCGGCGGGAAGGCCTGTTGCCACATGGAAGGACGGGACGCTTCGTCCGCGCTGGCGGGGCCAGCCCGATCGGCTCGAGGCCTGGTACTGCACTTTCACAGACCCGGAGACGGGCGTAGGGTTCTGGGCTCACGTAGAGCTGGTAGCGAAGAAGCACCATGACTCTCTAGGCACGATCCACACGTCTAACGATGAATATTCACCACATCTCGAGGATGGCGAGAACGATCCCTTCGCGGTCGTGCATGGTTGGGTCGCCGTGTTCTTCCCGGGCGAGCCCGCGAGGCTCGAGCGCATCGGCCCCGCCATAGCCAGATCAGAGCCACCGGGCGCCGGCTCTTCAGATGCAGGCTCTTCGGGCGCAGGCTCTTCGCGCGGGACAGGAGCAGAGCCTACGCTCGTGCTTCCCCCGGGCACCGATCTCCGCCCTGGATCCTGGAGCGGGGAAGCTGGCGGCATCGCCTGGAACCTATCCTGGCACGAGGGCGGTGAGACGCTCTGGACCTTCCCGCGCTGGACCTGGGAGCGGGAGATCCTGCCAGGTGCCCAGTGCGTCCCGGAACCCTCGGCCCGTTTCAGCGGTACCATAATGGCGGGAGAGCGCTCCCTGTCCCTGAACGATGCTCCCGGCGCGATAGCCCACATCTATGGTCACGGCAGTGCGAAGACCTGGGCATGGCTCCATGCCAACCTGAGCGCCGATGACGTGATCGAGGTGGTTACGGCAGTATCTCGCACGCCAGGCCTGGACCGGATGTCCCCTCTCGCATTCGTCCAGCTCCGGTTCGCCGGCCGCGACTGGCCCCGGGATCCCCTCGTGGCCGCCCCGCTCTTCAGATCGAGGATCGGGCTTCCCGAATGGGGGCTGAGAGGCACGATCGGGCGCCGGAGACTGACAGTGGACGTCACCATCCCTGTCGAGGAAGCCGTCTCGGTGGGATATCCCGACCCCGATGGCTCCACAGCCACCTGTACGAACTGCGAGATATCCGATGCCGTCATCGTCCTCGAACGAAGGCGCTCGCGCTGGGAGATCGAGTACCGCTGGCACTGCCAGGGCAACGCGCATGCCGAGGTCGGCACGCGGCCCTGAGCGGGCGTATCCTGGCCATGGCGAGCCCTGAGCCCATAGTCCGGTCACGGCCGGAGCGTTCAGGCCACTTTCGCTGCCGAGAGCACGGCCGAAGCGAGCGAAGTAGCAGCGAGCCACAGAAGAGCTGACAAGGAGGCTACATGACAACCACCCCGGCAGAGGCGGCAGGCAGCAAGACCAGCGAGAGCAAGACCAGCGAGAGCCGCACCGGCGGGAGCCGGACCAGCGGGAGCCGCGCCGCTCCGAGCTCCCTGAGCTCCCGCGCAGCCGACATACCATGGGCAACCGATGTCGTAGACACCACCGAGGAGGAGATCGCCGGATGCGTATCACGTGCGAGATCCTGCTTCGAAGAGTGGAGCACATGGCCGTTTTCCCGTCGTAGAGCCTTCCTGAAGCAGGTACGGCACCTGCTCGCGAAGCGGGCGAGAGAGATGGCCGACGTGATCGTCGGAGACACCGGCAAGATACCCGCAGAGGCCATGTTGAACGAGATAGTCGTCACTTGCGAGCTGATGGCGTACTACGAACGCCATGGAGCGAGAATCCTCGCCACCGAGCCAGTGGGGCCTGGGCTCTTGCTCGCTTACAAGCAGGCCAGTATCCGCTACGAACCGCTCGGGGTAGTAGGCGTCATAAGCCCTTGGAACTACCCGCTCATCTTGTCAATGGGCCCAGTGGTGACTGCCCTTTTCGCAGGGAACACGGTAATCCTGAAGCCATCGGAGGTCACACCGCATGTCGGCCTCGCCGTCCGCGATCTGTTCCTCGACGCCGCAGACGCGTTCGGAGCATCAGCATCCGAGCGCTCCCTGCTTGCTGGACTTGTTCAGGTAGTCACCGGAGCTGGATCAGTTGGCGATGCACTAGTCAGATCTGGTGTCGACAAGATCGTCTTCACTGGATCGGTGCGAACCGGGCAAGCCGTCATGCGAGCGGCTGCTGACAGCCTTACCCCGGTGCTCCTCGAGCTTGGCGGCAAGGACCCCATGATCGTCGCCGCCTCGGCCAATCTGGACCGCGCAGCTCATGGAGCAGTCTGGGGCGCGTTCACGAATGCGGGCCAGACCTGCATGGCAGTGGAACGCGTCTATGTCGAGGAAAGCGTGTACGACGATTTCGTGGACAAGGTTGTGGCCATCACGAACCGGCTGCGCCAGGGGAGCGGCGCCGGCCATGACCTCGGGGCAATCACCTGGAAACGGCAGTTCGACGTGGTCTGGAAGCACCTCCAGGACGCCACGGCCAAGGGCGCCAAAGTTCTGGCGGGAGGCAACCCCGTGGTAGTGGGGGGACGCCAGTCTCTGGAGCCGACAGTCCTCGTCGACGTCGATCACACCATGGCGGTGATGAAGGAGGAGACCTTCGGCCCTATCCTTCCCATCATGGCGGTGCACGACCTCGATGAGGCACTCGATCTCGCGAACGACAGCGTCTACGGGCTGAGCTCGTCGGTCTGGGCGAGTGATCGGCAGAGCATAGAGAAGCTCACGTCCGGGATGCGAGCCGGAGCTGTATGCGTGAACGACTGCATGGTTTCCTACGCTATGCCCGCTCTACCCTTCGGCGGCGTGGGCCATTCCGGGATCGGACGAACCCATGGCTATGTCGGGCTACGCGAGATGAGCCGCACCAAGGCGGTGGCGAGTGACCGCCTCGGCCTGAAGCAGGAGCCGCACTGGCTTCCCCTGGGGCGCTGGACAGGCAGTCTTGCAGAGACGATCCTGTGGCTGCGCCATCGGGTAGGCTGAGCGTCCATGAGCTTCCTTGCAGACCCCCCGCTTCTCGTAGGCACCGGCATTGCGATCGAGGCAACGGTGCCGAATCGTCGCATCGCGCGCCTGCTCGAGGCGGGCGTCCTGACTGTTTTCCTGGGCACGTCCATATCCTTGTACCTGAACCTGCCCTGGACCAGGCGATTCTGGGAGCTGTTCCGGGCGAAATCCGGCAGGGACTTCATGTGGAACTCCGGCGTGCTGCGCCTCGATTATGACAACCCGTCAGCTGGCACTCACGCTATGGCGGCAGCGCTCTTCGCGACGTACCCGTTGTGGCTCCGGCTCGGGCGGAAGCTCGGCTCGCGCCTTGCTCTACGGCTATCTGCCTGAGGGGCCGGTGCCTGGAAGCCGCGAAACGGAGCGCATCCGTGCCAGCGGGAGCCCAGCCGCAGCCCTGCCTGAGGGGCCGGTGCCTGGAAGCCGCCTTCCAGGGCAATAGAGCACTTCCAGGGCGGTAGCGCCCTTCCAGGGCAGCAGGGCATCAGCCAGGACAGCAGGGCATCAGCCAGGCAGCCACGAGCGAGCCATCGGGCTCCGTTACTGATTGACTCGTCAATCTAGCAACGCGCCAGCTACGCTGAAGGGATGGCAGGCGGCGCACGGTCCGGGCACAGCCAAGCACCTGCGGGCTCCGCACGTCATCACGCTGCCACGGGTCACAGGATGATGCGACGTGCCATGAACGATCAGGACAAGGAGCAGCGCCGCTCCGAGATTCTTGCCGCAGCGAAGAAGGTTTTCTCCGCCCAAGGCTATCACGCCACGACCATAGCTGATATAGCGAGATCGGCACAGCTTTCCTATGGCTCCATCTACTGGTATTTCGACTCGAAGGACGCCCTGTTCCACGCGCTCATGGAGCTGGAGGGCGAGATGCTCCGGGACCATATACGCGAGGCCCTAGCTGCGACCCCCCCGGGAGACTCGGCCTATGCCCCTTTTCGCGCCGCTGTGAAGGCTACATTCGAGTTCTTCGAAGCCGACCGAGCCCTCGTAAAGCTGCTGTTCCGCGACTCCTATGCGCTGGGTGACCGTTTCGAGAAGCACCTCTTCGGCATATACGAGACTTTCGTCGGGGACATAGAGCGGATGATACTGAACGGCCAGCAGGCTGGCTATATAGCCGAGTACCCGGCCCGCATGGTCTCCTTCAGCGTGGCGGCACTCATCGGGCAGATCGCCCATCGACGCCTCATAACTGACGACGGCCTCGAGGCTGCAGTCGTTGCAGACTTCGTCGTCTCGCTGCTCATGAACGGGCTCATGCCACGTTCGGAGGCTGACCCGGAGACCAGCCGCGCAGCACCAGCGAGTCCTGCAACAACAGGGGCAGCTCGGCGCAGTACGGCAGGGGAACAGCCAGCTCGCACCATGAAAGCAGCAGGGACAGCTCGGCGCAGTACGGCAGGGGAACAGCCAGCTCGCACCATGAAAGCAGCAGGGGCAGCTCGGCGCAGTACGGCAGGGGCGCCGGCAGCGGGAAAGCCGGCAGCGGAAGGCCAGGTGTGAGCAGCCCCGCCAGCCAGAGCCCCGCCAGCCAGAGCCCGTCTGGACAGGATGTGCAACCGAGTTCGAGTGGCTCGGGCAGGTTCGCTCGTGCCCTGGTCCTGGAAACACCTGGCCACCTGGAGGAACGCCGGATCGAGCTGCCTGTCCCGGGGGAGGGAGCCGGACTCCTGAGGGTAGAGGCATGCGGTCTCTGCGGGACAGACCATGAGCAGTACAGCGGGGCACTGCCTGCTGGATTCCCCTTCATACCAGGCCACGAGGTGGTCGGGATCGTGGAAGAGCTCGGGCCTCACGGTAGCGAGAGGCTCGGGGTACATGTCGGCGATAGGGTCGCGGTGGAGGTGTTCCAGTCGTGTCGCACTTGTGCCCAGTGCCTCTCCGGAACCTACCGCCGTTGCGAAGCCCACGGGATCCTCGACATGTACGGCTTCATCGACGTGCGAAAGGCTCCTGGCCTATGGGGCGGCTACGCCACCTACCAGTACCTGGGTCCCGATTCACTCCTTCTTCCCGTCCCGCCGAATCTGGATCCCGTAGTCGCGACTCTGTTCAACCCGATAGGAGCAGGAATACGCTGGGGAGTAACGGTCCCAGGGACTGCTGCTGGTGATGTGGTCTGCGTGCTCGGGCCTGGCATCCGCGGACTGTCCGCGTGCGCTGCAGCTCGGGAAGCCGGGGCAAGCTTCGTTATGGTGACAGGCGCGGGAAGAAGAGACCATGAGCGTCTGGAGCTCGCCAAGAGCTTCGGGGCGGACGTGGCCGTGGACGTCATGGAGGAGGACCCCGTTCGTGCCCTGAAGAAGGCTACCGGTGGGAAGCTCGCCGACGTGGTCGTGGACGTCACAGCCAAGGCGCCCGCGGCGCTGGGCCAGGGCATACAGCTCGCGGGAAACGGCGGGACCGTAGTGCTTGCAGGAACCCGCGGATCGGCAGAGACACCCGGCTTCTGGCCGGACCTGATCGTCTACAAGGAGCTGCGCATCCTCGGTGCGCTCGGGGTGGACGCGCCGGCTTATCGTGAAGCCCTGGCACTTCTTGCAAGCGACAAGTATCCGTTCGCTCACCTTGCGCGCTCGGTCGTCAAGCTGGAGGAGCTCGAAGGGCTGCTCGCCGTGATGGCAGGTCAAGCCTCTGGCCAGCCGCCAGTTCATGGCGTCGTGACACCGGAGTAGGTTCTTCTCCATGATCGATGCCGAGATGCCAGAGCCCAGGATTGACCCCCTTCCCGTCGAGGCAGCAGCGCAGGCAGCAGGCGAGTGCGGAGTGCCGACGTTCATGGCAAAGCTTTCCATCTTCCAAGTGCTCCTTCGCCACCCCCGGCTGGCAAAGGCGGTGAACGATTTGCTCATGGTCATGCTTGCCGGGAAAGGCCTGGACGCACGGTTACGCGAGCTCGCGATCATGCGAGTCGGCTGGCTGACCGGATCAGCCTACGAATGGACCCAGCATTGGAAGATCGCTCAGGACTTCGGGGTGAGCTCGGGGGACCTGCTCGCCCTGCGTGACTGGAAGTCGGCAGGAGTGTTCAGCGATGCTGATCGGGCAGTGCTCCAGGCAACCGACGAGATCGTCACCGATGGCGCCATTACCGGCGCGACATGGAAGCTGTGCCAGGAGAGACTTCCTGACGAGATCGCTCTTATCGAGCTCGTCACTGCCATCGGTGCATGGCGAATGGTCGCGTCCATCCTCACCAGCTTGAACGTCCCCTTGGAGCCTGGAGTGGAACCCTGGCCTCCAGACGGGACCGTGCCAGGATCCTGAGCTGCTGCTCAGACTATGCGGTAGGTCACTACGTGAACTACCCCGGGGCTGCTCCCCGAAGACGCATAGAGCTGCTGCTCAGACTATGCGGTAGGTCTGCACAGCATGAGCCACGACGTTCCCATCAGCGTCAGTGGCTGTCATCTCGGTGAAGGTCAGCTCCTTCCCCCGGCGAACAGCCCGGGCGTGACACAGCAGATCCGAGCGTTTGGCTGCACCACAGTACTGCACTGCCATGGACACCGTAGACGCCCGCATCCCCTTGTTGAAATCGTGATTCGACCAGGTGGCTGCGGCGCCGGCCGTGTCGAGAACTGCTGCTATCACTCCTCCGTGGTAGTAGACCCCGTCATTGGTCAAGTCCTCCCGGAAGGGTAAGCGCATGGTGACCTCGTCCGGGTCATAGCGCTCGAAAAGCAGCCCCAACCCTGCCAGGTAGGGAGTCTTCAGCATGAATGTCGGTACCGCGGCACGGTGTGCCTCCTGCTCCTCCTCTGTCAGCTCCTTGCGCTCGCTCATCCATCCTCCTCCGGCTGGGCATGGTTGCACCGGGTCGAGTTGCCAACTTTTGACTGACGTGTCAGTCTAGTTTGCGTCGATCGCGGGTGGCTAATGCAGCGGTTCGATCTACCGCAAGCGGGGTGCCGCCTCCAGGTATGAGCGAGAAGGGGAGAAGCAGGTGCGCTGGAAAATCGAGGACAATCCCGAGCAGGCCGCGTTCCGCGCCGAGGTCGTAGCCTGGCTCTGGGAAGCTCTGCCCGACGGCTGGGCCAAGGCCGTGGAGACCGGAGATGACGAGGCTTTCGACCATACCAAGACTTCGTCGAAATGGGACTTCATGAGCTGGATGGCGACTATCGGCAAGAGCGGGTACGCAGCACCCCTATGGCCGAAGGAGTACGGTGGGCTGTCAGGCCAGCCTTGGATGCAGCCGATCATACGCGAAGAGCTGGCACGCTACCGGCTGCCCACGTTCGGAATCAACCTCCTGGGAGTAGGCCTTGCCGCCCCTACCATCATCGAGCACGGCAGCGATGCCCAGAAGGAGCGCTACCTCGCCAAGATCCTGACGGGCGAAGAGATCTGGTGCCAGCTATTCTCGGAGCCCGGATCTGGCTCGGACCTGGCGTCCCTTTCCACGCGCGCCGTTGCCGACGGTGACGAATGGGTCGTCAACGGTCAGAAGGTCTGGACAACACTTGCGCAGTTCGCTCACTATGGGATGCTGCTCGCTCGTACGAACCCAGACGTCCCTAAGCACGAGGGTCTCACCTACTTCATCTTGGACATGCACGCGCCGGGCGTAGAAGTAAGGCCATTGAAGCAGATGACGGGGTCCTCGGAGTTCAATGAGGTCTTCTTCAACGACGTAAGGATTCCCGACAGCGCCCGCGTCGGGGCCGTCGGTGATGGCTGGAGATGCGCGCGAACCACTCTTATGAACGAGCGCACGACCCTTGCCGGCATCTCACTGGACCCGGTCTCGATCTTCGGCGGCACTCGCAAGGACCCCTGGACTACTTTCGTGGACTCCATACCGAACCGCCAGGATCCCATCATCCGACAGAGAATCGCCCAGTTCTACATCGAGCAGGAGGTCAAGGAGATAACAGCCTTCCGTGCGAATTCTGCTCGTATGCGTGGCCAGCAGCCGGGGCCCGAGGGCGCCGTGAACAAGGTATTCAATGCCGAGTTCAACCAGCGCAGGTCCGCCTTCGCGATGAACGCCGCAGGGATAGGATCGGTGGCATGGGACAAGGGGAGCCACCTGGCAGAGTCCAGGGCAACCACGTTCCTGCGTGCTCGGGCCAACACCATAGAGGGCGGCACCTCGGAGGTCCTACGTAATCAGATAGCAGAACGTATCCTGGGTCTTTCCAGAGACGTCGAAGTGGACAAGGGATCATCCTGGGCCGATACACGCCGGAACTGATCTCGATGAGCGATAGTTGATCGGCATCGCTGCTAAGCCCCGAAGCGAACCGGGCAAGATAGTGGGCTAGCCGTCCGCATCTCTACACTCGCACGTGAGTAACTGAAGATCTTCGCGCTCTCGCACGCGATCCACGCCCCAGGTTTCCCTTCCGAGCCGCTTATCGCTACCGGGGACCACTGTAGAACCTGAAAGCTGCGCGCCGGGTCGAACAGGTTCGGTCCGAATTTCCATGCGCCGAACATGCCGCCAGGAACCGACTCTGGTAGCGAATCCATTCCCCTCTGGAAGTGCGATGGCGTAAGATCCGGCCCGGCCGCCTGCAAACCGTCGAAAAGCAGCAGCAGCGACTCGTAGATACCCGACAGATCCGGCGGCGGGGTGACATGTGGGTCTGCCATCTCGAACACGCGATAAGCCTCTGTCTGGTCGAGGGGAAGGGACTGCAGGCCGATTCCAATCGCATGAGCCCACTGGCTCTGGTCCGCCAGGCGGCCGAAGCCGTCTCCCGAGTCGAAGGTGAGCCATTCGGGATCGTATCCAGAGGCATTAGCCGCAGCGGTGAGGAAGATGGGGGAAATCGGGTCACATGGGCACAGGACAGCACTGACACCTCTCGCCTTCAGCTTGGCGATGACGGAAGCAGCACCGGGCTGCGGATCGCTGGGATCGAAGGGGTAGCTTCCGGTAAAAGCCAGCTTGACATTATTCTCGCGCAGTACGTTCTCTGCCTCCCGCGCGCAGTCCTCATACTGCGATGTCTCCGGATAGATCAAGCCGATAACCGCTGCACGTGACCGGTCCGCGGCTCCCCCGGCATACGCGGCAGGTTGGCCAGCTATGGAATGGCTGGCGAGCTCAGCCAGGGCACCTGCCTCTTCATTGCAGCTCGCGTACGGAGACCAGGCATAGGGAGCCAGCGCCTGGAATGATGACTGAGGCATGAGTTGTGCCCCTATGGAGATCACATGGTCTCGTGCGAGGGCTCTGTCATAAGCTGGAGTGGATGATATGAGCGATACGTCGGCAAACGCCCCCAGAGCCTTGGCAGTAGCCGCGTCCTCATGTGCACCTGCCGCGTCCTTCCCTTCTTCCTCCGCGAGGAAGTCCCCCTTGCCCGTGAAGGGCACCAGCGCCACGTGACGGCCATAGAGCTCGAAGTCTCTGTTGAAGAGGGATATATAGGCATCCATTGCCTGGATCGTCAGAGCATTGCTCCCGATAATGGGGGATCCTGCAGAAGCGAGCAGAACCTGCTCCTCGGGAGTCACCGCATCCCGGTAGGTAACGGTAATAGTGGTCGACGTTACCCCTGGCGCGGTAGACCCACCGTTCGAACCATGCCAGACCGGCTCGCAGATCGGCGCGTACTTCGACCACCGCACCTGCCGTATCCCAGGCCCGCAGTGATAGCCACCAACGGTGGTGCCGGGGGTACCCGGGGCAATAGCTGGCGTGATACCTGCAGGAACCCCGCCGTCAGCACTGCTCGTCGTGCGATAGCCGGAGGCTCCCGCGGGAGCGGCGGGTGGCAGCGTCTTCCCGTGCGACTTCACTACGGAGGGAACGAGCTCGAGGAGCGCAGCGAGTATCGCTATAGCGAGCACGATAGGTATGTAGCGCCAAAGAAGGGCAGCCGCTCCGCGGGGTCTAATCATTGGATGGACCCGGTGTCACTGTGCA
>DAHXND010000099.1 GCA_027366675.1 Acidimicrobiales bacterium
GGCACTGCACCGGCTGGCACTGCACCGGCTGGCACTGCAGCGGCTGGCACGTCGCTTTCGGGGACCCCAGCTGCTTCCCCAGCTCCGCTACCCTCTGTGGCGGAGACCCCGCACGGGGACGGTCAGGCTACTGGTATGGACCTCGATACCGGAGCGGACCGGCCTGGACCGGGGAACCCGGAGAATGCCACCCCCGGAAGAGGCGGCGCCTCGGCACGGGATGCCCTAACTGGTCCGACGCCCGTCACCCGAGCTGTTGTCTGGGCGACGCTCGCCCTGGTGCTCCTGATTGGAAGCAGGGATCTTATCTTCGCCCGCCTCCCGCTCGTTGGGCAGTTCGGGAGCATCCCGGGTCCGTTGTCACTCCTCGCTCATGTGGCGCACGGGGTGCGGAGCACAGGCACTCTGAAGCGTGTGCCCGCTTCTCCGGCAGATCTCCTGTTGGGCATAGGTGGTCTCGTATTGTTCGGGGCCACCGGCCTCTTGCAGAAGATCCTGGTGCTCGGCTGCCTTCCCCTGGGCATCTATGGCGCGCATCGTGCCGGAGGTCCGCTTGGATCTGCCTGGGGGCGGATGCTCGCGACGCTCGCCTATGCTGCTCTCCCGCTCGCCTACGACGGGATCGGATCGGGACGCCTCGACGTCCTGGTCGCTTACGCCCTGGCGCCATGGATCTTCTCGCGCCTGGCTCGGTCGCTTACCCCAGACGGATCGGGCGAGGCTGATCTTGGAGATGCTGGAGCGCTTGCCTCGAGCCCGGCAGGGGCTGGAGCGCTTGCCTCGAGCCCGGCAGGGGCTGGGGGGCGGGCTGATTCCGCCAGGCTCCGGTGGCGCTCCACCCTGCCTGGACAGGTAGCCGCTCTTGGGGTGATCGAGGCACTGGCGGTGGCCTTCGCTCCCGGGATCGCATTGGCAGTGCTGGCGGTAGGCGCAGCTCTCAGTCTCGGAGCGGCTGTGTGGGGATGGCAGGGGCGAGGATCCATTCGCCCCCTGGTGCTCGCCGTGGGTGCCACGGCGCTCGCCGGAGTGATATGGCTGCCATGGACGGTAGGGACGCTCAGCGAAGGCACGAGCGCAGCCGGTCTGCTGGGAGCCATCGGGGTGGGTGGGCACTCCCAGTCCCTGGCGGCTCTCCTGCGCTTCCAGATAGGTCCGATAGGGGGTTCGCCGTTCGGGTGGTTGATACCTGCGGCCGCGCTGGTGGCGTTGCTACTGGCGAGGGGCCGCCGTCTCACATGGGCGGCGATACTCTGGACGGTCGTTGCCAGCCTGGCGGTGCTCTCCTGGGCGTCCGCGCGATCCTGGCTGGGTCCTCTAGGGGTGGAGCCTGGCGTGCTGCTCTCCCTGGGCGCCGTGCCTATCTGCCTTCTCGTCGGGGTGGCGGCAGATGCATTCGTGCACGACCTGCCTTCTTACCGCTTCGGATGGCGCCAGGCTGCCACGGGGGTCGCCCTACTGGCGCTCGTGTTCGGGACCTTCCCGGTTCTTGGGGCCGTCGCGAACGGTCGATGGGATCTCCCCTCTCAGGGCTATCGCAGTGTTATGGCCTGGCTGGGTCAGCAGAAGGGGAAGAATGGACCTTACAGGGCCTTGTGGCTGGGGACGGCCCCAGATCTTCCGCTTGGCAGCTTTCGGCTCCAGCATGGAGCGGCAGCCGGATTGTCGGAAGGGGGGTTGCCAACGCTCGCTGATGCCTGGATAACACCGTCGCCTTCCTACTCCGCGAGGCTGGGAACGATAGTATCGCAAATAGAGGCTGGCAGTAGGGCTGATGCCGGTAAGCCGCTTTCCCATATGGGAGTGAGATATGTGATCGTGACGGGATCGCTCTCGCCGGTTCTCACCAGCGGTGCTATACCGTCTGCTACCGGGATCTCGGGGGCCATTCTTGCCGGCCTGGAGAGCCAGGACAACCTACACGAGCTGGCCCCTGCTGGCGGGGTGTATGTGTTCGTCACGCGAGGAGCCCTTCCACCCGGCGGCAGTCACGAAGGAGCTCCATGGTGGGGCGGCTGGAGCCTGGCATTCGAGCTCCTGATGGTCGGGTCGATCATCTGGGTGATCTCGGGGCGGCCGGGCCGCATGCTGGTCGCACGGTTCAAGCGACTGCCCTACGAGATCGGGACCGGGTCAGAGGGTATCGTTGTCGAGAATCCAGGGTATGCAGGCCAGGGCGGTCCAGCAGGCCAGGGCGGTCCAGCAGGCAGGAGAGCACGAGTCTCCTTTGGAGGATGGCGGCTCGAGGGGTCACCCCGACCTCTCTCCGTTCCGGGTCGGGGGGCCGTCGTGCTCACGATGGGCGCTACCGGCGTGCTCCTCGCCATGCTGAACGGATTCCTGCCCCTTCCATCCAGCGTCCCCCCGAGTCTTCATTCCGCCCAATCCACCTCCCTGTCTCCGGCGCAGCCAGTGGCCAATCCAGGGGCTCTCAATTCGAGCTGGTACTGCGTGGGATTTCCCGCAGAGTCGGGGAGCAAGCCTGGTAGCGCGATCACCCTGGTAAACCCTGGCAAGCACAAGGTCGGAGGCTCCCTATCCATAGTGCAACCCGGGGGGAACGCATCTACCAAGCTGGTTAGCGTGAAGCGGCGAGGCCAGCTCGTGGTCGATCCCGATGTGCCGGCTTCAGCGAAGGCATGGGCAGCCACGCTCCAGGCGGAAGGCGGCAATACCGCTGCCTTCGAGGCTTCGTGGGGATCATCAGGGCATACAGAAGCACCGTGTGCATCGGCCACGGCCACGTCATGGTACTTCGCAACAGGATCCACAGGACCAACGATGCAACTCTACCTGGGACTTTACAATCCTACTGCCACTGCTGCCGTAGTGGACGTAGCTACGTCCACGCAGAGCGGAACGACTGACCCGCCGTCTTTACAGGGGGTGGCCATCCCGGCGGCAGGCCTGCTGGTGGAGTCGCTGAACTCCGTCGCGCCGGATGCTTCTGTTCTTGCGGCGACGGTGTCGTCGGTCAGGGGTCGGATCGTCGCAGCGGAGATGCAGGTTCAGTCGTCCACGCCATCAGCCCTATCGCTGTCCCTCGGAGCTCCACACCCAGGAAGGAACTGGTCCTTCCCCATGAGCGAGAAGTCCCCCGGGCTCCATGTCGACATGGCCATTCTGAATCCATCGCAGAAAGCTACCGCCCGCGTACGCATACAACCTCAGCTATCGAGTGGATCCTCGAAGCCGCTCACCGAATCAGTGCCACCTGGTTCTCTGGCGGTGGTGAGTCTGGACGAGGCCCAGCAGATCCCCCAGGGGGAGCCGTTCGGGCTTTCGGTCATAAGCCCCAGGGTGCCGATCGTGGTGGCGCGCGCCGTGTTGTCGGAGGCGCCTTTTGTGGACACAGGGCTTACTACGATGCTCGGAGCGCGGCAGAGAGCTGCCGCATGGGTGGTTGCGCAGCCGCCACCGGCTATGAGCGATCTGGCGGTCACTGTCGTAGACGGAGCAGCCCGACCGGCGCAGGTCCGCTTCGTGGCTTTGCTCGGCCATCATGCAGTCGTAGTGGCGGCCACGGGTACCCAGCTTGTCAGCTATGGCCACCCGCTCGTGGTATCCATACCGGCATGGCTCGTGACTCACGATGTGCCGCTCCTGCTCGAAGCGGATCACCCGGTGACCGTGCAGATGGATGCTGCTGCTGTCGGGGGCAGCGGAACTGCTGCGCTCGCAGCCATTCCTATAGCCGGCCAGCCGATCAGGTGAGAGTCGGACCGATCGGGAGGCGGATCTCTGGGGCTGCCAACTGCTCCCCTGGCCATCACTGGTTATCACCGGATATCTGTACCAGTATGTAATTTTGAGGTGGTCAGAGCGGGCTGGTGGGGGCCGGGATGAGGTGCGGTTTGGCCTGATGTGACAGTCTGCGTGCTCAGCCCAGCCCTGGCGGTCGCCTTGTGTGCGTTAACGCCCATAGTGGTAGCGGCATGCAGCGATCCGGATCTCGTCCCCGGTAATCTTGTAGACGAGCCTGTGTTCGTCGGTGATCCGACGGGACCAGTAGCCGTGGAACCCTTGCTTGAGTGGGTCGGGCTTCCCGATCCCCTCGTTGCCATGGCGTTCGACATCCCTGATGAGCGTGTTGATGCGCTTCAGAACCTTCCGGTCCTGCGCCTGCCACCACAGGTAGTCCTCCCATGCGTTGGAGTCCCAGATCAGCCTCACTCGACAAGGTCGTGGACGATCCCATCGCCGTGCTCGAGACGGTCGATCGACGTGAGCAGCCGCCGGGCGTTCTCTGGGTTCTTCAGGAGATAGGCCGTCTCCTTTAGAGACTCGTAGTCATCGAGCGCCACCATCACCACCGGATCGTGACCTGCTCGGGTGATCACGACCTCTTCGCGGTCGTCGGTGACCGCGTTCAGAGTCTCGGCGTACTTTGCTCGCGACTCGGAGTATGTCATGGTCTTCATCGCGCACCTCCAATAGACGTACAATAAAGTGTACTCCAGCATACCTGAGCTCGCAACACCTTCGAGCCGCTCGCCGCCCAGGATGACGCCCGCAACATCGGCCGTATCGCTCAGCTCATGATGCCGGATCTTGGCGGTGATGCTTCCAGCGCCTAACGTTCCCCGAAACAGGGACCGAACCAGGGGGCAATTCCGATCTGATCGTTGTGTCGCAGGTCGACAGCTAGCGTGCGCGCCTGTAAGAATCCCTGATCAGCACTACAATACGGGAGTGAACCTCCCCGCCCTTGACGCGCGGGGCTTCTAGCCCGCCCGCTTGGTTGGAGTTGCCTGGCATCGCGCACATCACGCCACCGCGACCAACGGGTCTGGCTCCGAGGAGCTGGTGGATGAGATTGCTAGCTTCGGC
>DAHXND010000042.1 GCA_027366675.1 Acidimicrobiales bacterium
GGGCAGTGGTCGCCGAATGGGCATGGTACGACCTGGCCAGCGCACTGGTACCAGACGGCATCCCCGCCGGAAGCCCCACCAGCCCGCCATCGGCGCCGCAAGCCGTAAACCCTCCCGGCGTAGCCAAGGACGCCTGGTTGCAGCTTCTCTACAGTGTCATGCAGTCATCTGCGTACCTGCCACCTGTCGGCGCTGATCCCAGTGACGACCTCACGCTCTGGTACCACGAGGTGATGGCCGGAGAGCCCTACGGACCCGAAGTTACCGCACTTCTCTCGCAGATGCAGAAGTATAGATCCGCGATAGGAATCCCCCTCGCTCCAGGTGGGCCTGCCGCAACCATGATCCAGAACGGATGGACCGACACCCTCTTCCCCGCCTCCCAGGCACTCCAGTTCGCGAACGCGTCACAGGCCGCATCGGGCACGCGGCCCCTCCTCCTCGTCATGGGGGACCTGGGGCACGGCTGGGCCCAGGGGAGCTCCGCCATAGATTCCCTGACCGTGAGAGAAGCGGTCGACTTCCTGGACTCTCGCATGCTCACAAGGGCAGATGCGAGCCCCGGAAACCCAGCCTCGACGAAGGCCCCTCCAGGGAAGGCCTCCCGGGAAAAGGCCCAGTCCGGGAGGCTGCCGGGGAGCACTCCGACCGGAGTCCGGCTCCTGCCCGTAGCCTGCCCATCGTCACGTGAAGACGTGGCACCTGTAGTAGCGAAGAGCTGGTCTTCTTTGCAGCGCTCGAGGGTCACCTACGATCGAAGCGTGCCGCAGGTCGTGACCTCCTCGGGCGGTACCCCAGCAATAGCATCGGATCTCGATGCAGCATACAAGGAGCCATACTGCGACAGCCTCCCGCCGGCAGCACCCGGTGATGGCACGGCCGTATATGATCTTGCGCTGCCGAGGACCCAGCCGAAGTCCCGTCGAGGCCATGGCGATACCGCATCTACTGGCGCCACCATGCTCGGGACGCCGGAGCTAAGCGCCGAGCTCACCGTTAGAGGAGATTACCCGGAGCTGACGGCGCGGCTCTGGGACGTAAGGCCCGACGGGAAACGCCAGATCGTGGCTCTCGGAGCCACGCGCCCTCCCGTGAACCAGAAGCCTGGAACCACCATGACAGCGGTCGCGACCACCACAGTTCAGTTCAGCCTGTGGCCCACTATGTACCGGTTTGCCCCAGGCGATCACATCGAGCTCCAACTGGCAGCGAGCACCGCTCCTCTCTTCAGGGCGAGCAACGGCAGCTTCCGGATCACCATCTCTAACCTAAAGGCCAGCCTGCCGTTCCTACAGTCTCCCTGAGAGGCATGCCCGCTTCCCGAAAGGCGGGCCTGCCTGCTCCCTGAAAGACCGGCCTGCCTACTTCCTGAAGAAGCGGGCGACCCTTACCACGGCCCAGACGATAGCCACCACCACCAGCACGACCAGGAGAGCCCGGAACACGAAGAGCAGGGTCCCGACGATGATGTGGACGAGCTCAACGGCGAACACAGCGGCCAAGACACCACCTACTACCAGGGCAGCGGTCTTGGCATGATGATGGCGTGCTGGATGCCGGTCGTCCGACGACTCAGGAACCGGGTAATAGTCGCTCATCGCGTCCTCCTTCGACGGGTCGAGGTCAATCATCCCATAAAGCGACTCCTGGGAGGGGTCACCCTTCACTACGAGGACCGGAACGCCCATGCAGAGCCCTTGCCGTTGACGCCAACAGACTCCTGCGTTACCGCGTCGCTCGGAGCCCTACTACTCTTCCACCTCCTCCTCGGAGGCGCTCCCGCCCACCAGGACGCCTGGATTGCACACCCAGGCCGGATCCATCATCGCCTTGGCGGCGGAGAGCACGCTTCCGAAAGCCGCCGGTCTCTGCTCCTCGTACCACTTGCGATGATCCCTGCCGACTGCATGGTGGTGCGTTATGGTCCCTCCCGAGGCAAGCACCGCCTCTGATGCCGCTTCCTTTATCACCGACCATTGGGCAAGCTCAGATCCCTCTCTGGCTGGAGCCAGCACGGTGTAATACGGTGCTGGGCCATCAGGATATACGTGAGTGAACCGGCAGTTCAGGATGCCGGGAGTCGCCCCGGTTTCCTCAAACGCACCCCTTACCGCCCTCTGGACAGCGTCATTCAGCGCGCCGAACCGATCCCATGTCACCGCCGTCTCGAAGGTCTCGCACAAGACACCGGAGCATGCCAGAATATCGCGCAGGTACGGGCCGTTCAGGAACGACTTGCGCCACTGGAGAGCAGCACCGCCATCAGCCCTCGACTCACCGGTGGTCGACTGGATGCCTTCATCTCCGAGGATCCCACCGTGATCCTTGCAGCACTCCACGGCGCGCTCGATCCAGGGGGACAGCGGATGGTCAGCGGACTCGAACGCCAGGACCAGAACAGACATGCCGGTGCTGTCGGCCCCGCTGGCGAGGGCCTCCCCCGGATCCAAGAGCCTGCAATTGGCCGGGAACAGCCCTGACTGGGCAACGGCCTTAGCCGCAGCCACGCCCTCCTCGAAACTGCGAAAGCGCACGGCAGCACCGGAGCGCCAGCGCGGCCTGGCCTGGAGCCGTACCCAGGCACGCGTGATAACACCGAGGGCGCCTTCGGATCCCAGGGCGAGCCGGTCCGGAGACGGCCCAGCTCCCGATCCGGGAAGGCGACGGCTCTCCATCACCCCCGCAGGAGCAACAAGGCGGATCGACTCCACCAGATCGTCTATATGGGTGTAGAGCGTAGCGAAATGACCGCCTGCCCTGGTAGCTATCCATCCTCCGAGGCTCGAGAACTCGAAGCTCTGGGGGAAGTGCCGGATAGTGAGCCCGTAGGGCCTGAGCTGGTCCTCGATCGCCGGACCCAGCGCCCCAGCTTCGATCGAAGCTGCGCGGGAAGTCTGGTCGACGTCCAGAACCCTGCCCATAAGCCCCATGTCCATGGTCACGACTCCCAAGTAGCGATCCCCTACGACCGGCTCCACGCCGCCCACCACGCTGGAGCCGCCGCCGTAGGGGATCACAGCCACAGAGGTATCGCTGCACCACTCCAAGATGGTGGCAACATCCTTCTCGCCGGCGGGGTAGCACACGGCATCAGGGGGGTGGTCCACCCGTCCATGGAGAGATCTAATCACATCTCTGTAGGATTTACCGAACGCATGAGATGCCCGCGTGAAGCTGTCCTGGGCAGCGATGACACCGAGCTTCTCGGGGATGACCACCTTCGGAGCGGGAAGATCCAGGTGATCGGCGGATGGCGGCACCCTTGGTACCAGCTTGCGCCCGAAAAGCATCCCCAGGGACTCCAGGGCGCTTCTTGCCTGATCCTCGCTCGGGCCACCGCCTTCCACGCCCCAGCCCCACCATTTGCGCCGGCCAGCGCCCCTCGAGTGCTCGAGCCCCTCGCCGCGGCCGGAGGCCGCACTGCCAGGCTGGGCATCTCCGGAAGAGATCACAGGCATATTCTGCCAGCTAGCCATCGCGCTACGCCACGAGCACCTACCATGAAGAGGTGGAGCACGGAGAGAAGTGGCGTGAAGAGACGAGCGACCGCGAACCTCTGCGATCGCGTCGCGACGCCCTTCTTGCCGACGATCGGCTGCAAGGCATGGCATTCTCCCGTGCCTACAGCCTCGCGGCTGACGAATGGCTGCGCAGGCTGTTCGAGCATGCCGCAGAGTCCACAGGACAGCAGACCGGACGAGCCCAGAGGGCGCCCTGGAAGGGTCTTGCGCTGATCGCGGTTGGTGGATATGGACGTGGGCAGCTCGCGCCCGCGAGCGACCTCGACGTCGTCCTCGTCCACGAAAGACGCCGTGATTCGGCAAGGATAGCGGAGGCCATCTGGTACCCGGTATGGGACGAGGGGGTGAAGCTGGACCACAGCCTGCGGACACCAGGGGAGGTCCTGAGCGTGGCCAGGAAGGATCTCAGGGTATCCCTGGGCCTGCTGGACGCTCGACTGATCGCCGGAGACAGGTCAATATCTGATCCCCTCATCCAGACATTGCGCGAGCGATGGCGGGATCGGGCGGGTACCTGGCTGCCAGAGCTGGCCAGGCAGGCCGAAGTGAGGCACCAGGCTAACGGGGAAGTGGCGTTCCTGCTGGAACCGAATTTGAAGGAGGGAAAAGGAGGGCTTAGAGATATAGGCGTGATCCGATCTATTATGGCGGCGCGACCGGATATCCTAACCTCCGATGACGTCAGTGCCGTAAACAGGGCAGAGGAAAAGCTCGTAGCAGCCCGCGTGAGCCTGCAACGCGTGACCGGCCGTAGTCTTGATCGCCTGGCCCTCCAAGAGCAGGATCAGGTGGCGGCGTCCCTTGGCCTGGCCGACGCCGATTCTCTCATGGAGGGCGTGGCCGAAGCAGCCCGGCGTGTCACCTGGGTCCTCGACGATGCGCTGCACAGGGCCCTTCCTGCCACGCCTGCACCAAAGCACCTCCGGAACCGCCATGACAAGGAGCTCTCCAAGGCGCCCGCGACGATCGGCACTGCCACGAAGCCTTATGACGATTGGTTCGCCGATGAAGCTGGGCAGTCCGGGCTGGCAGGCGAAACGCCTGATGCGCTGCTCTGTGATCCTGGCCTTGCATTGGCTCTAGCCAACTTTTCCGCCCGCAGCGGCAAGCCGATACGTCACTCGAGCCTCGAGCGGCTCGCTTCTCACGCTGAAGCCCCTGCCATACCATGGCCAGATACCCTGAGATCCCTCTTCGTCGCCCTGCTCCTGGTGGGTAGACCTTCCATCGGCGCTCTCGAATCTCTTGACCAGGTTGGCATTCTAAGCCTCCTGGTTCCCGAATGGCAAGCCGTCAGGAACAAGCCCCAGCGGAACGCGTACCATCGCTTTACCATAGATAGACACCTGCTCGAGACAGCAGCGAACGCTGCAGAGCTGGGCTACGACATAGAACGGCCTGATCTCCTCGTCATAGCTGCCCTGTTCCACGACATGGGCAAGGGAGACCTCTGGCCAGGTTCCAGCTCGGATCATGTCCAGGCCGGAGCTGGTGCCATAGAGCTTATCGCCCGCCGCATGGGCTTCAGCGAAGACGACATCTCGATTCTCGAGACACTGGTGCGCCACCACCTACTCCTCGCTGACACCGCCACCAGGCGCGACCTGGATGACCCAGCGACTATCGACCTGGTAGCGAGCGCGATAGGTGATAGCTCCACCCTCGATATGCTGGCTGCACTCACCGAAGCCGACGGGCTTGCCACCGGCCCTACCGCCTGGGGGCGGTGGAAGGCCGGGCTCGTGACGGACCTGTGCAGACGCACACGACTCAGGCTCGCCGGACTGAGCGCCATCTCCGGTGCTCGCGAGCCCGCCGCGTGGCAGCGCCGCATCATGGAAGCCGGCCGCCTCGCCGTTCGCCTGGATCCGGACGACCCTTCGGTGCTCGCAGTGACAGCCCCCGACCAGAGCGGGCTCCTGGCCGCAGTTACAGGGGTGCTCGCCCTGCGAGGCCTCGGGGTGCATTCAGCCGATGTGATGGGCGAGAACGGTATGGCACTGGATGTGTTCCACCTAGCTGCCGAGACAGGGGCACCCGTAGATGTAGTCGCTCTGGAGGAAGACCTGCGATCAGTGCTGGAGCACCGGCTGTCTCTCGAGAGCATGCTGACAGAGCGCATCCGCGTGTACGCTCCCGCACGGCCCGCCGCACAGCCCGACGTCCCCTCGGTGGACGTCCACCTGGACAACGAAACGTCCGATCTGGCAACGATCCTGGAGGTCAGGGCTCCTGACACCATCGGCCTGCTGCACCAGATCACCCGTGCGCTGTCGGCGGCCGATCTGGACGTGACGAGCGCCCGCATAACGACGGTGGCAGACGAGGCGCTGGACACTTTCTATATAAGGCACAGGGACGGCTCGAAGCTCTCATCGTCGACAGTCAGGAGCACCGAGAGCATCATCCGCCGGGTCGCTTCCGCCTGGTCGGAGAGGGCCGCTGCCGCAGCGTCCTAGGCGGAGCGTCACAGGCACAGCGTCACAGGCACAGCGTCCGAGGGACCGCGGGCGCTCTCATGAGAGAAGGCTTCCTGAGAGCTTGCCGACCATGATGACAACAAGTCTGCGTAGCCGCTCATTACACTTGATGGCATGACCGTGTATCGCTCGTCCCCTGCCAGGGGTCGTACCCGTCCGCCAACCAGGCCGAAGGGGCACATGAGCTGGTGGGTGCCAATCGGGGTCGTACTGGCTCTGGTCGTAGCTATCAGCGCCGTAACTGCGTTTCGCGGCTCCTCAGTCTCGCTCGCCTCCGGAGCAGAACCAGGCCAGCTGACAGTATCGCAGGGGGGGCCACCCCTGGATGTCTCCTATACGACCCCTTCCACAGGGGCAACCGCTATCTCCACCGCCGCTACGGTTGCCGTGCACTTCTCGGCTCCGGTGTCCTCCTCCGGCCCGATGCCCTCGCTCTCGCCTGCCGTGCCTGGCAAGTGGGCGGCGGCCAACGCCTACACACTACAGTTCACGCCGAGCACCAGCTTCGCCCCCGGGATGACCGAGACGCTAACCGTGCCAGGCGGCCCTAGCGGCATCCACGGAGCCGATGGCGGCTACCTCCGTAGCTCGCTGACCGCCACGTTCACGATCGAGTCCGGGTCGATCCTGCGCCTCCAGCAGCTTCTGGCCCAGCTCGGCTACATGCCGCTGAGCTTCGTTCCTTCAGGACCCGCTCCTTCTGCGCTCGACGAGGCCGGCCCCGCCCAAGGGTCGTTCGCATGGCGCTGGCCGAATATACCCTCCACCCTGGGAGATCTATGGCAGCCAGGGCAACCGAACCTCATCACCACCGGAGCTCTCATGGCTTTCGAGCACAATGCAGGGCTGACAGACTCAAAGGCACCTAACCCCCAAGCCTGGGCAGCTCTCCTGAGCGCGGTCCAGAATGGGAGGACAGATCCGAACCCCTACAGCTACATCTACGTGTCGAAGACCCTGCCAGAGAACCTGACCCTCTGGATAAACGGATCTGCCTACCTGAGCAGCCTGACCAACACCGGCATTGCCGGAGCGAGGACGCCAGATGGCACGTTCCCGGTCTACCTTCGATATACCTACCAGGTGATGCGCGGTACGAACCCCAACGGCAGCCACTACGCAGACGGCGTTCACTGGATAAATTACTTCTACCAGAGCGATGCCGTTCATGGCTTCCCGAGAGCCTCTTACGGCTTTCCCCAGAGCGTGGGCTGCGTAGAGCTCCCGATCTCGACTGCCGATGTGGTCTTCCACCACATCGGAATCGGAACACTCGTCACGATCACTCCCTAGTACGAGAGCCGGAAGGGAAGGAC
>DAHXND010000061.1 GCA_027366675.1 Acidimicrobiales bacterium
GCCACGCCGACGCGCGCCGGCTCGAGGTGACTGTCCACTTCCGATCACGCGAGCTGGTGTTGGCTGTCGTCGACGACGGGAAGGGGTTCCAGCCCTCCGCCGACAACGAGCTTGCCGACGATGGTCACCTCGGGCTTCTAGGTATGGCCGAGCGGGCGCACCTGCTCGGTGGCCATCTCGAGGTGCGCTCGGCGGCCGGCGAGGGGACCCTGGTCGAGGCGACGCTGCCGTTCTCGACACCTGGAGCGCGGGGACCGAGCGGGCCGCCGTGATCCCAGATCACGCACACCGCGACTTAGCCACCAGGGCGTCCTTGCCGCCGCCATCGAAGATCACGGGCAGTCCGATCTCTAGGAGCCTCCGTTCCTCTCCGCTCCCCTGTCCTGGGCCTTGGCTATGAGGGCGTTGGCTGGCATCCCGACCGGCTGCAGGTGCTGCCCGAGCACCTCGTCGAAGTGCTCTGCGACCTCCGACGCGCTGAAGCCACCCTCCTTCCACATCAGGGCTATCTGCCGCGGTGTCTGGAAGATCGTGTAACCGTAGCCCGTCCTCCCGAGCACCTGCCCATTCACATGGGATGCCGACTCAGACGCCAGGTACGCCACCAGCGGGGCATTCAGGGCGGGGTCGTGCTCACGGGGATCCGATCCGGCGAACAGGCCCTCGGTCATCCGCGTAAGGCCAGCCGGTGCCACTGCATTCACGGTAATGCCGTAGCGCCCGAGCTCCAGAGCCCATACGAAGGTCATGCCCATGATCGCCGCCTTGGCCGCAGCATAGTTCGTCTGCCCGTAATTCCCCCGGAGCCCGGCTGACGACGTCATGTTCACGATCCGCCCGTACCCCGCCTCGCGCATCACAGGGGCAGCGTGACGCACCAGGTTGAACGTTCCCTTCTGGTGAACAGCGACAACGGCGTCGTATTCTTCCTCGGACATCTTCAAGAGGCTGCGGTCCCGCACGATCCCGGCATTGTTCACGACTATGTCGAGCCGCCCGAAGCGATCGAGCGCGTGCCGGACCATGCGCCCAGCTCCTTCGAAGTCCGCGACCGACTCCCCATCAGCCTCTGCTCCCCCGCCAGCCGCCTCTATCAGCTCCACCGTGCAGCCGGCCGGCCCGGCGCTCCGCCCGTCGCCGGAGAGCGATGTGCCTACGTCGTTGACCAGGACCCGGGCACCCTCGCTGGCCAGGCATACGGCCACGGCCTGCCCGATTCCACGGCCGGCCCCGGTGACTATCGCCACCCGCTCGTCAAGCAGTCCCAACTATCATGCCTCCCTTTCAGCTCGTATCGCCACGCACCAGTGTCCACTCACGAACCAACCTCCAGCCGGCCTGTCTCCCTGGCCGCACCTGCGAGCACTGCTTCCATGGCACGATGGGCTTCCCCGGACGGACCCTGCCATGCCACCCTGCCTTTCTCGAGGATCACCGAGCTCTCTGCGAGTTGGAGGACCCGGCTCACCTGCTGCTCGACCACCAGGACAGCAGTGCCGTTCGCGTTGATCGTCCGGAGGTGCTCGTAGACGCTCTCTACGATTACAGGAGCAAGCCCAAGCGATAGCTCGTCTGCGATCAGGACCTTAGGAGGTGCTGCCAGCACCTTGCCCAGGCTCAGCATGCGCTGCTGGCCACCTGAGAGCGTCTTCGCTACCTGGTGGCGCCGTTGCGCGAGGACGGGCATCGCGCCATACGCGCGCTCTATGGCCGACCGGACCTCCTTCCTCCCGAGACGCTGCCTGAACGACAGGATGAGGTTCTCCTCCACGCTCAGGTCACCGAATATTCCACGTCCCTCTGGAACGTGAGCCACGCCAAGGCGGGCTATCTGCCATGATGCCATGTGATCCGTATCGTGCCCACACACGCGCAGGCGGCCGGCCGTCTTCGGCACGAGGCCGGTCGCTACGCGAGCGACTGTCGACTTGCCCGCGCCGTTCGCTCCCAGCAGGGCCACGAGAGCTCCGCTCGGCACGGAGAACGACACGTCGAAGAGAGCGCGATACGAGCCGTAGGACGCATCCACGTGCTCTAGAGATATGACTTCATCGCTCACGATGCTGGTGCCTCCTCGCCCAGGTAGGCACGCCTGACTTGCGGATCCGCCAGCACCTGCTCCAGGCTGCCGAGAGCCACTATGCGCCCGAGGTCCAGGACAACGGCTCGCCCGACGACCTTCCTCACCATGTCGAGGTCATGCTCGACGAGCACCAGTGTAACCCCCTCCTCCTCGCACATGGACCGGAGAGTGGAGGCCAGCTCGGCCGTCTCGAACGCATCGAGCCCCGATGAGGGTTCGTCTGCGAGGAGCATCCTCGGACGGCCCTGGAGGGCACGGGCCAGCTCGACCAGGCGGCACTGCCCCAGCGATAGGGCCGCGACCGGAGTGCCTGCGAGCTCGAGCAAGCCGAATCGCTCCATCATCTCCTGGATCCCCACTCGCTCCGAGGCGCTCTCCCGGCCTCGCCGGGAGAGCGCCCGCCAGAGGGTCGGCTGGCCAAGACGTGCCCGCTCGGCCACGAGCAGGTGCTCCTCCACGCTCAGGTCCGGGAACACCTCCACTCGCTGGAAGGTGCGCCGTATCCCGAGCCTGGCGCGCTGGTACGGTGAGAGCCGGTCCATCACCACGCCATCGAAGCGAACACTCCCCTCGTCTACTGCGACGTTCCCGCACAGGCAGTTGAACAGGGTGGTCTTACCGGCGCCATTCGGCCCCACCAGACCAACCATCTCCCCTTCCTCCACGCTCAGCGTGACACCTGCCAATGCCTGAACTCCCCCGAAGGAGATGGAGAGATCCACGACCTCTAGGAGCGACATCCAGTCCCCTCAGGAATCCGTTCCGAGGATGATAGGAGCCGCCTCACCGGGGGCTATGGCAGGGGATCTCTCCTGGCCGGCGTGTTCGCCCCGTGGCGCCTCACCCGAGCGCGGGCCAGGCCCACCGGCGCGCTGCTGGTCCCACCTCGCGAGCAGGCGGCCTACGCGCTGCATCCATATGCGTCGCTGGTACTCTACTATCCCCTCGGGATGGGCCGCATAGGTCACTGTCCCGATGGCGAACAGGATCGGCTCCAGGCCGTCCAGACGCTGCGGCACGTAGGTGAGAACCTGAGCGATGATGGCATAGGCCATCCCTGCCTGGATCGCTCCCTCCACCGTCGTGGCGCCCGTCGTGATGACAACTACGACGAAGACCAGGGAGTACTCGTACACGAAGTCGTTCGGGGACACTGCCTGCTGCACCGCCCCGTATAGAACTCCGCCTATGCCTGCCATGGCGGCAGCTAGCGCGAACACAACGATCTTCGCGCGATTCACGTTCAGCCCCAGGCTCACACTCGCTATCTCACTACCGCGGATGGCGGCAAGGGCGCGCCCCAGATGGCCGCGCTGCACCAGCAGGACAGCTATCGCGCAGATAGCCAGCACCACGCAACTCAGGAATACGAACGGCCGCGGGTTCGACAGGTTCATGGAGCCCACGCGGATCTCGGGTAGGAAGAGGCCGCTCGCTCCCCCACCCGCCCATGAGTAGGGGAAGATCAGGTTGTCCGCCACTAGAGCGAACGCCAGCGTGAGAAGGGCCAGCGGCAGGCGACCCAGGCGCAGGGCGGGCACGGCCACCACGACTCCCACCACTGCTGCGGCCGCACCCCCTATGGCTATGCCGGCCAGCATAGGGAAGCCCAGCCGGATCGCCAGTTGCCCTGCGAAGAAGCAGCCCACCCCCGCAAATGTCGCCTGGCACAGGGAGATCTGCCCGGCCATACCCGTTATCAGCGTGTAGGAGAGGAAGACCACAGAGAGGCTGAGGCCGATCCCCAGCTCGTAGACCCAATCCCCGGGGATCCAGGTCGCGGAGGAGACGAGGAACGCTACCACGAGCAGCCAGAACCCCACGCGCATGGGCCGCTCTAGGCGCCGGTCGCGCACAGCCGCAGCAAGAGGTGGTGCCGGTGGATCGCAGACCGAGAGGGGATCCTGTGACTCCTCGAGCCTGCGCATCGACGGGACCCCCACGAGGAGCGCAGCCAGCAGCAGGAAGGGGAGCGCAGCCTGGATGCCACCCGACAGCGTGCTGTTCGAGGGTAGGTACCCAGCGACGATGGTCTGGATAACGCCCAGGATGACCCCTCCGGCCAGCGCCCTGGGTAGGCTCCTCAAGAGACCGAATACCGCTACCGCCATCGCGGAAACCACGAGGCTCGTGTAATCGGACGAGTGCAGGCTGGCGTCGAGCGGTGCGAGCAGGACACCCGCCAGACCGGCAAGAACACTGGAGAGTCCCCAGGCGAAGCTGGATACCCCGGAGGCATTCACCCCTTCCATCTGGGCCAGCCGCCGGCTCTCGACTACGGCACGCATTCGCAGGCCTATGCTGCTCCAGCGAAGCAGTGCCAGGAGCACCAGCACGACCAGGACAGTGACGACCGCGGGTCCGAGCTCCAATCCGTTCACCGGCACCGAACCCACGTGGAAGTAGACCTCGTTCAGATTGAAGACGAGGCTCGGCGGGGAAAGGCGCGTGGCTGGCCCGAAGACGATCGAGGTGATGTTGGGTATCGCTATGAGTATCCCGACAGACAGGACCAGCTTTCCCACCGTCGCCCCTGGCGGGAGCAGCCTGAAGAGAGCGCGATCCAGGAATATCCCAACTGCCGGCGACAGCCCGAGGATCGCGACGAGCGCTGCGGCCCAGACGGGAAGATGGCTGCTGCGGACCAGGACGTAGAACACGAGCGCCGAGAGGTACGCTTGCGCTCCGAATGCCAGGTTGAACACGCCGGTAGCGCGGTAGGTGAGCACGAGGCCCACAGCCAGGATCGCGAAGTCGCATCCGTAGGGTACCCCAGTGAACGCGAAATCGAAGAAAGTACCCATGACTGGAACTATGCTACGCGCTACGTGCCCGGGCGTAGCTGATTGACCGGCGCCCCATCATTGACCACCCCTCATTGATCGGCGCCCCGTCATCGATCGGTGGCGGGGCGCCTCGTGGCCGTGCCCCGCTGGACCCGGTCGGCTCCCTGTCCACTCCGGCGCTCTGGCCATCCTGGTGGCCTGCCTACCGTATCAGGTTCCGGGCGTGCCAGCAGGCGGCGCTGTGCGCTTCGGGCTGGGGGGTTTCGTACACGTGAACACCTCATGTCCAGCCGTGAACACAGGCACGAACCTTCCTGCCACTACCTTCACGAACACATCACAAACAGGGCTCCCCGCAGGAGGTGGCCCATGAGATGTCTTCCAGTCAACGGGGGCAATCGTGGAATCGGCGGTGGAGGCGGTTAGAG